>JBBRCF010000018.1:0-39698 GCA_038205135.1 Rhodobacterales bacterium
GCCTTGCCTCCGGGTGTCAGCCGCAGTTCTTCCTGCCTGCGGTCGCTGTCGCGGGTTTCGCGGGCAAGATAGCGTTTGGCGGCTAGGGCCGCAACGGCACGGCTGATCTTCGTCTTGTGGATGCCTGCGCGCTGCCCGATCTCTGTCGCCGTCAGCGCACCATAGCGGCCCAGATGGAACAGCACCCGCCATTCGGTGCGCAGCATGCCGTAACGATCCCGATATACCCGCTGGAACGACAAGGATGCAGCCTCGGCCGCCTGATTAAGCAGATAGGGCAGGAAATCCTGCAAATCAAAGCTGTCGTTTTCCATTACGGCCCCATCACAGCCGTTGTTAGTTACAAAATCAACCGTTAACCCCGCAACAGTTTCAAGAGGATCGCAGATGAATCAGCAGACCCGCCCGCACGGATTGATCCAGGCCCCGTCGCCTGTTGGCACCACGCCCGGTTACATGCCGGGCTTTGCCAATGACTTTGAAACCGAAGCCTTGCCGGGTGCCCTGCCGCAGGGCATGAACAGCCCGCAGAAATGCAATTATGGCCTTTATGGCGAACAACTGTCTGGCACGGCTTTCACGGCACAGCGCCCGGAACGCACATGGTGCTACCGCATCCGCCCGTCGGTGAAACATTCGGCGCGCTATGCCAAGATCGACCTGCCGTACTGGAAATCCGCACCGCATGTCGACCCCGATGTGATCTCTTTGGGGCAGTATCGCTGGGACCCGGTGGCGCATCGGGGCGACCGGCTGACCTGGTTGACCGGCATGCGCACGATGACCACGGCGGGCGATGTGAATACGCAGGTCGGCATGGCCGCGCATGTCTATCTGGTGACCGCGTCGATGCAGGATGAATATTTTTTCTCCGCCGACAGCGAAATGCTGGTGATACCGCAGGAAGGCCGGCTGCGGTTTTCCACCGAATTGGGCATCATCGACGTCGAACCCAAGGAAATCGCGATCCTGCCGCGCGGGTTGGTTTATCGCGTCGAAGTGCTGGAAGGCCCCTGCCGCGGTTTTGTCTGCGAGAATTACGGGCAGAAGTTCGAGCTGCCCGGCCGCGGCCCTATCGGGGCCAATTGCATGGCCAACCCGCGCGATTTCAAGGCACCCGTGGCCGCCTACGAGGACTGCGAGGTACCATCAACCCTGACCGTGAAATGGTGCGGACAGTTCCATGTGACGGACATTGGCCAAAGCCCGCTGGACGTGGTGGCGTGGCACGGCAATTATGCGCCGTTCAAATATGACCTGCGCACCTATTGCCCGGTCGGCGCGATCCTGTTCGACCATCCCGACCCGTCGATTTTCACCGTGCTGACCGCGCCGTCCGGCGTGCCTGGCACCGCCAACATCGATTTCGTGCTGTTCCGCGAACGCTGGCTGGTGGCCGAGGACACATTCCGCCCGCCATGGTATCACAAGAACATCATGTCGGAACTGATGGGCAACATCTATGGCCAATATGACGCAAAACCCCAAGGTTTTGTGCCGGGCGGCATGTCTCTCCACAACATGATGTTGCCGCACGGGCCGGATCGCAACGCCTTCGAGGGCGCGTCGAACAGCGAGCTTGCCCCGCACAAATTGGACAACACCATGTCCTTCATGATCGAAACCCGGTTTCCGCAGCACCTGACCCGCTTTGCCGCGACCGAGGCCCCGATGCAGGACGATTACATCGACTGCTGGACCGATCTGGAAAAGAAGTTCGACGGCACGCCGGGGAAGAAATAAGACCGAAGGCGCGCTCGGGACCTGCGTGGAGGGGGGCCCTGCCCCCCGGCTTCGCCGCCCCCCGGGGTATTTTGGAACCGAAGAAGCCGGGCACGGGCCCGAGGAGAGGAACGCGGATGCCATTGCTGCACAGTTGGGTCGACAGCGCGAATGCGCCGGATCATGCCTTTCCACTGAACAACCTGCCATATGGCGTGTTTTCGGTCGGGGATGATGATCCGCGCTGCGGCGTGGCGATCGGCGACATGATCCTGGATTGCCAGGCTGCGGAAGAGGCAGGCTTGCTGGATTTTGACGAAGGTCCGTTGTTCGACGTGCCGTTCTGGAACGAGGTGATGGAGGCGGGACCGGACCTGTGGGCGGCCCTGCGCGCGCAGTTGATGGTGCTGCTGGGCGCGGGGGCCGCAGAGCGGGCGATGGTGGCGGGCTGTCTGGTGCCGCAGGCGGGGGTGGACATGCACCTGCCGTTCCTGATTTCGGAATACACCGATTTCTATGCCGGGCGGCATCATGCGTTCAACGTGGGGTCGATGTTTCGTGACCCGGAAAACGCGCTGACGCCGAACTGGCTGCATCTGCCGATCGGCTATAACGGGCGGGCCTCGTCGGTGGTGGTGTCGGGCACCGACGTGCGCCGCCCTTGGGGGCAGGTGAAATCGCCGGATCACGCGATGCCGGCGTTTCAACCGTCGCGACGGTTCGATTTCGAGCTGGAACTGGGCGCGGTGGTGGGGATGGCCAGCGACGGTCCGGTGACGGTGGACGAGGCCGACGCGATGATTTTCGGCTATGTGCTGCTGAACGACTGGTCGGCGCGCGACATTCAGGCCTGGGAGTACCAGCCGCTGGGGCCGTTTCAGGCCAAGGCGACCGCAACGACGATCAGCCCGTGGATCGTGACCCGCGCGGCGCTGGACCCGTTCCGGGTGCCCTGTCCGGCGCGCGAATTCGACCTGTTGCCGCATCTGCGCGACACCGGCCCGATGCTGTATGACATCGACCTGCAGGTGACCCTGGCCCCGGACGGCGGCGCATCTGCCACCATCACGCAGACGAATTACCGCGAGATGTATTATTCCGCCGCGCAGCAACTGGCGCATCACACCACATCCGGGTGTCCGATGAATGCGGGCGATCTGCTGGGGTCGGGCACGATTTCAGGGGCGACCAAGGCGGAACGCGGCAGCATGCTGGAACTCAGTTGGGGCGGCAAGGAACCGCTGGTTCTGGAAGACGGTGTCAAACGGTCGTTTCTGGAAGATGGCGATGTGCTGACCCTGACGGGGGCAGCGCATGGTGACGGCTATACTATCGGCTTCGGCGCCTGCACCGGTCGGCTGATCCCCGCCCTGGCCGATCCCTACGCGCGCTGAACCATCGGTGTGTCGACCCCCTACCGCAACAAAGGAAAACCCATGGCCAAGGCTTTTGCGTCGCAAAGCGACATGACCGAGAAAACGATCAGCTTTACCGAGGTGGGCGATGGCCTGTGGGCGTTTACCGCCGAGGGTGATCCGAATTCGGGCGTCATCATCGGCGACGAGTCCGTCATGATCGTCGAGGCGCAGGCCACCCCGCGTCTGGCTGCCAAAGTGATCGAAAAGGTCCGCACCGTGACCGACAAGCCGATCAGCCATCTGGTTCTGACACATTACCATGCGGTCCGTGTGCTGGGGGCAAGCGCCTATAACGCGCGCGAGGTCATCATGTCAGACGCCGCGCGCGCGATGGTGGTCGAACGCGGCCAAGAGGATTGGGACAGCGAATTTGCCCGCTTTCCGCGCCTGTTTCAGGGGCACGAATCGATCCCCGGCCTGACGTGGCCGACCACCACATTCAGCGACCGCCTGACGGTCTATCTCGGCAAGCGCCGGGTGGATATCATGCAGCTGGGCCGCGCGCACACCGCCGGCGATGCGGTGGTGCATGTGCCCGATGCCAACGTGATGTTCACCGGCGATATCGTCGAATACCATTCGGCCTGCTATTGCGGCGACGGCCATTTCGCAGATTGGGGCGATACGCTGGATGCGATCAAATGGTTCGATGTCGATGCGATTGCGCCGGGCCGGGGTGATGCGTTGATGGGCAAGGCAATGGTCGATGATGCCATTGAAAACACACGTGATTTTGTCGACAGCACTTATCGCCCCGCCGCGCGCGTGGCCGCCAGGGGTGGCAGCCTGAAAGACGCTTGGGACGCGGTGCGCGCGGAATGCGACCCGAAATTCAAGGATTACGCGATCTACGAACATTGCCTGCCGTTCAACGTCGCGCGGGCCTACGACGAGGCGCGGGGGCTGGACACGCCACGGATCTGGACCGCGCAGCGTGATATCGACATGTGGCAGGCGTTGCAGGGCTGAGGTTGGCGATGAAATACGGGCCATCGCGGGGTGAACTGATCTTTCGGCTGGTGTTTTCGCTGGCCGGGCTGGGACTGTTGCTGGTGGCGTTGATGACGCAGGAGATCGACGGGCTGGCGTGGCTGGAAGTCGGCCTGTTCGCCGGGCTGTTTCTGGGCGGCAGCGCGGTCTGGTCCGCATGGAAACTGATCAAGGGAGACGGCCGATGAACAAGATTTTCGAGATCCCGCTGTACCCCTATGCGCGCCACCCAGATCAGACCGCCGCGACACCCGCGCGCCACCCGGTGGTGGTGATCGGGGCCGGGCCGGTGGGGTTGGCCGCCGCCATCGATCTGGCACAGCAGGACATCGCGGTCGTGGTGCTGGATGAAAACGACAATGTCAGTTTCGGGTCGCGCGCCATCTGTTTTGCCAAGCGCACGCTTGAGATTGCCGACCGGCTGGGCTGCGGTGCGCCACTGGTCGAAAAGGGCGTGCAATGGAACATCGGCAAGGTGTTTTTCGACACCCGCAAGGTTTATGATTTCAACCTGTTGCCCGAGGACGGCCACCGCCGCCCCGCCTTTATCAACCTGCAGCAGTATTATCTGGAGGATCATCTGGTCGCCCGTCTGCGCGCACTGGAGGCTGCGGGCGCGCCCGTGTCGATCCGCGGCGGCAGCCGGGTGACCTCGGTGGCAAACCGCGGTGATCACGTCGCCCTGACAGTCAAGACCCCCGATGGTCCCTATGCTTTGGAGGCAGAATGGGTCATCGCCTGCGACGGCGCGAACAGCCCGACGCGGCAGATCCTCGGCCTCGATTTCGTGGGCCGGGTGTTCGAGGACAATTTCCTGATCGCCGATGTGATCATGGACGCGGAGTTTCCGACCGAACGCTGGTTCTGGTTCGATCCGCCGTTCAATCGCGGCCAATCCGCGCTGTTGCACAAACAACCTGATGGCGTGTGGCGGATCGACCTGCAACTGGGCTGGGATATTGACAAGGATCATGAAAAGAAACCCGAAAACGTCATCCCGCGCCTTAAGGCGATGCTGGGCGATGACGTCGAATTTTCCCTGGAATGGGTGTCGATCTACACATTCCAGTGCCGGCGGATGGAACGGTTCCGCCATGGCCGGGTGATGTTTGCCGGCGACGCCGCGCATCAGGTCAGCCCGTTTGGCGCACGCGGCGCCAACAGCGGTCTGCAGGATACCGATAACCTGTGCTGGAAACTGGCGCTGGTGATCAAGGGAGCCGCGCCCGACAGCCTGCTGGACAGCTATGACACCGAACGCGTGCATGGCGCGGATGAAAACATCCTGAATTCGTCACGGTCCACCGATTTCATCACCCCCAAAAGCGAGACAAGCCGCATCTTCCGCGATGCCGTGCTGGACCTGTCGGAACACCACGCCTTTGCGCGGCCTCTGGTCAATTCGGGGCGGCTGTCAATGCCCTGCCGTTATGACGGATCTGGCCTGAACGGCGTGGACGCCCTGCCGGACGGGCCCGACCGCGCGCGGCCTGGCAGCCCCTGCCCCGATGCACCGGTCGGCAACGGGTTCTTGCTGGATCATCTGAAACAGGGGTTCACCCTCATGGGTCTGAACATCGACGTGCCAGACTTCGCAGACGTCACGGCCGCAGGCGTGACCGCCCGGGCACTGTCGCTGGCCCCCGATGGTGCCCTCGCCGCGCGGTATCTGGGCGGAGCCGACAGCGCCGTTTACCTGATCCGCCCGGATCAGCATGTGGCGGCCCGTTGGGGCGCATTTGATGCCGACGCGGTGCGGTCGGCCTTGCTGCGCGCCATCGGGCAGGTGTGACAGATGGCCACCCTGATCCTGACCCCCAACCTGCCCCACGCCGATGACGCCTACGCCGCCCTGCTGGCTGCCCATGACGGACTGACCAAGGCGCAATCTGACGCGTTCAACGCCCGGCTGATCCTGATCCTTATCAACCATATCGGTGATGCCGGCCTGCTGGCGCAGGCATTGCAGGCGGCCAAACGTCCCGCTTGATCCCCGCCCCGATGCCATCTACTTATCTTGTTAAGCATTAAGGGAGGCGACGATGCGCTGGGCCGACTATCCCAAATGGGGCAAATGGGCCGCCGACTGGGCCGCGCGGTATCACGCCGGACTGCGCGACAGACCGGTGCGGGCGCAGGTGACACCGGGACAGACGCTGGCCGCGCTGCCCGCATCGCCGCCTGACCAGCCTGAAAAGATGGAGGTGATCCTGCGGGATTTCGAAACCATCGTCATGCCCGGCATCACCCATTGGCAGCACCCCCGGTTCTTTGCCTATTTCCCGTCGAACGCCGCGCCCGCGTCCGTGCTGGCCGATCAACTGGTCGCGGCAATCTCGCCGCAATGCATGCTTTGGCAGACCTCGCCATCCGCAACCGAACTGGAAACCCGGATGATGGACTGGCTGCGCCAATCCATCGGCCTGCCGGATGCGTTTCAGGGTGTCATTCAGGACAGCGCATCCACCGCCACGCTGGCCGCCGTGCTGGTGATGCGCGAACGCGCGCTTGACTGGGCGGGCAACCGCGACGGTCTGACGGGCCAACCGCGCCTGCGCATCTATGCCAGCGCCGAGGTGCACACCTCCGTCGACCGCGCGATCTGGATCGCCGGGGTCGGGCAGGACAACCTTGTGCGCATCCCCACCCACGGGCCGCTGCGCGCGATGGACCCCGCCGCGCTGGCCGCGCAAATCGCGGCGGACCGTGCTGCCGGTTACCTGCCTGCGGGCATTGTCGCCTGTACCGGGGGCACCGGCACCGGAGCTTGTGATGACATCGCCGCCGTCTGTGCAGTTGCACAGGCCGCGGGGCTGTATGTGCACGTCGATGCCGCCTGGGCCGGGGCCGCGATGATCTGCCCCGAATATCGCACCCTGTGGGCCGGGGTGGAAATGGCCGATTCCGTGGTGTTGAACCCGCATAAATGGCTTGGCACGCAGTTTGACCTGTCGGCACATTTCATCCGCGATCCGGGTGCCCTGACCCGCACCCTGGCGATCCAGCCCGAGTATCTGAAAACCCACGGTGCGGATGGCATCATCAACTATTCCGAATGGTCGGTGCCGCTGGGCCGCCGGTTCCGCGCGCTGAAACTGTGGTTCCTGATGCGGGCCTACGGGCTGGACGGGTTGCGCGGCATGATCCGCAACCATGTGAATTGGAGCCAGACGCTGGCCGAACGGCTGCGCGTCACACCCGGCTTCCGCATCGTCACGGAACCGGTGCTGTCACTGTTCACCTTTCAATACGCCCCTGAAGGTGGCGATGCCGATGCATTGACGCTGGCGCTGGTACAGGCGGTGAATGACGACGGGCGCATCTACATCACGCAGACAAGGGTCAACGGCGCGCTTGTCATCCGGTTTCAGGCAGGCCAGTTTGACGCGACCGAGGCCGATGTGACCATGGCCTATGACGTGCTGACCGAACTCGCCGCCAAACCGGAGTAAACGATGCCTGCGCCCCAGAATACCTTCAAGACCCGGCTGCTGGCGGGCGAACGTCTGATCGGCTGCTGGGCCGGTTTCGCCGACCCCTACGCCACCGAGGTCACTGCGACCGCCGATTTCGACTGGCTGGTGATCGACGGCGAACATGCGCCAAACGATATCCCCACCATCATGGCGCAGTTGCAGGTGTTGCAGGGGCGGCACAGCCACGGCGTGGTGCGCCTGCCAGTCGGCAATGACTGGCTGATCAAGCAGGCGCTGGATGTCGGCGCGCAGACTCTGCTGATCCCGATGGTCGATACCGCCGCGCAGGCCGAGGCATTGGTGCGCGCCACGCGGTATCCGCCCGACGGCGTCCGTGGGTCGGGGGCGGCCCTGGCCCGCGCGTCGATGTTTTCGCAGCTCGGCGATTATGTGCAGACGGCAAACGCGCAGATCTGCCTGCTGGTGCAGGTGGAAACCCGCGCCGGGATCGAAAATCTGGATGCGATCATCGCGACACCGGGCGTCGATGGCGTGTTCATCGGCCCGGCCGATCTGGCCGCCGACATGGGTTTTCCCGGCCAATCCGACACGCCACAGGTGCAGGACACCATCCGCGCCGCCCTCGCCCGGATCCGCGAATTGGGCAAGGCCCCCGGCATTCTGGCAACGGACGACGCAACCGCGCAGCGTTATGCCGGCTGGGGCGCACAGTTTCTGGCCGTGGGCATCGACGTGCTGCTGCTGGCACAGGCGACACGCGCCTTGGCCGCGCGCTGGCGCAGTGTCTGATTGGCCGGTCAGACCGAAACCATCGTCGCGGCGATCCTGTCGGCGATTGAAACCGGCGCGCTGAACCCCGGCGATGTGATCATCGAGGCCGAATTGCTGGCCGCGCATGGCGTCAGCCGCACCCCGGTGCGCGAGGCGCTGATCCAGCTGGAAACCGCCGGTCTGGTGCAACGCCTGCCCCGCAAGGGCGCGGTGGTGTTCAAACCGACATTGGCCGAATTTCTGGCGATCCTCGAAGTGCACGCCAAACTGGAAGGACAGGCAGCAGGGTTGGCCGCACGCCGGCTGTCGGTCGCGCATGCCGCGCGGCTGGAGGCGGTGGTGATGGCCTGCGAACAACATGCGGATACGTATGGTGATGGCGAACCCGACCGCTATTACCAGTGCAATCTGGATTTTCACCGCTGCGTGGCCGAGGCGGCGGGCAATCCGTTCCTACTGGACCTGATCAAGACCAACGCGCGCAAGCTGATGGCATACTATCGCGCGCGCTATCACTATGCGGGCGCCATCGCAGACAGCGCGCGTGACCACCGGGCCATTGCGCGGCTGATCACGGATCGGCAAAGCGACAAGGCCGAGGCGGCGATGGTGCGCCATGTGGCCTTTGATCAGGTCACCGCGATGGATCTGCTGGCGGCGCTGGGTTAGCGCGGGTCGAAAAACCGCGCGATGGCCTGTGCCATGGCGGCACGATCAGCGGTCAACGGCAGGCTGGCGCGCGCCTTGGCGATGACGGCCTCGGGCAGTTCCCCCACCAGATGATCGGTCAGCGCAGCAATGAATTCGTGCGTGATTTCAGGGTGATACTGCGTCGTGAATACCTGCGCGCCGATCCGGAACCCGCCGATGGGGCAATCATCGGACATGGTCAGCACCTCGGCCCCCACGGGCAATTCGGTCACTTGTTCGCTGTGCGCCGCTGCAAGTGTCAGCACATCGGGCACATCCACCATCCACGGCGGGCGGGCCACGACCCGCGTCTGCCACAGCCCCAACGCCCATTCCGCTGACCGGTCCACCCGCCCCTCCAGCGCCAGCGCCACCGCCTGATGGCCGAAACAGGCACCGAACACCGGCACACCCTGTGCGACCGCCGCGCGGATCACGTCCAGCAACTGCGCCACCCACGGGTCAGGATCGTGCACCGACGCCGGGCTGCCGGTAACGATCACGCCGTCGAACGCCGCGATGTCGTCGGGGAACACGCCATCCTTGACGCTCAACACATCCAGCGGCCAATCGGGCCGCGCCAACGCCATCAGATCGCGGAATTTATCGCCATCGCGGGGGTGACGCGCCGAAAAATCGCTCGTGTCCGTATTGCACATCAGGACGGCCAGCCGTTTCGGTGCAGATGCCATCGGAATCCCCTTTACATACTTAAAACCCTTTTTAATATACAAAACAAGTTAAGGTAAGGCCCCCACATGACAGTCTGGACACCCACCGATGACGGTTTCGCCGACATCACCAGCCATGACGCCTATGTGCAGGGCGCACCTCACAACACGTTTGCCCGACTGCGCCGCGACGATCCCTGTTCCTGGACCGACTATCCGCAAGGGCAGGGCTTTTGGTCGATTACCCGTCAGGCCGACATTCTGGCCTGCAACGGCAAACCCGACATCTTTTCGTCGGCGCGCGGCATCCGGATGGAGGATCAGACCTATGAGGAGTACCTCGCCCGCCGCACGTTTCAGGAAACCGACGCGCCCGACCACATGATGACCCGGATCAAGGTCGCGCGGGCGTTTTCGCCCGGTGTCGTGGCCGGGTTCGAACAGGCGATCCGCGATCTGTGTGATGAAATCCTTGACGACACGCTGGCCAGCGACGAATTCGACGCCACCAAGACCATCGCCCGGCAACTGCCGATGCGGATGCTGGGCCGGATTCTGGGCCTGCCCGAGGCTGATCTGCCATGGCTGGTCGAAAAGGGCGACGCCCTGATCGCCAACACCGACCCGGATTTCACCACCCATGTGCTGGACCGCATGACAACCGACGAATTCCGCCTGATGCCGTTCAATTCGCCCGCCGGGGCCGAATTGTACGTCTATGCCAAGGACCTGATGGCCGCCAAGGCGCGCGCGGGCGACACCGGCGGCGTGCTGCACATGATCCTGCAACCCGCCAAGGATGGCAACACGATCACGGAAGAAGAATTCCGCAACTTCTTCTGCCTGCTGGTCGCCGCCGGCAATGACACCACGCGCTATTCCATCGCCGCCGGCATTCAGGCGCTGTGCCATCAGCCGGAATTGCTGGCGCAGATGCAATCCGGCTCCGTATGGGACACCGCCCCGGACGAGATCATCCGCTGGGCGACGCCCGCGACCTATTTCCGCCGCACCGCGACCCGCGACACCGAACTGCATGGCAAGACGATCCGCGCCGGCGACAAGGTGATCCACTGGTTCGCCTCCGGCAACCGCGACGCGACAGCCTTTTCCGACCCGTTCCGCGTCGATCTGGCGCGCAAGCCAAACCCGCATCTGTCCTTTGGTCAGGGCGGTCCGCATCTATGCTTGGGCATGTGGCTGGCCCGGCTGGAGGTGCGGGTGCTGTTTCAGGAACTATCGCGCCGCCTGTCGCATATCGAACCGGCCGGGCCGCACAAATTCCTGCGGTCGAATTTCGTCGGCGGGATCAAGGAATTGCCGATCAGGATCACACGCGCCTAGACTGCAACGGGGCACCAGACCCCGCAACCCACGGAGACACCCATGAAACCGCGCCTGCGCGCCCTGTTCTGCGATAACCTGTCGATCATGCGGGGCAAATACCTGCCGGAATCGAAGATCGGCAATGCTGGCACCCGGTTCAGCCAATCGCAATACGGCGTGCATTATGACAAGGATCTGCTGCCCGCCCCCGGGGCCATGCTGTTCGACGGGCTGCCGGACATGGAATTGCGCTGGCAGGCCGATGACATCCGCAACAGCTGGGAACCCGGCACGCAGATCGTGGTGGGCGACCTGTTCGACGGTGATGGCGCGCCGTTGGGGATGTGCGGGCGCGGCGCGTTACGGCGCGCGGTGGCTGATTGGCAGGCGATGGGGCTGTCGCCGAAAGTCGGCATCGAGTTGGAGGCGTTCGCGCTGGTGCGCCAACCCGATGGCAGCCTTGCGCCCTACGACACACCCGGCGGGCATGTCTATGGCACCGGGCCTTTCGCCGATCCGTTGCGGTTCAACGACGCGATCTGGGAACGCGCCGAGGCGGCGGGGTTCGACCTTGACCTGATCACCAGCGAATATGACGTGCCGCAATTCGAATACACGCTGAAATTCGACGATGCGCTGCGCGCCGTGGACAGCACCGTGCTGTTTCGCCTGCTGGCGCGCGAAGTGGCGTTTGAACATGGCGTGCTGCTGACCTTTTTGCCAAAACCCATCGCGGGCAAGGGCGGGTCAGGGATGCACATCAACTTTTCCTTTGCCGACCATGAAGGGCACAATTTGCTCGCGACCGGGCCCAAGGGAGGCACCGATGTGATGACCGATCTGGCGCGCGGCTGCGTCGCGGGGCTGGTGCATCACCACAAGGGGCTTGCGGGGTTGGTCGCGCCCATCACGCAATCCTACCACCGGCTGAAACCCGGCACGCTGTCGGGGCACTTGGGCAACTGGGGCGGCGATCACCGCAACGTCACCACGCGGGTTTCGGGCGAAGGCGGCGCGAAATCCCGGCTGGAACACCGGATGGCGGACGCGTCGTCAAACCCTTATGTCGCCGTCGCTGCCGTGCTGCACGCCGCCCGGCTGGGGGTGGCGCAGGGCTATCCGCTGCCGGCAAAAGAAACCGGCGACGGGTTCGAAACCTGGGATGCCGCGAAAACTACCGCGCTGGATCTGGCGGGCGCGCTGGCGGATCTGCGCGCAGACACGGCGTTGCAGGCCGCCGTCGGCCAACTGCTGTGCGACAACCACATTTTCATGAAAGAAGCCGAGGTTGAAAAAACCGCCGCACTGGACGGTGATGCTTTGCGCGATTTCTACGTCTGGTTCATCTGAGGAATGGTCATGAACGTCACCTGGGAACTGACCGACGGCACCACGATCACCGCTGAAGTGACAGATGGCACCAATCTGATGGAGGCCGCCGTCACCGCCAATGTGCCCGGCGTGCTGGGGGAATGCGGCGGCAACCTCGCCTGCGCCACTTGCCACGTCTATGTCGCGCCCGACTGGCAACCCGACTGGCAACCCGACTGGCAACCCGACTGGCACACGGCGACCGGCACGCCCGGCGACTTCGAAGACGCGATGCTGGACGCCGCCCTCGCCCCGCGCCAGCCCACCTCGCGCCTGTCCTGCCAGATCATCGCCGCGCCGGATCTGAACGGGCTGGTGCTGCGCGTGCCGGGATAACCGACGCCGATCCGGATCAGCGCCGCAGGCTGCCGCAGACCGTTGACCCCGTCCGGTTGCGCGGTCGAACTGCGCTAGGCAAATTAGTCCGGCCAGCCCGCACGACACGGGCGAAAGGTGCAGATCGTGGCACCGCTGATGCCGCCCAAAATGCCACCACGGGCGTGATAGGCGGGTTCTGTCGCAAAGGTAAAAACCACAAACCGGGCAAAGGTATTCCGCACCGACCGGACCATTCAAACGTGTGGGGTCCACAAAAAGCTTCCCTGCCAGCCGCATGCCCAGCCGCAAGACTAAGGTCGGATGCCATCTGCGATAGGAAATCCCACCCGTTCCGCATATTCTGCACCAAAAATGGCTGAAATCATTCATGCTGCGGGCGCGGCGCAGGGCTACTGCCCCCGATCCCTTGCGCGGCCCACCCTGCCCGGGCTAACAGGCAGCATGGCTGACCCGACCCAAGACACCAACCGTTCGCTGCCTATCGCGCTCTTGCGCGCGCGGGAAAAGGTCATGGGGCCGATCCGCGCCATGCTGGCCGACGTGGGTGTCACCGAACAGCAATGGCGCGTCTTGCGCGTGCTGGATGAACGCGGCCCGCTGGACCCGACCGAAATCGCCGACCGGTCCTGCCTGTTGATGCCATCGCTGACCCGCATCCTGCAAACGCTGGCCACCAAGGGGTTGGTCACCCGCGCGCCGCACATGACCGACCGCCGCCGCCAGACCATCACCATCACCGACGCGGGCCATCAGCTGATCCGCGACAATCTGCACGAAGCGCAGCGGCTGAACGCTTGGTTGCGGCAGTCCTTTGGTCAGGACAAGCTGGATCGCCTGCTGGACCTGTTGAACGAACTGGACCGGTTGGACCGCTAGACCCGCCGTTGCCCCGGCACGCCCTGCTTCTCTGGTTCGAAACTACCCCGGGGAGAGCCCCGGACCTGGTCAGGGGCTGGCCCCGGACCTGATTAGGGGCTGGCCCCGGACCTGATGAGGGGCGGGGGGCAGCGCCCCCTTCGCCCTTATCGCTTGACGATCCCCCCGGCGACCCAGGCGTCGAACCGTGCCAGCACCGCCGCGCAGAACGCAGCGTCGTTTATGTGACAATCCAGCACCGTGAGGTCCACGTTCGACGGGCACACCGCCTGCATTTCGGCGCAGAATGCCGCCAGACCATCCGCGTCATGCAGCGGGCCGTCCGCGCGATCCCATTCGTTGCAGCCCTGCACCGGCAGGAAAAACGCCACCGGCCCCCCGGCCTGCGCCAGTTTCGCCGCCAGCACGCGGGCAACCTCGCGCCGCTCGGTCATGTCCAATGCCACCGATGTCAGCAGCCGGTTATGCGCATGCGCCGCGCGCCCCGCCAATCGCGGCGGCACCGGATGCCAGCCGATCAGATCGACCAGATCGTAGCATGCGGGCGCCACCAGTTGCGGGATCCCTGCGCGCCCGGCGTTTTCCAGCCGGTCCGCGCCGGCTGAGATCCCCGACCCCATCAGGTGGTTGACCACCTCTTGCGGCGCGAAATCCATCACGCAGGCAAACGCGCCCTGCGCTGCCAGCGATTCAAACGCGCGGCCCCCCATGCCGGTGGCGTGAAACACCGCCACCTCGAACCCCCGCGCTTCCAGCGCCGGTTTCAACGTCACCATATAACGCAGGATGGTCTTGCCAAAGCTGGTCATGCCCACCAGCGCCCGGTCGCGCGCCGGGGGTTCGACCGCCCGCGCCGCGCCCAATACCGCGCCCGCCGCCTGCGACAGCGACGATTTGCAGACCGAATTCAGCCCATATAACCCCCCCGCCCAGAGGATCATCTGCACATCCGCCGCGATCCGTTCGGGCGGCAGCATCGCGGAAAAACTGACTGTGGACACCACGTATTTCGGCACGCCCAGTGGCAGCGCGACACAGACATCCAGCGCCAGATCGGTGCCCATCGTGCCGCCCAGCAGGATCACGCCATGCACCCGCCCCGCCTGCCACAGCGCCAGCGCCTTTGCCGCAGCCCCCCGCGCCATGATCTGCATCGCGGTGTTTTCATCGTTGGCCGCGATGGCGTCAGCGATGCTGGACCCCGCCGCACCGGCCACGTCATGTTTCGACACGTCGCAGGGCCGCTTTGGCTCGCCCAGCACGGACACATCCATCGTCATCACACCACCGCCCTGCGCGCGGATCACATCGGCCAGATAGGTCAGTTCGTCATCCTTGGTGTCCCAGGTGCCGATCACCAGAATCGTCTTGTCGGTCATGATCGTCCCTCCAGAAACTTGCGTGCCAGCGGTTCGGCTTGAGCAATCGCGCGCGCGGATCGTTCCGCGCCGCCGGGTTCCTGCAGCCGTGGCACTATCCAGCCCGGATAGGTCAACGCGCGCAGCATCACGAACAGATCCAGCGCGGCAGGATCCACACGCCTGCGTATGGAATATCCGTCCAGCAACGTAGCCCGCAGCACCGGGTAATCCGACGCTGCCAGTTGCCGGAACAGGAACGTCGCCAGATCGAAATCGCGGTAGCCCCAGCCGCCATCGTCAAAATCGATCAGCGACAGCCGGTCACCGTCCAGCATCAGGTTTTCGGTTATCGCATCGGCGTGGATCAGGCCAGAATCCGCCGCGTCCAGCCGCGCCAGATGTGCGCGGCCCGCATCCCGCGCCGCCAGAAACAGCGCGCGTTGATCCGCCGTCAGATGCGGGTGATCCCAGAACGGCCCCCACAAAGGCGCGTCGCCCACAAGCCCCGCCGCATCCCATCGCGGGCGGATGAACCCGGCAGGCGGCGTCCACGCGTCTGACAGATCGTGCAACTGCGCCATCAGCGCGCCCAGTTGCCGCACCAGCCCGACCCGGTCCGTCACGCCATCCAGCGCGCCCTGCGCGCCCAGCATCCGCCCCGGCAACCATGTGATCACGCTGACCTGCACGCCCGCCACGGTTTCCACCAGCCGCCCCATGCGCGACGGCACCGGCGCGGGCACCTGCATGCCACCCTGTGCCAGCCACGCCATCCAATCCAGTTCCGACCGCAATTCCGCATCGCTGCGATAGCCCATCCGGTGCAGCCGCAACGCGAACCCCGCGCCATGATCCACCCGGTAAACCGCGTTTTCCCGCCGCGCCGCCAGCCGCACGGCACAGGGCGACAGACCCCACTGCGCTGCTGCGATCTTGGCTATCGCTTCGTTCATGCCGAAGAAGACCCGGCCAGCGGCGTTTCCGTCAGCACGGCGTCCAGCGTGTCCATCACCTGATCGACATTGGCGCGCGAAAACGGCATCGGCGGGCGCATCTTCAGCACATTGTAGTGCCGGCCGAGGAAATTCAGCAGCACACCGCGCTGCCGCATCGCGTTGGCAACCCGCTTGGTAAAGGCGGTAGCGGGCGCTTTGGTCTTGCGGTCCAGCACCAGATCGGCGCCAAAGAACAATCCCCGTCCGCGGACGTCGCCGATGGCCTCATGCCGCGTCGCCAGTTCGGTCAGGCGTTCCTTGGCATAGGCACCCACGTCCAGCGCGTTGGCCTGCAACCCCTCGTCCTGCACCACGCGCAGCGTCGCCATCGCGGCTGCGCAGGACACCGGGTTGCCGCCAAAGGTGTTGAAGTAGCGGAAATTGCTGCGAAATGCCTGCATCGTGTCAATAGGCGCGACCACCGCCGCCACCGGATGCCCGTTCGCCATCGGCTTGCCGATAGTGATGATATCGGGCGTGAACCCCATCATCTGGTGGCCCCAGAAATGGCTGCCCATGCGCCCGAACCCCGGCTGCACCTCATCGGCGATGATCACCCCGCCCGCGCGCTTCACCACGGCCACCGTCGGGTCCAGCCAGCCGGGCGGCAGATCGGAAAAGCCTTCGTTGGCAAAGAACGGGCACAACATCAGCGCGGAAAACCCGTGCCCACGTTGATTCAACACGGCGATCTGTGCTGAGACCGCATCCGCAAACGCCTGTGCATGGGCCGCGCCCGCCTCGCCGCCCAAAGGCCGGTAGCTGTCGGGTGCCGGCACAAACGCGACTGAATCCCAGTACCCCCCCGGCGGCGGGTTCGACCGTGACAGTTGATGGGTGGCCGTCGTGTTGCCGTGATAGGTGTGATCGGTGGCAATCACGCCGGTCTTGCCGGTCAGCGCCTGCGCCATGCGCAGCGCCACGTCATTCGCCTCGGACCCGGTGCAGCACAGCAGCGCGGTATCAAACGGCGCGCCAAACGTCGCCGTCAGCGCCTCGATGTAATCGAGGATACCCTCGTGCAGATACCGCGTGTGCGTGTTCAGCGTCGCCGCCTGTTCCGCAATCGCCGCCACCACACGCGGGTGGCAATGCCCGACATGGGGCACGTTGTTGTAGCAGTCCAGATATTGCCGCCCGTCCGCGTCCCACAGATGCACGCCGGAACCGCGCACCACATGCACCGGGTCTTCGTAAAACGTCGATGTATTCGGCCCCAACAGCCGCGCGCGGCGTTGCAACAGGGTTTCGGTCATAGCTGGATCCATGCGGTTTTCAGGTCCTGATATTTGTCGATCGCATGCAGCGATTTGTCGTGACCATTGCCCGATTGTTTGACGCCGCCAAGCGGAACCGTCATGTCCGCGCCGCCATAGGTGTTCACATGCACCAGCCCGGCCCGGATCCCCGCCACCATGCGATGCGCTCGCGACAGGTTGCCGGTCCAGACCCCTGCCGCCAGCCCGTAATCCGTAGCGTTGGCCAGCCTTATCGCCTGATCTTCGGTGTCGAATGCGGTCACGGACAGCACCGGGCCGAACACCTCGTCGCGGAACAGCCGGTGATGCGTCTGCACGTCGGCTATTATCGTGGGCGCCATGTAGGTGCCCCCGGTTTCCGTCAGGATCCGGGTGCCGCCTGTGACGACCGTCGCGCCTTCGGCCGTGGCGTCCGCCACAAAGCCCAGATTGCCGGCCAGTTGCCGCTCGGAATTGACCGCGCCGATGTGGGTGTCCAGCCGCAAGGGATCTCCGACCCGCAGCGCCGCCGCCTCGGTGACCAGCAGAGCGACAAATTCATCATTCACGCTGCGTTCCACCAGCAACCGCGATCCGGCCACGCAGACCTGCCCGGAATTGCGGAAGATGCCGTTGGCGCTGGCCTTGGCGGCCTTTTGCAGATCGGGCGAATCGGCAAAGACCACGTTGGGGGATTTGCCGCCCAGTTCCAGATAGACCCGTTTCAGGTTCGAAGCGGCGGAGGCCTGCAACAACCGCCGCCCCGTCGCGCCCGACCCGGTGAACACCAGCACATCCACGTCCATCGCGAGCGCAAGCGCTTGGCCGGTGACATGCCCCGGCCCGGTGACCACGTTCAGCACACCTGGTGGCAAGCCCGCATCCAGACAGATCTGCGCCAGTGCCAACAGCGCCAGAGACGCGGTTTCCGCCGGTTTCAACACCACGGAATTGCCCGCCGCCAGCGCAGGGGCCAGTTTCCACGCCCCGATCATCAGCGGGAAATTCCATGGCACGATCGCGCCCACCACCCCGACCGGCCCGCGATGCACCAGGGCCAGCACATCCGCGCCGGTTGGCGCGATCTGGCCATACACCTTGTCCAGTCCTTCCGCGTAATAGCGGAACGTGCCGGCCGCCGATCCCGCCTCGGCCTTCAACGCCATGGCAATTTCCGTGCCATTGTCGCGCACGCCCAGCACTGTCAGGGCCAGCGCTTGTGCCTCGATCCGGTCGGCGATGCGGTGCAGCACCGCCTTGCGCGCGGCGGGGGCCATCCGCGACCAGCGGCCATCGTCGAACGCGGCGCGGGCGGCGGCACAGGCGCGCGCCACGTCATCGGCACTGGCACTGGCCAGCGTCGTCAGATCCGCGCCGTCGATGGGCGAGGTGACGGGCAGCGGCGCGCCCTGCCCTGCGACCCAGTCGCCACCGATCAGCAGGCGTTGTGGCGGCACGGGATCGGCGCGCAACGTATCGATCCGGGTCTGGTCATTGATCATTGATCTGGCACTCCGTGCGCGGCTTGCGCGCTTTCCAATTGGCCCGCACGGTCAGCACGATCAACAGCGCCAGCGCCGCCACCATCACCGCCGATATCGGCCGCGTCACGAAAATCGTCAGATCGCCATTCGCCCCGCCCAGCGCCTGCCGCATCCGGCCTTCAAGGATCGGGCCCATCACCAGACCCAGCAGGATCGGCGTCAGCGGCCAGCGATGCTGGCGCAGGATGAACCCCAGAAACGCAAACGCCATCGCGATGCCGACATCGGCGAAATTGTAGTTCGACGCATAGGTCCCGATCAGCGACAGCGTCAGGATCGCCACCCCCAGGAACCGTTTGTTCACCAGCGCGGCCTTGGCGATCAGCCCGGTGGCCAGCAGCAGGAACACGATGATGATGAAATTCATGACCAACAGCGTCCAGTACAGCCCCGCGACAAATTCCGGCCGGGTCAGGAACAGGTCCGGGCCGGGGATCACGTTATGCACCAGAAACACTGCCAGCATCATGGCTGTCAGTTCCTCGCCCGGGATACCCAGCGCCAGCATCGGGATCAGCGCGGCGGGGGGCACGGAATTGTTCGTCGCCTCGGACACGATGATGCCCTCGGGCGCACCCTTGCCGAACAGATGGCCCTCGGGCGACAGTTTGCGCGCCCAGACATAATTCACCTGCTGCGCCAGAAATTCGCCCACGCCCGGCATGATGCCGCACAGGATGCCAATCGCCGATGACCCGAACAGCGTGCGCGGATAACGAAACACCTCGGCAAAGCCGTCAAAGAACCGCCCCTTCAGCTGCACGATAGGCGGGGTCGCACCGCGCGCGGTCAGTTGCACCAGCGCCTCTGACATCGCGAACAATCCGATGACCATCGGCACCAGCGGAATACCCCCGATCAGCGACGGCACCCCAAAGGTGTAGCGCTGCGTGGAAAACGCGGTTTCAATCCCCACCGTGGCCAGAAACAGCCCGAACGCCATCGCCGCCGCCGCCTCGACCCGCCGGCCCTGATGGCCGATCACCACCAACACCAGCGCGGCCAGCGCCAGCATGGCAAATTCCGCCGATCCGAAATGTTTCGCCACATTGGCCAGCGGTAGCGTCAGCAGCATCAGGGCCAGCACCGCCAGCACACCGCCGACAAAGGAACTGGAATAGGCAAGGCTCAGCGCCCGCCGCGTCTCGCCGCGCAACACGAAGGGGCGCGCCTCCATCGCGGTCAGGACGGCGACCGGGCTGCCCGGCGTGTTGATCATGATGGCCGGGATCGCCGACCCGTAGGCCGACCCGCAATAGACGCCCAGCAGCAGGGTCATGCCGGTCAGGGGTTCCATGGCGAATGTCGTCGGCAACAGGATAGAGATTGTCACCGCCGCCCCGGCACCGGGGATCGCCCCCGCGATCACGCCCAGAATCGCGCCCACGACCATGGCCAGCGCCACCGACGGGTCGCCCAGTTGCATCAGCCCGGTCCAGAGAAATTCCATCGCGCGCCCCCCAAGAACTCGGCTAGAACCAGCGGATCAGGACGGTGCGCACCGCCTGCGGAAACATGTCATACAGATCAGGCGCGGGCATCCAGACACCCAGCCCAACCCGAAACACCAGCATCATGAACACGCACAGGCCCACGCCCGCCAGCGCCCAGCGCGGCGACCACAGCCCCGCGCGCCAGATCAAGAACAGCACGAAAGCCAGCGTTGCCAAGGCGTATCCCAGATGCTGGATCGCCCACAGATAGGCTCCGAACCAGCCCAGATATTCCACCGGGCGCAGCCAACCCAGAATCGCCGCGCGCGCTGCCGCACGTTCCGCCGCATCGGGCGGGGTGCGACGCAGGTCGGCCACTTCGCGCCACAACGTGATGGCATTGGCACAGGCCAGAATTGTCAGCGCGATGCCCGGCATCAGCCATGGCTGCGTCCACCAGCCGCCCCGCGCATTGGACCGTGTGGCGATGTCGATGGCTGCCAGCAGTCCGCCCGACACCAGCGTAAAGATCAACGTCAGCGCGAGGCTTTCCAGCCGGTTCGGCGCGGCCGTGGCGTCGGGATCCGCGTCATTCATGATGGCGCTCCTGCTGGGGGAAACGGGCGCGGGTGTCCCCGCGCCCAGATATCGCATCGCGTGTCAGATCACTCGGTCACGCCCAGCTTTTCGCGCAGGGCGGCCAGATCGGTCATGTCCTTGGCCACCTGTGCGGTCGCTGCCGCCTGATCCTGCCAGTACACCAGCGCGCCGGTGGTCTTGGCGATGTCCTGTGCCGCATCGCTCATCAGCACGGTTTTCGAAATTTCGGCGATCTTGTCCTTGACCGCCTGCGGCGTGCCTTTGGGCACAAAGAGCCCGTTCCACAGCGAAGCCCCGGCCAGTGCGGGCACCTGTTCGCCAAGCGTGGCGACATCCGGCGTGATTGCGGTGCGCGCGCCGGTGATGGTGGCCAGAACCTTGATGTCCTTCAGGCAGGGCAGCACCAGTTGCGCCGTGGTGTTGATCACGTCCGCATCACCATTCGACAACGTCGAACAATCCACCGCATCAAATGCCGCCTCGGCCGCGAATTTGCCCCCCAGTTCGGCCATGCCGAAGAACGTCATCATGGTGGGTTCGATGCCATAGCCGAAATGGCCCAGCCGCACGTCATTGGTTTTGGAATGTGCGGCCAGCTCGGCCATGGTGCCATAAGGCGCATCCGCCTTGGCCGCGATCAGGAACGGATAGGTCAGGAAAATGCCCACCGGTTCCAGCGCATCCGCGGCAATCTGAGCGTCATTGCCCATGGTCTTGACCGTCGGGATGCCCACGGTGAACGACCCGATGGTATAACCGTCCGGCTTGGCCGTCGCAACCGCCACGCCACCGATCACGCCGCCGCCGCCGGGCTTGTTGATCACGGCCGCCGGTGCGCCGGTCTGTTTCTGGAATTCCTCGGCGATCAGGCGGGTCAGCACATCCTCCAGATCGCCGGGCGGCCACGGCACGATGAAGGTAACGGGTTTTTCCGGGTATTCCGCCAGCGCGGGTCCGGCACCAAGTGTCAGCGCGCCGGCGGCACTCAACGCAAGCGCCAGAGCGCCACCGAGGATGGATGTCATGGTCATCTGTCGTCTCCCTGTTGTCCGGATGCATTTTCGCATCGGTTCATTATTTGAACCATCGGTTCTAAAACAGATTGACAGGCCCACCCTGCTTCTGTCAACAGTTTTGCAGGCCCGCCGTGCCAGACCTGCACGGTTGCCCGAAAAACAGTCAGGAATGCCTGCATGGGAACCGTCACAAAGGCGCTTTCGCTCCTCGATCACTTCATCCCGGTCCGCCCTACCATCGGGCTGTCGGACATGGCGCGGCTGGCGGGCGTGAACAAGGCGACCGCCTATCGCCTGCTTTCGGAATTGCACGACGCTGGCTTTGTCGAACAGACCGGGGCGGCACGTGAATACCGGCTGGGTCCGGCGGTGTTGCGGCTGGCAGCCCTGCGCGAGGCGACCGTGCCGATGCGCGAGGCGGCACTGGACGTGCTGCGCGAACTGGCCGAAGACACCGGCGAAACCGCGCACATGTCGCTGTTGCAGGGCGGGCGTCTGGTGACGACCGTGCATGCCCTGTCCACCCGCCACGGCACGCGGGTCACGATGGATGACGCTTCGGTGCTGTCGTTTCACGGCACCGGATCAGGGCTGGCGATTCTGGCGCATCTGCCGGACGCCGAGGCGGCTACGATCCTGTCGCAACCCCTGCGCGCCCATACGCCCGAAACCGTGACCGACCCCGCCCGCCTGCGCGCCCTGATGGCGGACGTGCGCCGCAGCGGCACCGCGGTCAACATCGGCGGATTTGAAAAGGACGTTTATTCCCATGCCGCGCCGCTGTTCGGACCCGACGCCCGCGTGATCGGCGCGATTGCCGTCGCCGCCCCGGTGGCGCGGATGACGCCCGATCTGGCCGGCCATATCCGCGTGTCACTGGCCCGCGCCGCGCAGGGCCTGACCGAACGGCTGGGCGGCACGCCCCCCGGCCCCTTGGCCACGACATCACAGCACGCCGCCTGACCCGCAAAGGAACGCGATCATGAAAGACCAGAACTGGCTGAAAGAACACAACGCGCGCTCGATGTGGCATCCGATGACCGCACCCGCGGACAGTCTGATGAATCCGCCGACCATCGTGACCGAGGCGGATGGCGTCTGCATCACCGATGTGGACGGGCACCGCGTGGTCGACGCGGTGGGCGGGCTGTGGAACGTCAACCTCGGGTTTTCCTGCCAGCCGATCAAGGACGCGATCTATGCGCAGCTGAACCGCCTGCCGTATTATTCGACGTTTCGCGGCACGTCGAACGATGCGGTGATCGAACTGTCGGAAATGCTGCGCGAATTCTTCGAACCTGAAGGGGTGACGCGGGCGTTCTACACCTCGGGCGGCAGCGACTCGGTGGAAACCGCGCTCCGGCTGGCGCGGCAATTTCATAAAATCAGGGGCGAGGCCGGGCGGGTCAAATACCTGTCGCTGAAAAAGGGCTATCACGGCACGCATTTTGGTGGCGCATCGGTGAACGGCAATGCCAATTTCCGCATCGCCTATGAACCGTTGCTGCCCGGCTGCCACCACATCCCCGCGCCCTACACCTATCGCAATCCGTTCAACGAATCCGATCCCGAACGGCTGGCGGCACTGTGTCTGGCAGCGCTGGAGGACGAGATCGCGTTTCAGGGCGCATCCACCATCGCCGCCTTCATCATGGAACCGATTTTGGGCGCGGGCGGTGTGATCGTGCCGCATCCCACCTTCATGCCCGGAATCGCCGCGATCTGCCGCAAGAATGGCATCCTTTTGATCGCCGACGAGGTGATCACCGCGTTCGGGCGCACCGGGGAATGGTCCGGGTCGCGGCTTTGGGGCGTGCAGCCCGATTTCATGTGCACCGCCAAGGCGATCACCTCGGGCTATTTCCCATTCGGGGCCGTGATGATCGGCGATGCCGTGGTGCAGGTGTTCGAGGCTGACAAGACCGGCGCGGCCGCCATCGGGCACGGCTACACCTATTCCGGGCATCCGGTGGGGGCGGCGGCGGCCATTGCCTGCCTGCGCGAAACCAGGCGGCTGAACGTGACCGAAAATGCCGCCGCGCGCGGCGGGCAACTGCATGCGGGGCTGTTGGCCCTGCAACAGCGGCACGACATCATCGGCGATGTGCGCGGCGGGCGCGGGTTGATGTGCGCAATGGAACTGGTCAGCGACCGCGCAACGAAAAAACCCATCGACAAGGCCACCATCGGCCGGCTGCAGGACCTGACCTATCGTGCGGGGGCCATGGTGCGGGTATCGGGCGCAAATGTGATCATGTCGCCGCCACTGATCCTGACCAGCGCGGACGTGCAGACAATCCTGTCGGCGCTGGAAGACGGGTTCGCCGGGCTTTGAACAGTCATTGACCGGGCTTTGAACGACCTGCGAATGGCGCGCGCCTAGCCCGGGCGCGGCCGGGGCCAGACACCCGCCGAGGCCCGGACAGGTTGGGGGTTCTACCCCTCTTGCCTTGCGCCCCCCGGCGGTTAGTCTGCCAGTAAGGGACATAAGGAGGATGGCATGGAACCGGTTTCACCCGAAGCCGCGGGGTTTGACGCTGCGCGGCTCGACCGTATCGGCGACTGGATGCAATCTTATGTTGACCGGGGCCGCTACCCCGGCGCGTCCGTCCTGATTGCGCGCAGCGGGCGCGAGGTGCATTTCGCAGCCCGCGGTCTGCGCGATATCGAGGCCGGAATGCCGATGACCCGCGACACGCTGGTGCGGATCTATTCGATGTCGAAACCCGTCACCTCTGTGGCCATCATGATGCTGGTCGAACGCGGGCTGTTCCATCTGGAAGCGCCAGTTTCGGATTTCTTGCCGGAATTCCGCGACTGCCGGATGCTGATCCCCGGCGCGGACAGTATCGATCAGACCGAACCCTGCCCGACCCCCACCGTGCATCAGCTGCTGACCCATACCGCCGGGTTTAGCTATCCGTTCAATACCGGCGTCCTGCCGCGTGCGATGGACGATCTGGGGATCATATTCCGGTCGGACGGCGGATTGCTGGCCGATCAAGTCCGCACGCTGGCCACGCTGCCGCTGGCATTCAGGCCCGGCAGCCGCTGGGAATATTCGGTGTCGATCGACGTGCTGGGCCGCATCGTCGAGGTGGTATCGGGCCAAACCCTTGGCGAATTCTTTGCGTCGCAGATTTTTGCCCCTCTGGGCATGCACGAGACCGGATTTTCCGTCCCCGATGGCGGGCTGTCCCGCTTTGCGGCGCTGTATTCCTCGCTGGAAGGCAATCCGATGGCCTTGGGCAGCCGCCCCGGCCACCCGATCCTTCGTCGGATCGACGGGCAGGACGGGTCGCCCTGGACCCACGCCACGATGCATTCGGGCGGCGGCGGTCTGGTATCCTCCATCGACGATTACATGCGGTTCGCCAACATGCTGCGCGCGGGCGGTACGGGGGCGTATGGCAGGATCCTGTCGCCGGCAACTCTCGCATTCATGATGCGCAACCATCTGCCGGGCGACATCGCGTCGATGGGACCGACATCCTTTGCCGAACAGCCGATGGAGGGCATGGGTTTCGGCCTTGGCGGGGCCGTGGTGCTGAACCCGGGCCGCGTGCGCACGCCGGGGTCGGTCGGCGATTTCAGCTGGGGCGGCATGGCATCCACGTTCTTCTGGATCGACCCGCAGCATGACCTTGCGGTGGTGTTCCTGACCCAGTTGTCGCCCTCGTCCAGCTATCCGGCGCGGGCGGAATTGAAGGCCGTGGTGCATGGGGCGCTGATCGCATGACCCGGCCCATCTTGTGGACGCCCACGCCTGACCGCGCAAATGCCACCCGGATGGCGGGTTTCACCCGCTGGCTGGCAGAACATCGCGGGCGGCGTTTCGCCGATTACCCGGAGATGTGGGATTGGTCGGTGACCGACCTCGACGGTTTCTGGCAGGCGATCTGGGATCATTTCGACCTGCGCGCCTCGGTGCCGCATGACGCCATCATCGCCAGCCGCGACATGCCGGGGGCGGAATGGCTGCCGGGCGCGCGGCTGAACCTAGCCGATCAGGTGCTGCGGCACGCGGAAACCAGACCTGATGACACCGCCGTCATCTTTCGGTCCGAAACCTTTGGCCGCAGCGACATCACCTGGGCGGAACTGGCCCGGCAATCCGCCGCGCTGGCCGCGCGGTTGGCGGGCATGGGTGTGGCACGCGGTGACCGCGTCGTGGCGATCCTGCCCAATCATCACGCGGCGATGGTCGCGTGGCTGGCCACGACGCGGCTGGGGGCGGTCTGGTCGCTGTGTGCGCCCGACATGGGCCATGTGGCGATCCTTGACCGGTTCCAGCAGATCGCGCCCAAGGTGCTGATCACGCAGGACGGCTATACCCATGCTGGCAAATCCTTCGACCGCCGCGCGATCAACGCCACCATCCGCGCAGGCCTGCCATCCGTCGCCACGCATATTGTGGTCCCGGTGCTGGGCGATCTGCCTGACGGGGCCGTCGCATGGGACGGGCTGACCGATGGCGACGGCCCTGCCAGAACCGCGCAGGTACCCTGCGACCATCCGCTGTGGATCGTCTATTCGTCAGGCACCACAGGCAACCCGAAACCCATCGTTCACGGTCATGGCGGCGTTCTGCTGGAAATGTCCAAACAGGCGCTGCACACCGATGTCGGCCCCGCGACGCGGTTCTGCTGGCTGACGTCGTCCGGCTGGATCATGTGGAATTCGCAATGGCATGCGCTGATGCAGGGCGCCACCGTGCTGTGCATCGACGCCGCCCCGCATCATCCCGACATGCTGGCGATCTGGCGCATGGTTGCCGAGGAACGCCTGACGTTTTTCGGCGCGGGGGCGGCCTTTTTCACCGCCTGCCAGAAGGCTGGCGTGCGTCCTGCCGATCTTGGGCTTTCCGCGCTTGCCGCCATCGGTGCGACCGGATCACCCTTGCCGCCCGAGGCCTATGACTGGATCTACCGCGATGTCGCCCCCGACGCATGGCTGGCCCCGATATCGGGGGGCACTGATCTGGCGGGCGCGTTCGTCTGCGGCAACGCGACGCTGCCCGTCCGCGCCGGCGAAATGCAGTGCCGCGCGTTGGGCAACGCGGTGCGCGCCTTTGATCCCGACGGGCGCGAAGTGTTCGACACCGTGGGCGAACTGGTCTGCACCGAACCCCTGCCGTCGATGCCGCTGTATTTCTGGGGCGACACTGACGGATCGCGCCTGCGCGCCGCCTATTTCGACACCTTTCCCGGCATCTGGACCCATGGCGACTGGATCGAGATGACGCCCGAAGGCGGGTCGGTGATCTATGGCAGGTCGGATGCCACGATCAACCGCAAGGGGCTGCGGATGGGATCATCCGAGATCTATCGCGCGGTCGAAAGCCTGCCGGAAATCCTCGACAGTCTGGTCGTGGACCTCGAGTTTCTCGGCCGCCCCAGCTTCATGCCGCTGTTCGTGGTGCTGGCGCCGGGTGCGGTGTTGGATGCTGCGCTGCGGGCGCGCATTGTGGACGCGATCCGCCACAATCTGGGCCCGCGATTCGCGCCGGATGACGTGCAGGCCATCGCAACCGTACCGCGCACGCTGTCGGGCAAGAAACTGGAAGTGCCCGTCAAAAAGCTGTTGCTGGGGGGTGATCCAGCCCGCGTGGTGAACCGCGACTCGATGGCAAATCCCGAATCCTTTGACTGGTTCATTGCCTATGCGCGCACCCGGATCACGGCATAATCGTCGTGATGCCGAAAAATTGGTCGGAAAAACTACCCAATTCGTCGAATTCAGGCAGATAAAACTGTTGCGGGATAGCGCATCGGCCCGCTAACGTGATGGCGGAGCCGCAAAAAGAATGGCTTGAAGAACAAACTACAACACGGAGAGGAGAACCTTCCATGGATCGTCGTAAATTTATGCGGGGCGCCGCAGTCGCTGGCACGGGTGCCACGCTGCTTGCAGCCCCCGCAATCGCCCAGGACCGCAAGTCGCTGGTTATCGTGTCCACTTGGCCACGCGATTTCCCCGGTCTGGGCCTGTCGGCCCAGCGTCTGGCAAAGCGCATCGGTGAAATCTCGAACGGCCATTTCGCCGTCGAATACTTCGCCGCAGGCGAGCGTGTCGGCGCGTTTGACGTGTTCGACGAAGTGGCCTCGGGCAACAGCCAGGCCTACATCGGCGCTGAATACTACTGGGGCGGCAAGCACCCGGCTTACAACTACTTCACCTCGGTGCCGTTCGGCATGTCGACGCAAGAATGGACCGCATGGATCCAGTACGGCGGCGGTCAGGAATTGTGGGACGAGGTTGCAGGCGGTTTCGGCCTGAAAGCCTGGACCTGCGGCTCGACCGGCACGCAGGCCGGCGGCTGGTTTAACAAGGAAATGGAAACCGCTGACGACTTCAAGGGTCTGAAGATGCGTATTCCGGGGCTTGGTGGTACGGTTCTGACCAAAATGGGCGCGTCCACCGTGTCGCTGCCCGGCGGCCAGATCTACGAAAACCTCGTGTCGGGCGCGATCGAAGCCACCGAATG
Organism: Rhodobacterales bacterium; assembly: GCA_038205135.1. Lineage (GTDB taxonomy): Bacteria > Pseudomonadota > Alphaproteobacteria > Rhodobacterales > Rhodobacteraceae > UBA9554. Next base: position 28,286 of record JBBRCF010000018.1, read on the forward strand.
GGTCGGACCCTACAACGACTTCTTCATGAAGTTCTACGAAGCCGCCAAGTTCTACTACACCGCCGGCGTGCACGAGCCGGGCGGCGGTCTGGGCTTTGCAATGAATGCTGCGTGGTTCGGCACCCTGACCGACTGGGAAAAGGCCGTACTGCTGGCTGCCTGCAACGAAGAGCATCAAGCCTCGCACCATGAAACCATGGCCAAGAACGGCGAATACCTGGCACGTCTGGTCAACGACCACGGCGTTCAGGTCCGCGCCTTCTCGGACGAAATCTGGGATGCGTTCGGCGATGCTTCGACCGAGGTGTTCGAAGAAGTGCGGGCGCATTCACCGCTCGCCGTCAAGGTCGACGATCACTTCCAGAAAGCGCTGCGCGAAATCGGCGGCACAATCAACGCGCTGGAAGGTACCTTCCTGAAACAGCGCAACCGCGTTCTGGGCATCGGCTGATCTGCTTGGTCGTACAACACTGCAAGCGGGGCTGCGCCCCGCTTGCTGCACATCCGTGGGTACGGGTCGGCGATACTGTGTGCGTCTTCGTACCCAGCGGCTGACGCCGGGCCTGTCGGTTAAAAATCTTTGTCATTTCTGTCAATGAAGGGGGAAGCCATGGCCAACACGGTCAGTGCCGCCGCTGTAGCGTATCAGGGTCAGCCCGCGACAGCATGGCGCGCCTTCGGGTGGGGCCTGCTGGGCGCGCTCGCCGCGTTCCTGATCAACAATGTGCTGAATGTCGGTTGGGGCGCCCCCCGTCTTACAGACATCGGCACCGGCGGGTTCGGCGCAGCCTTGCAGCCCCTTCTGGTCTATCTCGTCTGTATCGGGGTCGGAATTGTCATGGCGTTCGGGCGTTCCGGCGCGACGCTGCGGACGGACGCAGCCATCATTCATGCCTTCAACTGCTATCTGATCCGGTCGCTGTTCTGGGCCGTGTTCCTGATCGGGATCGTGGATGCAACGATCGCCGTGATGCGGGTCGAGGGACTGTTCCTGTATTTCATGTCGCCGGAAGAGGCGCGCGAATTCACCCGGTCAGCCTATGTCGCGCCGCGCTTCCACTTTCCGCTGATCGCGCTGGGTTTTGTGATCGGGGCCTTTTCGCGCACGCTGGGGTTCCCTTGGCTCGCGCTGTTGATTGTGGCCTCGGAACTGCTGATCGTGTTCTCGCGGTTCATCTTTTCCTATGAACAGGCGCTGATGGGCGATCTGGTGCGCTATTGGTACGCCGCGCTGTTCCTGTTCGCCTCGGCCTACACCCTGTACGAAGAAGGCCACGTCCGGGTGGACATCTTTTATGCGACGCGCTCCAGCCGGACCAAGGGCGCGCTGAATGCCGTCGGTACCATCGTGCTGGGCATCCTCACCATCTGGACCGTCATGGTGATCGCCATGAACGGCAAGACCTCGATCGTGAACTCGCCGGTATTCAATCTGGAAATCACCCAGACCGGCGCAAGCGGCATGTTCATCAAATATCAGATGGCGGCGTTTCTTGCGATCTTTACCGTCACCATGATCATCCAGTTCGTCAGCTACCTGTTCGAAGCCGCGGCCGATTGGCGCGATGAACCAGGCAAGCGCGACATCATCGGCTCTGCGCAGTAAGGTGAATCCCTGATGGAAATCTTCTTTCTTGTCGTTCTTGTGGTCTTCATGGTGGGTGCATTGGGGTCGGGCTTTCCGGTCGCCTTTGCGCTTCCGGGGGCAGCCATTCTGGCCATCGGCCTTGCCGCTGGGTCAGGTTGGCTGTTCACGGGGTCCACTGATGCCTATTTCTATTCGGGTGGTCCGTCGCAATGGCTGTCCGCGGGGGTGACCAACCTGCGCGGGATCTATTGGGAGGTCGACAGGGATACCCTGATCGCAATTCCGCTGTTCATCTTCATGGGCATCATGTTGCAGCGGTCCAAGATCGCCGAAGACCTGCTGGTCGCCATGGCGCAACTGTTCGGCCCGGTGCCCGGCGGTCTGGGGATTTCCGTGGTCTTTGTGGGCGGACTGTTGGCCGCCACCACGGGCATTGTCGGCGCAACGGTCGTCGCCATGGGCCTGATTTCGCTGCCCGCCATGATGCGCAACAACTATTCCATCCCGCTGGCCACCGGCACCATCGCCGCCTCCGGCACGTTGGGCCAGATCATCCCGCCCTCTATCGTGCTGATCATTCTGGCCGACCAATTGGCCTCGGCCACCGATCAGGCCTCGACCGGGCGCAAGGCGCTTTACACCGAAGCGACCGGCGAAACGCAGATGCCGACGGTGTACGATGTCGGGTCCACCTCGGCCGGCGAGATGTTTCTGGGCGCGTTGGTGCCCGGTTTGATGCTCGTGTTGATCTACATGCTCTACATCCTGATTTTCGCGCTGTTGAACCCGAAACGCGCGCCGGCCGTGCCCTTTGAGGGCCGGATGGACAGCAAGTTCTGGGGCCGCATCGCCATCACCCTGATCCCGCCACTGGCACTGATCTTTCTGGTGCTGGGGTCGATCATCGGCGGTATCGCCACGGTGAACCAGGCGGGCGCGATCGGTGCCGCCGGTGCCATGGTGATGGCAGGCTATCGTCTGGGCACGCCGCACCGCACCACCTATCTGCCCGTGCTGGTCGCTGGCATCGGATTTGTGATCATCGCGCTTGCCGTGTCGATCTGGCCGATGAACCTCAAGGGGGCGCAGACACCGTCGGATTGGAACGGCATTTATGCCGGGCTACTTGGCACCATACTCATGATCGTCTCGATCGTGTGGTCCGGTCTGCGGGTAATGCGGTTCGAGGGCACGTTGAATGCCGTGATGCTGGACACTGCCAAGACCACGTCGCTGGTGTTCGTCATCCTGCTGGGCGCGGCGATGCTGGTCTCCGCCTTCCGCGCCTTTGGTGGCGAACATCTGGTGCGCGACTTCCTGCAAGGCTTGCCCGGCGGGTTCTGGACCCAGTTCGTCATCGTCATGGCCGTGATCTTTTTCTTGGGCTTTTTCCTCGATTTCATCGAGATCGCCGTGGTGGTGGTGCCAATCGTGTCGCCGATCCTGCTGGCTGACCCTTCGGCCAATATCACCGCCGTCTGGCTGGGGGTGATGATCGGTCTGAACATCCAGACCTCGTTCCTGACGCCACCGTTCGGCTTTGCGCTGTTTTATCTGCGCGGTGTGGCTCCGGCCAGTATCAGGACCGGGCAAATCTATCAGGGGGTGATCGCATTCATCGGGTTGCAACTGCTTGCGCTGGCGATCGTCGGGTTCAATCCGTCTTTGGTCAATTTCATACCGAACCGATCCAGTTTCCTGTCGGAAACCGCGCCACCACCGAAAAACCCGAAGTTGCAGTATTGCGTGGACGAACAGGTGTTCAATCTGGTCGAAAGTGGGCAGGCGACGCCGTCCGCCGCGATTGCGGCGCTGCGGGGCACCGACCTGTCGGCTTTGCCGGCTGATCTGGCCGCCGGGCTGACCAAATCCATGGATCAGGGCGAAACAGCGATTGCCGCCATTCCGACGATCCGTGTGGCCAACACCGCCGTCAATGAGGCCGCAATACCCTATCGTCCGGTACAGCGTGCCGTCAGGGCCATCGAAAAGAAGGTGAACCGACTGCAAGATGACATCGCTGATCTGGACCGCGAAATTGCGCGCCTGCGGGCGGATGAGTTCGCCGAACGCCGGGTCGAACTCGAGGCAGAAAAGTCGATCATCCTGACGGAAATCGACCAGCTGCAGAGCGGCATCCCTGCGGATTGGGATCCGCTGCATGACACCTTCGCCGAACTGACAAAGGCCGAAGATGCGGCCCGAGCAGCCCATCGCCGGGCTGCGGACGCCGCCTACGAAGAAGCGGCGGTCGTTCTGGCCACGTTGGCCGGTACCGAAACATTGCTGGCGCTGGAACCCGAACTCATCGCGCAACGTGCCGCCGTGGAAACCGGCGAGCCCGAGGCCACGATGGCGGTGCTGGAAGATCTGGCCTCGCGCATGCGGGAAATCGAAGGTGCGGGCGACGTGCGCAAGGGGCTGGTCGATGCCCGCCGCGTGCTGGACCGCACGCCGGATGACCGGGCGGCAGCGGTGACAGCGATTGACGCGTCGATTGCCGCGCTGAACGCGCAAAAAGCGTGGCGGCAACAAGCCGAAAGCGTCCGCCCTGCGGTGCAAGCCTATGTCGATGCGATCCAGAATACGCTGGGCGCGCGCGCTCTGCCACGCCTGACCCGCGAACAGGGGGTCTATCTCGCAGGCTGCAACGCGGGTCACCGCGACCTGTCGCTGAATTTCTGATCAACGTCACGGCACGGCAAAAAAAGGGGCGGTCCAGCGGGCCGCCCCTTTTGCTTTGGATGGACAGATTTACGGCAGCACGTTCTACGGCAGAACCTTGCCCGGATTAAGGATGCCCTGCGGGTCCAGTGCCGCCTTGATCGCCCGCATGGCCGCCAACGCCACCGGGTCCTTGCGGCGCCGCATCGACGGCAATTTCGACACGCCGATGCCGTGTTCGGCGCTGAACGACCCGCCAAGTGTCAATGCAACATCCTCGACCGCCTCCAGAATGCGGTCATGCACATCAGGGTCCTGTGACGCCGGAAACACCGAATAATGCACGTTGCCGTCGCCAAGATGGCTGACCACATTGGTCTGAAACCCCGGATCGATGGTCGGCATCATCGCGTCCGCGCGGCGCAGAAATTCCGGCACCTTGTCCACCGGCACCGCCACATCGGTGTTGATCGACGGCACCCGCGACGCGATCATCATGCCCGCCGCCTCGCGCCGCGCCCACATCTCGCGCCGCTGGGCTTCAGATTGCGCCACCACGGCGTCGATCACATGCCCGGTTTCAAACAGCGCCCCCAACACCGTTTCCAGCATGTTGCGCAACGGCACGCTACCATCCGCGCCGGGGGTGCATTCTTCGGCCACCGTGGACGCGATTTCCACCAGAATGTTGACCTGATGCGGCGCGTCGAACGGTTCCTTGGCCTCGGGGAACACCATGCGGTGATATTCGACATAGCTGCGCGGCATGTATTCGAACGCCTCGACCCGGCCCCCCGTCGCCTCTTGCAGCCGGTTCAGCAGTTCCAGCGCACCTTCCAGCGTCGGTGCAGCCACCATCGCGGTGGCATAGGCGCGCGGACGCGGGAACAGTTTCAGCACCGCCGCCGTGATGATCCCCAGCGTGCCTTCGGCCCCGATCAGCAGGTGTTTCAGGTTATAGCCGGTGTTGTCCTTGTGCAGTTCGGTCATCGCATGGAGTATTTCGCCGGTGGGCAGCACCGCCTCGATCCCCAGTACCAGATCGCGCGTGTTGCCATAGCGCAGCACGTTCGACCCGCCCGCATTGGTGGACAGCATCCCGCCGATCATGCAAGATCCCCGAGCGCCAAAAGTCATCGGAAAGATCAGATCATGGTCCGCCGTCGCATCGTGCACCGCATTCAGGATCACGCCCGCCTCGACGATGGCGATGCGTGCGGCGGGGCGCACCTCGCGGATGCGGTTCATCCGGTCGGTGGAAATCATCAGCGCGCCTTCGGCCTTGCACCCGCCCGACAATCCCGTACCTCCCGAAATCGGCACAACCGGCGTGCGGGTGGCATTGGCCCATTTCAGGATCTCTGCCACCTCGGTCACCGATCCCGGCCGCGCGACGCCCAGCGGTTGCCATTGGTAATTCCCGGTCCAGTCCCGGCTCCAGCGGTCGGCCGCGCCGCCCGTCGCCACATTCTGCGCCCCGACGATATTTGCCACTTGATCCAGCATGAGGCCCTCCAAGCCTGCGGTTTCCCGCCGCACCCCGGCCTGTTTCACCGTGCGCGACCAGTTGGCACTAGACCCCGGCGCTGCCGTGCCTAGGTACCAACACATTCCTATAATCAAGGACGATGACCATGCTGACACTGCTGCGCAAGGGGTATGTCTTTATCCTGATGGCGCTGATGGCACTTGCCGCGTCGATCGTGCTGACCGCCCCGTTGGGCGCCAGCGGTCCGTTCACATTCGACGCCATCGAAGGCGGCACGCTGTCGCTGGACGACTGGCGCGGGCGGCCAGTTCTGGTGGTCAACACCGCGTCCCAATGCGGGTTCACGCCGCAGTACGACGAATTGCAGACGCTGTATGACCGCTATCGCGCGCAGGGTCTGGTGGTGCTGGCCGTACCCTCGGATGATTTCAATCAGGAATTGGCAAGCGCAGCCGACGTCAAGGAATTCTGCGCGGTCAATTTCAATCTGACATTGCCGATGACCGACATCACCCATGTCAAAGGCGCTCAGGCACATCCGTTCTATGCCTGGGTGAAATCAAGCACCGGGTTCGCGCCCAGCTGGAATTTCAACAAGGTGCTGATCGCACCCGACGGATCGGTCGTGGCAACCTTCGGGTCCTCGGTCAAACCGTTGGCGGGCCGGATCACCGGTCCGATCGAGGCGATGCTTGGACGGTCCTGACCCGGTACAAGACTCGGTGCAAGACCCGGTGCAAGACCCGGTACAGGACCCGGTTCAGGACCCGGTACAGGACCCGGTACAGGACCCGGTTCAGGCCCGGTTCATCGGGTCCGAAATCTATCGGCATTCGTCCTATGGCGGGTGGCATCCGCTGCGCATTCCGCGTGTCAGCACCACCATGGACCTGTCGCGCGCCTTGGGCTGGCTAAGTCCGGCGGCCTATGTGACCAGTCCCCGCGCCAAACCGGCGACCCTGTCGCATTGGCATGACCCCGCGTATCTTGCCGCCCTGCAACAGGCCGAAACCACCGGTACGGTCGATGCCGCGATCCGCGGGCGGCACAATATCGGCACCCATGCCAATCCGGTCTTTCCGGAAATCTGGCGCCGCCCCGCCACTTCGGCCGGGGCCGCGCTGCTGGCAGCCGACATGCTGGCGCTGCCGGGCCGGGTCTTTGCCCCCGCCTGTGGCACGCATCATGGCTTGCCCGACCGGGCCAATGGGTTCTGTTACCTGAACGATCCGGTGCTGGCGATGCTTGGCCTCCGGCGAAACGGGCTGCGGCGCATCGCCTATGTCGATCTGGATGCACATCATTGCGACGGTGTTGCCCATGCGTTTTCCCATGATCCCGACGTGTTGCTGGTATCCACCCACGAGGAAAACCGCTGGCCGCGCACCGGCGCCCTGACCGACATCGGCGCGGGGGCTGAATTCAACCTGCCCCTGCCTGCCGGGCTGAATGATGATGAATTCGCGCTGATCCGCGACCGGCTGATCCTGCCTGCGGTCGCGGCGTTCCGCCCGCAGGCGCTGGTCATCCAATGCGGCGCGGATGCGCTGGCTGACGACCCGCAATCGCGGCTGACCTTGTCCAACACCGCGCTTTGGGCGGCCGTGGCCGGGTTGATGCCACTGTGTGACCGGGTTCTGGTGACGGGAGGCGGCGGCTATAATCCATGGTCCGTCGGCCGCGCCTGGACGGGCCTGTGGGGCGTTGTGGCCGGCCATCAGGTGCCGGACACCCTGTCGCCCACCGCCACGCAGGTTCTGCGCGCGCTGACCTGGCCGCAATCACCGCGCGGCCGCACCCCGCCGGCGCATTGGTTCACCACTCTGGCCGATCCGCCGCACAACGGACCGATCCGGGACGTGATCCGTGACCGGCTGGACGTCTTGACCGCGCGTCTGGCCGCTTGGGCCTAGCGCGCGCGAAAGGGATCCCGCGCCAGTGGCACACCGCGCGCCATTCAGGCCGCGCAGTAATATCCGCAGCCCGCCTTGGCCCAGACCGTCACCGGGCTGGCCTGCAGATCCGCGCCGCAGCCGTCGCATTTCAGGGTCGGATAGATCTCGGCCAACCGGTCTGACGCCATCTCGAAAATCTCCATGGTCGCTGCGCCTTTGGTCTGTTGCTCAGAGTTTGGTCAGACGTTTGGCATTCGCCCGCGTTTGCCGGGCCAAGGGCCCCAACGCCGCGCGCGCAATCGCATCGGGGCTTCTGCCTAATGCAACCGCCTTGCCCGCCGCGATCCCGGCCTGGGTGAACGCGCGGGTCTTTTCCGCGACCATGCGGGTGGTTTCGCCTTCTGGCAGCGGCGCCAGCCCCATCATGCCGGCCATGCGGATCGACACGATCAACTGTGCCTCGGACAGCATTCGCGCTGTCCGCATTCCTGTAACCCAATACGACATCGAAAACATGTATACCCCTGACCGAATCGCACACTGTTAACGTCAATGACAGGTGTGACACCTCCATGACCTTGCCAGCGCCTGCGCACAATGCAAGCTGTTCCGGGTGGCGGAACATCGCTGCTTTGGTCTTGACGGACAGACGCCGAATGAATAGTCAGCGGCACAGTTTGGCGGAGTAGCTCAGTTGGTTAGAGCAGCGGAATCATAATCCGCGTGTCGGGGGTTCGAGTCCCTCCTCCGCTACCACAAGACCTCACAAAATCGTTGAGAAGTTCAGAATTTCGCCGTCCAACCTGTGTTGGCTGCGGGTAAGCCGGGCTACCTCCGGGCGATATTTCGCAGGCCATACAGCGTTCAGTGGTCAGATACTTTGCGGCCTATCGGCATGAAATCCCAAACTGGTCCGAGATTGTCTATCGCCAGTGGCTGACGTATCGCACCCCCAACAAGGTGCAGGCGAATACCGCTCGGCTGACACCCTGATGGGAGAGACGCAGATGGAAGAAGCAGAGCCTTTCTTTGGACTGTCGTCGACGCATGTGCTGCTGGCTGTGATGGGGGCTGTCGTGTTTGTCGCCTATTTGCTGCCCCGACTGGCCTTCATGCGCGCGGCCTCGTCGTCGGCGATCCTGATGATCCTTGGCCTCGGGGCATTTGCGTTCATTCCCGGTATGCCCGCCCCGCTTGACCCGACCCAGGCGCCGTTCATCTGGGAGGTCATCAGCGAGATGGCCGTGATCGTGGTGCTGTTCGCTACCGGCTTGCGCATCGACAATGTCAGTAGCTGGAGCCGCTGGCGGCCGACGGTGCGCCTGTTGCTGATCGCGATGCCGTTGACCATCCTTGCGCTGGCGCTGCTGGGCTGGGCGCTGGCCGGGATGACCCTTGCCGGTGCCATTCTGCTGGGCGCGGTCCTGTCGCCGACCGATCCGGTGCTGGCGGGTGACGTGCAGGTCGGCCCGCCGCAAGAAGGCAACGAGCATCCGGTGCGTTTCACCTTGACCGCCGAAGCCGGGCTGAACGATGGCCTGGCGTTTCCGTTCGTCTACCTTGGCCTGATCCTTGCCGCACAGGGGGCCGATCCATCGCCTTGGTTGCTGGAGTGGGTGTTGCGCGACGTGCTGTACCGGATTGCGGTCGGGGCGGCGCTCGGGGCACTGGTCGGCTGGCTGCTCGGGCGCAGCATGTTTTCGGCCTGGGGCAGCCGCGCCATCGAGAAAAGTGGTCCGGGCGTTGTGGCGTTGGGGGCGGTGCTGCTGTGCTACGGCGTGGTTGAACTGGCAGAGGGCTATGGGTTCATCGGCGCTTTCGTTTCGGGCGTGATGTGCCGCCGCGTGCAACAGCAGCATCATTTCCACAAACGTCTTCATGCGTTCAGCGAAGCGGTCGAACACGCACTGACAGCGATCCTGCTGATCATGCTGGGCAGCATCTTGCCCGCGCTCTGGCCGGTGCTGGACTGGCGGCACACGCTGATCGGCTTTGGGCTGCTGTTGGTCATTCGCCCGCTGGTCGGCTGGCTGGCGTTGCTGAACACCGGCATGTCATCCGGCGACCGGCTGATCGTGGGCTTTTTCGGCGTCCGTGGGATCGGATCGGTCTACTACGTGGGCTATGCGACCGGTCACATAGAGTTGGTCAACGAGGACCAGTTGTGGGCGCTTGTCGCCTACACCGTTTTTGCATCCGCGCTGATCCACGGCGCGACCAGCTATCTGGTCGACCGCTACGCCTCACCGTATTCACCGGGGGCCCCGTAGTCTGGAGCCGCCACGCCCGATCGGGCGCCGTCGACACTGCTGCGTTTGTCGATCAGCTTGGCGGTCAACAGAGCGCGCCGTGGCCATCATCCAAGCTGACGGCATCATGCCGGCCTTCGGCAGCCTGGCCAGAGCATCAGCGGAACATGACTGCAGTCAGCATCCCCAGCCAACAGATTGAAGGCGAGGCGATGGGGTCGGGCACCGGTGTGGCGCAGACAACCGCAGATGCGGCAATCCTGCGCGACCGTGTCACAGACGTATCGCGTACGGCGCTGGCCCTGCTGTCGGGCTAAATGGCGCGGTTGTTTTGCAAATCGCCATCTCGCGGCGCAGGCCGTGGGCGAACTGTCTGGCTGTCCAAGCAAGGCCTGGCCGCCATCACATTGACCCTCCTGAACCGCCCGGTGCCAATCATCAAGCGCCCTGCGACGGTCTATAAGACACCGGCGCCACCGCTGTATCTGGCGATGCAACGCTCCATCCCTTGATCAGTGAATATGCTGCCGGGATAACGACCAGCGTCAGGACCGTTGACGACACCATGCCGCCGATCATCGGCACCGCGATGCGGCTCATCACCTCGGACCCGGTGCCATGCGCCCATAGGATTGGCATCAGGCCCGCGATGATCGTTGCGACAGTCATCAACTTGGGCCGCAAACGTTCCACCGCGCCAACGGTGATTGCGGTGTCAAGATCATTGCGGTTGAAGCGGCGGCCTGCGTTCGCAACCTTGGCGCGGGCCTCGGTCAAGGCGTGATCAAGGTAGATCAGCATGATCACCCCGGTCTCTGCGGCCACGCCCGCCAGCGCAATGAACCCGACCGCAACCGCGACTGACAGGTTGAAATCCATGGCCCACATCAGCCAGACGCCTCCCACCAGTGAGAAAGGCAGCGACAGCATGACGATCAGGGTTTCGGTCATCCTGCGGAAGTTGAGGTACAAAAGCAGCAAGATCACCGCCAGCGTGATCGGCACGACGACGGCCAGCCGTGCCTTGGCGCGTTCAAGGTATTCGAACTGCCCGCTCCAGCCCAGCGAATAGCCGGGCGGCAACGTCACTTCACCTGCCACCGCCGCCTGCGCGTCAGCGACATAACCACCCAGATCGCGACCTGCGATATCAACGAAGATATATACCGCCAGCTGCCCATTTTCGGTGCGGATCGACGTCGCGCCCCGCGTGCGCTCGATCCGTGCAATCTCGCCCAAAGGCACCGTGCCTCCACTGGGCAAAGCCACCTGCACCTCACGCGCGATGGCGTCGGGGTCTTGGCGCAGCGCCGCCGGATAGCGCAAGGCGACGTTGTAGCGTTCGCGCCCCTCGACGGTCTGGGTGATCGCCTGCGCGCCAAGGGCAATGGCGATGACCTCCTGCACGTCGCGGATCGACAGGCCGTAACGGGCCAGCCTCTGCCGGTCGGGCACGATGTCAAGGTAATAGCCGCCGATCACCCGCTCGGCATAGGCGCTGGTGGTGCCAGGGACATTGCGCAACACC
>JBBRCF010000019.1:0-38571 GCA_038205135.1 Rhodobacterales bacterium
GCGCCTCGACTCCGGTCAGGGCTGTTCCGTCGTTAAAGAATACAGTTGTCAGAGCCTCGCCGTCGTTGATCGTGACGAATCCCACGCCGGAGACAAGCTGCTGTGTACCATTGAATATGCCGACACTCTCGTCCGCGTCATCGCCACGGATCAGATCGTTGTCAATCAGTGTCACGGTTGCGACAGATACCGTTGTGCTGATGCCCCCAGTTTGTGTGAATTGCCTGATATAGTTGGCCGTAAATTCCTGCAACATGATGGTTTCCTTGATTGGGGGGCCGGTCCGTCGACCCGATGACACATTGATTAGGTCAATTCGCGTCAACCGATCTGAACGTTACATAGCGGTGTTCACAACCCAGTGTTGAGTGTGTGAACGGTGTCGGGGAGCGGCCTGAGCAGAGGTCGGGATGAACGGGCGACGCTGCGCCCCGAGGCCTGCCTCTCCTTCAAGAGGACAGGTGCAGAGCGGTGCGGGACCTTCGGGGTTTGGGAGCGATCACCCTCTGCGCCATAACGATCGTGTGTTCTGACACCATTCCCCCATTCCGAACGTTTATAACCATGTAACAAATCCGGCCATGGGGCGAGCCGGAAGCAAATGATGGCAAAACAGATCGATGAATGGGAAAAATCTCTTATGGCCGCAAATGCGGGTGATGCCGTGGCCTATGCGCTATTTCTGCAAACAGTGACGCCAGTGCTGCGGGGCATCGTCCGGGCCAAGGCCAGCAGTTTGGGCGAGGCTGGCTGTGAGGATGTGCTGCAAGAGATTTTGCTTGCGGTCCACATCAAACGGCACACCTGGGTTTCCACTGCCCCGGTGCGCCCCTGGCTCTATGCCATCGCGCGGTACAAGGTCATTGACGCACTGCGCGCGCGGGGACGCAAGATTGAGCTGCCGATCGAAGACTTACCCGACGTGCTTGCGGCCGAGGCAGGGCCCGACCCGACCGAGCGAGCCGATATATCCAAGATGATCGGGATGCTGGACGGACGGTCGGCCACGATTATTCGCAAGATCGCACTGGACGGCGTCAGCGTGGCGGATACCGGCGCCTCACTGAAGATGAGCGAAGGCGCAGTCCGCGTTGCCTTGCACCGGGCTTTTAAAACCTTGGCCATCCTGAGGGAAAGGCATGTGAAATGAAGACTGATGATCTGATCCGGGCACTGGCCACAGACACGTTGCGCCAGCCGGATTTGAGGACCACCCTGCTATTGGGAATCGTTCCCTCTCTGGCAATCGCGGTGCTGGCCGTCTGGCTTTTGCTTGGCTTTCGCTCAGACCTTGCGACCGCTTTGGTGACACCCGCATCGGTCGTCCGCATCTTGCTGACGGGGTTGTTGGGTATAGTAGCGACCCGCCTTGCCTTGCTGCTGGCGCGTCCGGAAGGCGGGCAAAGCGCGCGCCTGACGCATGGGCCGAGCGCTTCACGTCCGAGGACAATCCTGCAGGCAACAAGACTGTGGCCGCAGTCGCACAAGCCGACAAGCGCCGGTCGAGCCGAGAGATCAAAAACGAACCTTAGCCGTCTCGGAAACAACTGGTCCTGTCGCGTGTCCGTGCCCCATCAAGTGCGCGTTCAGTCCACTTGGCATGCAAATGCCAAAGGGCCTTTTCCTCCCGATGCTGAATGTCGATGGCTTGGGTTACAAAAGCCGTTGATGTATTGAAGTGACGGCAATCCTGGCATTGGTTCAGAGGCATGCCCGAACGCCGTCTTAGCTTGGCGGCACGTTTCATGCGGTTGCGGACGGCCCAGCCGATGACCCGCCAGCAGCGCAGGTCGAGGATGACTGGCTGATGTCGCCCGCCCGTTTCTGGTTCGGCCGATCTGCCGTCACGTCACGAACCAGCAGGTCCGGCGCGATGGTGAACCTGTTGTCGCTGATGTGGTCGCCGTTTGTCGTCGCCTTGAATTTGCGTGTTCTTTCAACGAGACTCCGTTCTCACGCATCCATCGCCCGACCCGCCGGAGACCGACATCAACCCCAACTTCCTTCAGTTTTTTGATCATTCGGGGCCTGCCGCAGCTGCCGAGGCTCAGGCGTAATTGCGCCTTGATATGGGCCAGAATGACCACATCGGTGCGTTGCCTGCGGCTGGCCGGGCGGGCTGACGGTTATGGCCTGACACAACCGCTCGGTTGGGAATGCCCCTCTGCGGGCTGCGACGAGCCTGAGCCTCACTGATTCAGGCCCGCGAAGAACTGGGTGCCGTTTTCAGGATGACCCTCTGCTCGGAGCGGTCAGCCCGGACGCTTGCTCTGATCAGGCAGATCGTGGATCATGGCGGATCATCGCGGTGATCAATGCCTACGCCCTGTCACAGCACCAGAATACCTGCCGACATGGTTCTGACCCGGCTTTTTGCGCCTGCACGCGTGCAGTTGGCCTCCCGGCCGATCCCGCAATGCGGTATCGGTTGCCTGAGGTGTCAGACCTAAGCGATGTCGCAGCCCTGGGGGGCGCGCATGGTACCTGACCCATGACCAGTTCCGCGCCCCAAGGAGAGCATTTCGTGCAGGAAACCGCGCCGGATACCGTTGATTTTGCGGGCTTGGCGCGGGCGCGGGCGCTATGGGACGCGGGCGATCTTGATGCGGCACTTGGCGCGTTTGGGGCGGCCGTGACAGAGCGACCCCGCAATCTGAAGGCTTTGCTGGAGGCGGCGCGGGCGTTTGGCGCGCGGTTCCAGATCGACGCGGCAGGTGATCTGCTGGACCGGGCCAGGCAAATTGCGGGGGATAATCCGCGGCTGCGCGTGCTGGTTGCCGCAAGCTGGGGTCACTTGTGCCGCGAGGACCGCGCCATCGCCCTGCTGGAGGCCATCGTGCCACGCCCCCCCGTCGGGCAGGCCGAACTGGCGGCGTTGTACGAACGCACCCACCGGCTGGACGCGGCGCTGGCTGAAATCGACGCCTGTCGGACGGGTGCCCCGGACGCGCCGGAATTGTTGCTGGCGCGCGCCCGGGTGCTGCGCCGCATGGGCCAGAGCGCCGCCGCCGAAACCGATCTGCGCCGGGTGATCGCGGCGGCGCGCGCGCCGCTGGTTCTGGCCGAAGCTCACAGCGAATTGTCGTATCTGCACGACCGCGCGGGGGACAGCGCCGCGGCGGTCGCGGCCATTGACGCGGCGCATGGCCTGATGCGGGCCCAGCCCGGTGCGGCGCGCTTGCTGGCGCAGGCAGTGGCGAACAATCGCGCGATCACGGCGCTGGCACGATCGTTTCGCCGGACCACGCTGGAGGCGTGGCAGGCGGCCGAACCACAGGACGCGCCGGGTTCGGGCGGCATCGCGCATCTGATCGGCTTTCCACGGTCGGGGACCACGCTGCTGGAACAGCGGCTGGACGCGCATCCGGGCCTTGTGGCGTCCCCCGAACGTGTTGTGTTCCTGCGTGACGCGCTGCCCGCGCTGTGCCGTGCCGGGGGTGGTCCGCTGACTTTGGCAACGCTGGATGCCGTGCCGCGTACCGTGCTGGACCGCGAACGGCGGCTGTATCTGGCGCGGATGCAGGCCGCGTTGGGCGCACCAATTGACGGGCGCGTGCATCTGGACAAGAACCCCAACCACACCGGATTGCTGCCGGGGCTGTTGCGGCTGTTCCCGCAGTCGCGGCTGGTGGTGGCCCTGCGCGATCCGCGCGATGTGGTAACCAGCTGCGTCCTGCGCACATTCCGCCTCAGCGAATTCAGCGCGATGTTGCTGGATTGGCGGACGGCCGCCGAGCTTTACGCCGTCGAAATTGGGGCTTGGATGCGCTATCGGGCGGAACTTGACCCCGCAAGCTGGGTCGAAACGCGGTACGAAGATTGCATCGACGACCCCGAGAGTGAAATGCGCCGCGTCTTGGCCACGCTGGGCCTGCCATGGGATGACGCCGTGCGCGACTACCGCACCCGGATCCAGCACAAAGTGGTCAATTCTCCGACCCAGACCGACGTCCGCCTGCCGCCGCATCGCAACGCCATCGGGCGGTGGCAAGCCTATGAGCCGTGGCTGCGGCCCTGCCTGCCCATTCTGGACCCGTTCATCGATGCCTTCGGCTATCGCTGATAGGCGTCGCAGGTATGGTCCGTCAGGCGCGGCGGCGCCGCAGCATGGCGACCGCACCAAAGGCCGCGATCAGCAGCGGCAGGGTGGCCGGCAGCGGCACAACCGCCACGGAATTGATGGTGACTGACGCATCGGTTGCATTGAAACCCCGAGAAAAATCACCGGTCAGAACCATCAGGACCTGCGGGCCGAACAGCGAAAAATCATCGGAAACGATGTCGAACAGCAGTTCGGCGACCGTAACCGACACATAGACGTCGACCAGATCACCAACGATCGAACCAGTGCCTCCGTCGATGAACATCGAGACCAAAGGCGACCTAACACCAAGGCTGTCGCCCGTCACGAACAAATCAAAATCGCCGGCACCGGGAAATCCAAAACCCGTCAGTGGCGCGCCAAACGCGTTTCCAATGATCAGATCGGTGCCATCATCCGTAATCTCGATCCGGTCGGTCTGGGAAAAACCGAACAGCGGTTTGACCGTCAGCCCCAGCGTCGCGGCAGCGGCAGGGGCGACAAAGCCCAGAACCAGGACAACGGTCGCAATCAGCGTACCGGACAAAATTCGCAACATGGCAATCTCCTTTTCAGTGTGCCGCATCCCATGATGCGGTCAAATCGGGGGTGAAGGCCGCGCCATGCAGGCGCGGCCGAACGGGTGGATCACATCAGCGTATCGGAAGGTTCCCAGATCAGCTGATCCACCGACGTGACGCCGGTCAGGATCAACTGGTCCTGGTCACCGGCCAGGGTCACATGCAGGCTGGTGCCGCGCGCGATGGCCTTGATGATGTCTGTGTCGGCATCAATACCAAAGATCGTCTCGCCGGCCTCGATATCGGACACGCGGATCGTGTTGCGCGCGCTGTCGGCACGGATCGCGGAAAAGTCGAAGTGATCGACCCCGGCCCCGGCCTGAATGCGGTCAACCTTGCCGCCCCCGGCGATGATCAGATCGATGTCATCGGTGCCGCGCAGGAATTCGCCTTTGGCGGTGCCCATCACCACGTTGATCGGCTGTTCCAGCAGTGTCACCAGCACATCGTCAAAGGCCAGATCCTCGGAACCCCAAGCGTACAAACCGACCGTGCCTGTCGCCAGCGTGCGGTCTTCGACCGGGGTGCCGAACACAGATTTGCCATCAATCCAGGTGCGGATCTCGCCGCCCTCGACCTCGACCCGCCAATGCTGATCTTCGCCCGGCGTGTATTCGTTCCAGGCCCGCGCGAGGATGGTTTCGCGCCCCTCCAGATGACGGGTCAGCATCACCACCCCGGTCTGCGCGTCCGCCTCCAGCTTGTAATAGTTGGCGGCGTCGGTGTAGCGGAACAACAGGCCGATCCCGTCGTCGTCGTTGGGGGTCAAGGTCGCCTCGAAGGCGTAATCCGTCCAGTCGCGCGACGCCGGATCAGACCGCAGCGCATAGGTACCGTCGCGCAGCACATAGGGCCCATCGCCGGCGACCGAAAAGGAATTCGACCCCGGCGCCTGCTGCGTCGATGCGATGTCCGACCGTTGCACCAACGCGCCGTTTTCGACGGCCCAATCCGATGGCCCGTTTAGCGTGCCTTCGTCCACCACGGTCCAGCCGGCAAAATCGCCATCGGCAAAGTCGTCCTGCACCAGGATCATCCGGTGCGACGCCGCCGTGACCGTCATGCGGTCTTCGGCCACCAGACCGTCCGCATCGGTGACCCGCAGGATCACCGTGGTGTTGCCGCGTCCCAGCGACAGGGTTGCGTGTTCGCCCGTTGCAACCACCACGCCGCCAACCAGCCATTCATGCGCAACGATGCCGGCCGCCGACAGGCCGGCGGCGGCGGTAAAGGCAAAGTCCGACGTGCCGGTGTTGTCCAGATCGGCAGACCAGCGGCCTTCGGGTCCGGTGGTCAGCGCACGGGCGGCCAGTACGACCGGGTTGACCGACACGTTGTCGATCATCAGCCGGTCCATCGACCGTGTGATGAACCCCACGGTGCCGCCCGCCAGCGGTGTTGCATCCGTCACCGGGCCGTCAAACAGCGCCTCGTCGTCCAGCGTGATGGTGATCCGGCCATCCACGACCGCGATGCGCAGGTCCTGCATCGCAAAGTGACGGTAGGACCCGGCTTCGCTGGCCAGCACGGTTTCGTCGCCGTCCTGCACCTTGACCAGCAGGCGCTGGTCGGTCTGCTGGTCCATCGTCAGGCGGTAGTGGTTCTGATCGTCGGTGTAGTAGAACAGCGCGCCGACCGTGTCGTTGTCGGCAGGTTCGATCACACTGTCGAACACGTAGTTCGACCAGTCGTTTCCGTTCTGCCACAGGATCACTTCGTTGGCCCCGTTCGACTGCTGATACAGCGCCGCCTCGCCGACACCGTTCGGGTTGCCGAAAATCGAGCCTTTCAGGAAATACGACGTGCCGCCGGGGGCCGCCGAGCTGATGGCCTCGACAGTTGCCGACCCGTAATCCAGCGCGTCCTGCGCACCATCAAAGCTGAGTTGGAACGCCGCCGGATTGGTCGTGGCCGCCACCGGCCCGTCGCGGTCCACCCCGCCCAGCGCCGCAATCGCCGCAGCATCCAGCACGTCGGTGGTGAAATGCACCGCGTTCAGCACGACATCCGACGTGTCGCCGTCGTTGTCGGACAACAACAGGAACCCGGTGTCGGCATTCATGCTCCACCGCGATCCGTTCGACACGTCGGTGTCCACCACCTGAGTGTCCAGCAGCATGCCATCGAGGTATTTGGTCAGCGTCTGCTGTCCGGCGGCATTGGTCTGGAACGTCATCGCCACGCGGCCCCACTGGCCATATTCCAGCGCGCCGTCATAGTTGCCCGAAATGCCAAGGCTGGCCGTCGCCCCGTCGTTGCGAAAGAACATTTCGCCGTCGCCGGAATTGGTGATGTCGGTCTGGAACAAGGACGTGAAACCGGCCGTCGTCGGCACCAGCAGCAGATCGAAGATCATCGTGTAGCTGTGGATCAGCCCCGTCGCTGCGGTCGGCGTGACCCGAATGGCCGCATCACCCCCCAGTGCCGGAACGAAGATTACGCCTGCTGCCGAACCGCCCGCACCCCCGCCCAGCGCGGTCAGGTCAATGACCGGTGTGCGCAGCGTCGTGTCCAGCAGGTTGGGGTCGATGTTGGTGCCGTCATCGTATTCGTCACCATCGGCGACTGCCACGGTGCCCATGCCCTTGGTGAAACTGTCACGCTGCTGATTGGCGGCCGTCGCGATCCAGCTTTGCTTGTCGAGGAACGACCAGCCCTGAAATTCGACAGGATTGCCCAATGGCGTACCGGCGTTATCCCGGGTCCAGCCGGTCGGGGGTGTATCGGTCCAGTCGGTGCCATCGCCGCCACCTTCGGTCGGGCTCTGGAACGGGCGCAGAGTCAGGCTTTCGAAATCCTCGGCCAGCAAGATCGTGCCGCTGTTGACCGCCGTCACTTCGATGTTGTCGATCGCCCACCACCAGTCGTTGCCGGTGTCCGACGCCCGCCAGGCGAACAGCACCGACGCCGCATCGCCCGGCGCCAGCACATCCAGCGTCACCGCCTCGTTGGCGCGGGTCAGCGAACTGTCGCCGCCCGCGGTGGCGGCATTCAGGGTCAGCAGGCTGTTGAAGGTCTGGCCCTCATCGAAACTGACCATCACCTCGCCGGTCTGGGTGTCATAGGGCCGGAAGGATGAATCGAACGTCACCTGCAACGCCACCGGTTCCGCCCCGGTCAGCGACGGCAGGCCAAAGCCGACATCGGTGCCCAGCGTGAACAAGTCCGTCACCGGGGCCGGCGCGCCGCCCCAGCCATCAAGCGTGCCGTCATCGAAGGTTTCCGCCAGCATCCCGCCCGGTGCCGCGACGATCACCACCTTGTCGTCGATCGACACGGCGCCGTTCACATCGGTGACCTTCAGCGTCAGGCGGTTGGTGCCGGTGGCCAGCGCGACCGACAGCGCGGTCCCATCGGTTTCACCCAGCTTTTCGCCATCCGCCGCAAACCATTCATACCGCGCGCCTGCGATGTTGCCGATGGTGGCCGACGGGTCCAGCAGGACCTGTGCCTTTACGCCGTCGCCGGTGACAATCTCGGTCGCACCGGCCTTGGCAATCGCAATCTGTTTGGGCGTGCCAAAATCCACGCCGTTGAACACTTCCTGATGGTCGGGGAATTCCTCGAAATAGGTGTCCAGTTCGACCAGTTTGGTGTGCGTGGTAAAGCGGTTGTTGTCGGGATCGATCACCACCAGACGCAGCGCGCCATTGCCGCCGTTCGACCCGATGCCCGCAGGACCCGCCCACGCGCCGTTCTGATAGTTGACGAACACCTGATGCACCGCATCGCCGGTCGGGCCATACCCGATAACGGTCTGCGCCCCGCCGACAAAGTTGTGGCCGTTGAAGGTAAAACTGATGTTCGGATATTTCGAAGCGAATTCGCGCCAGCCGTCCTCGCCATCATTCACGTTGCGCGGGTTTTCGCGGATCGCATAGCCCCAGCCGCCGTTGTCGGTGGTCAGGGTTTCGGTCGTCGGACCAACCCGGCCTTCACCGCCATTCCACGAATGAGTGTCGATGATGACGCGGTGATCCAGATGATCCTCGATCACCTCGCCCGCCCAGCGCAGCACGTCATCCGGCATGCCGAATTCAAGACTGAAGATCAGCCAGTCCTGCCCGTCCGGCGTCTGGATGGTGCTGTAGTGGTTGCGGATCGAGTTCGAATAGGTGCTGCCATTGCCAAAGACATCGGGCCCGACGTCCAGACCGTCATAGGTGCCGCCGCCCTGCGCCGCCGTCGCGCCGACCTGTTCGAGGGTGAAATAGGTGTCGATGTCGGATTCGAAACTGAACGCCGACGCGAAACCCGGCCGCTGCTGGTCGTGGTTGCCCACGTTGGTAGTGTAGCTGATCTTGCCGTCCAGCCGCTCCATCGCGTCCCTGGCGATGTCCCACTGGCTGGCCGCGCCGAACTGCACGATGTCGCCGACATGGATTGCATGCGCGATGTTCAGGCTGATCTGTTGGTCCAGCATCCATTCCGTCATCCGGAAGAAACTGTTGTCGGCCAGCGTCTGGTTCGACGTGTAATCCTGCGTGTCGGGGATGATCGCAAACACATAGGCGTTTTCGCCCGCGACGATGGCGCGGAAGTTTTCCTTGACCGTCACGCCTTCGACCGATGCCGTGACCACGATGTCGGAATGGCCCAGTTCCAGCGCGTTCAGCCGCAGCGACGTGCCGTCGATGACCGCATTCACCACCGACCCATCGACGGCCGTCACCACGAAATTAGCGGCCTCAGCGCCAAAGGCAGCCGCCAGGTCGATCACCAGCGGCGTGCCATCGTCGCGCAACAGCAGGTCGTCGATGTTGTCTTGGGTCGGCTCGACCGGGGCTTCGTCGATCACAATGACCGACGCAAAGCCGAACTCGACCGTCGGTTTGTAATCGTCAAAGCCGATCTGGAACGTCACAGGCGCGCCGGCGGTCTGCAACGCAATAGTCGGGGTGGTGATGGTGGAATCGAAATCGGCGCCGTTCTGCGACCCGGAATTGAAATCATCCCATTCATCGGGGTCGGCAATGGCGAACACGCCTTGGCCCAGCGTGAAATCGCCGCGGTTCTGACCATCGGCCGCGGTCCAGAATTCAGGCGTGGCAAAGGACCAGCCCTGCCATTCGGTGGTGCCCTGCGGCATGTCGGGGTCGTTCTCGCGGGTCCAGCCATCGGGCGGCGTGCCGGTCCAGCCTGCGCCGGTGATATTTTCGTCGACGGCGGCTTGCAGCGATGCGGCCAGACCATCGAAATTCTCGGCATAGACAACCGCGCCGCTTTCGTCCTTTAGCACGATGTTGTCGACGGCCCACCACCAGTCATTGCCGCCGTCGCGCAGGTTGAACGCAAACGCCACGTCCTGCGCCGCTTCGTCGACCACGAAATCCAGCGCGATCGCTTCGTTGACCCGGCCCAAAGCGCTGTCGCCGCCGGAATTGGCGCTGGTCAGTGTCAGCAGCGACTGGAACGTGCCGCCATCAATCGACACCATCACCTCGCCGGTCATCCCGTCATACGGGCGGAAGCTGCTATCGAAATTCAACGTCAGCGTCCGCTGGCCGGTGCCGGTGGCGGGCAGGTCGCTGGCGCCATTGGTTTCGACCACGAACGGCCCGTCGCCATCCGCGCCGCCCAGCGCCGCGATGGCGGTGGCATCCAGAACCTCGGTCGACAGCCCGAAATGCGCCAGATATCCCGCACCGGTTTCGCCGTCATTGTCGGTCATCAACAGGAACCCCGACGCGTCGTTCAGCGTGAAACGCGCAGCATCGACGGTCTGGCTGTCCAAAAACACGCCATCGAGGTATTTCGACAAGATCGCAGTGCCATTGCCCGCATCCGCGACGGTGATCGCAATCCGGCTCCATCCACCGGCCGTGACCGCGCCGTCATAGTTGCCGTCAATGCCGATGCCACCATCCGCGCGGATGAACAATTCGCCGTCGCCGGTCTGCGCGACATCGGTCTGCAACAGCGCCTGAAAGCCCGCCAGTGCATCGACGTTTACGTCCCAGACCGCCGTATAGCTGGACAGCGACCCGGTGATCCCGGGCAACCGCACCAGAATGCCTTCGGCGGGCGAATAATCGGCATAGGCCAGCACCGGCGCGTCATCGCCGCCCGGGGCTTCGATGCCGAACTGGGTCGCGAAACCAAAGGTGCTGTCGTTCAGCGGAACCGGGGTGCGGAACCCGAAACCGTCCAGAATGACCTCGGCCGTACCATAGCGGACCGAAATATCCTCATTGGCGAAATTCACTTCGATCGACCCCTGCACGATCGATCCCGGCAGGAACCCGCCGGCGTTCGGCAATGGGATCGACGCCACCAGCCCGGCAACCTCGGCGACGGACGGCACAACCGGCGAATAGAACAGCCCGGCCAGCGCCCCGCGCGCCGTTTCACCGTCGTTGTCGTTGAACAGTTTCAGCCCGGCAAAGGGGTCGATGTTCCAGCGGTCGGTCACACCCAGATTGTGGCCAGTGCCGATTTCTGCACCGTTCAGATATTTGCGCAGCACCGTGTTGCTGCCCTCTTGTACCACCGTCACAATCAGGCGGTTCCACTGATCAAAGCCGAAAGCGCCGTCGAAAACGCCGGCAATGCCCACCCCTGCGGTGCCGTTGCCATTGTCGCGCAGGAACAGGTCACCGTCGCCGGTGCCGGTCTGCAACAGGCTGGTAAATGTCGTATTCGGCTGCGGAATATACAGATCAAGCCCGAGCGCCCATGATTCGACTGGCGAGGCCCCGGTGCTCAGCGGGCGCAGAATCAGGGCCTCGTCACCTTGCGTTGCCGGAAAGCTGAAAACGGCCGGATCGACACCCTGGATTGCGGGAAAACCCAGTTCGCTGCCCAAACCAATGTTTGCTGTCCCAAGCTGCCGCGCCATTGCTGTCTCTCCATACTTGAATTGCGGCCGTGCGGACCGCGGGATTTCGTGCAGATTTCTGTTCTTGAATCACAGATCTAAGCGCAAAACCAACCGCGCGCTTCTCAGCCGCGTGAAAGTTCCTTGAAGAGATTGTGACGAAACCGCTGTGCCGGTCGCAGCGGCGGTTGCCTGATCATTTGCCAATGGTTCGGCCCGAACAGAATCGCCGCCAAACGCCAAAGCGGGCCCAACGATAGATTTCGCCTAATTTTTAGGCATAATTGGCCTGATTTCCTAAAAAAACCCGCAAATTGACCGGCAACCCGAAAAATGCTTGTCCCGGCGGCGCGGCGGCGCAGTCTGAACCAATGACAAAAGGTTCGCCCGCAATGATTCCAGTGCCCGCCGCTGCCATCGACAACTCGATGCTTGCGCTGGACCGCATCCGCGCGCTTGTCGCAGACTTGGCGGACGACAGCATCCGCCGCCTGCCGACCGAACGCGCGCTGGCCGACACGCTGGGCATCAGCCGCCGGGCGGTGCGTCGAGCGCTGGAAGTGTTGGAGGCCGAAAACATGGTCTGGCGCCGGCAAGGGTCCGGCACGTTCGCCGGTCCCCGCCCCAACGCGGCGGTAGATCAGCTGGTTGCGGCCAGCTCCGGCACCGATTTTTTCGAAGTGATGGAGGTCCGGCTGCGGATCGAACCGCAACTGGCCCAGTTGGCCGCCATGCGCGCCCCGCCCGAGGCGATCACCCGGATGCGAACGATCATCCAGCGCCTGTATCAGGCAAATGATGCCGACGCCTATGAATTGTGGGACAGCGCCCTGCACCGCGAAATCGCGCGCAGCGCGGGCAACCCGTTTTTCCTGACCATTTTCGACGCGATCGACCGCATCCGGTCGGACACGGCGTGGCGCGCCATCCGCGAACGGTCGCGCGACACCTCCAGCCTTGTCGCGTCGCGCAAACAGCACGAAGACATCGTCGAGGCGATCGCCGCCCGCGACCCGGTCCGCGCGGGCGACGCGATGCTGGCGCATATCCAGACGCTGAACGATCTGGTGCTGCGGCTGACCACGATGCGGGCGTTCAGCCATGCCTCCTGACCCGGTTCTCGACCCATTTGTCGACCCTGCTCTGGCCGACCCTGTTCTGGCCGTGGAAAACCTGTCGATCCGGTTTCGCGGCATGCCGAACGACATGATCGACCGGGTCAGCTTTGGCATCGCCCCGGGCAAGACGCTGTGTCTGGTGGGCGAAAGCGGCTGTGGCAAATCGGTGACGTCGCTGGCCATGATGGGCCTGTTGCCCAAAGGATCGGCCCGTATCACGCAGGGGTCGGTGCGGTTCAACGGGCGCGACCTGCTGGGGCTGGACGCAGGCGCGATGGCCGATCTGCGCGGCAACCGGATCGCGATGATCTTTCAGGAACCGATGACCAGCTTGAATCCGGTCTTTACCGTCGGCAATCAGGTGGCCGAGGCGATCCGCCGGCACAAGGGCTGCACCGCCGCTGAGGCCCGCGACCGCGCGTTGGCGATGTTTCGCAAGGTGCGGATGCCCGCACCCGAAAAACGGCTGGACGAATATCCACATCAGTTGTCGGGCGGAATGCGGCAGCGGGTGATGATCGCGATGGCGCTGGCCAATGACCCGGCGTTGCTGATCGCGGATGAACCGACCACCGCGCTGGACGTGACCATTCAGGCACAGATTCTGGACCTGATGCGCGATCTGCAATCCGAAACCGGTGCCGCGATGCTGATGATCACTCACGATCTGGGGGTGGTGGCGGAAATCGCCGACGAGGTCGCGGTGATGTATGCCGGGCGGATCGTCGAATCCGGCCCGGTGGCGGCGATCTTCAACGATCCTCAACACCCCTATACGCTGGGGCTGATGGCCTCGATGCCCGGGCTGCAGGGGCGGCAGGGGCGGCTGGTGACGATCCCCGGATCGGTGCCCAGTCCGCAGATGATGCCGAACGGCTGCCGGTTCGCGCCGCGCTGTCCGTTTGCGGAAGCCGCCTGCACCACGACCCGGCCCGGCCTGACCGGAACCGGACACCGCGTCGCCTGCCTGCGCGCCCCTCTGGAACTGGCGGGGGCTGCATGACCGATCTGATCCTGCAAACCGAAGGGCTGGAAAAACGGTTCCACACCGGGGGTGGCCTGTTGCGTGCGGCGACCACGATCCATGCGGTCAACGGCGTGAACCTTGGGGTACGGCGGGGCGAAACGCTGGCCATCGTGGGTGAAAGCGGCTGTGGCAAATCCACGCTGGCCCGCCTGCTGCTGCGGTTGATCGAACCCAGCGCCGGGCGGGTGATCTATGACGGGCAGGACCTGACGGCCCTGCCTGGTCCGCAGATGCGGGCGCTGCGGTCGCAGATGCAGTTCATCTTTCAGGACCCGTTTTCGTCGCTGAACCCGCGGATGACGGTAGCCTCGATCGTGGGCGAGCCCTTGCTGGTTCATACCGACCTGACGCCACAGGCGCGGCGCACCCGGGTGGCCGAGATTTTGCAGAAGGTCGGTCTGCGCCCCGAAATGGCCGACCGTTTCCCGCATGAATTTTCCGGCGGTCAGCGACAGCGCATCGCGATTGCCCGCGCGCTCGTGGCCGGGCCGAAACTGTTGATCGGCGACGAACCAGTGTCGGCGCTCGACGTGTCGGTGCAGGCGCAGATCGTCAATCTGCTGGAGGATCTGAAGGCCGATTTCGGCCTGACACTGATCATGATCGCGCATGATCTGGCGGTGATCCGCCACATGAGCGACCGCGTGGCGGTGATGTATCTGGGCGAGGTTGTGGAACTGGCCGCGACCGAAGACCTGTTCCGCAGCCCCCGCCACCCCTATACGCAGGCGCTGTTGCAGGCGGTGCCGGTGCCTGTTCCGGGGCGCAGCGTCGCGCGGCAGGTGCTGGCCGGCGATCTGCCATCCCCCGCCAACCCGCCGCAGGGCTGCAAGTTTCACAAACGCTGCGGCTTTGCGACAGCGATCTGCAGCAGCGACCGCCCGGTCCTGCAGGACGTCGGAACCGACCATCAGGTCGCCTGCCACCATCAGGCCACGATCCCCGTATTGCCCGCCGCCGCCGACCCCACCCGCGGGCGCACGGCCGCCGCAGAAAAAAGGTTCGCGCTATGGCGCGACCAGAGCGCCCGCAGAATGGCGCAGACCACCCCGACCACCCCAACCCCCGACAAGGAGACTGCAAGATGAGAACATCCCGACTTCTGGGCGCCTTTCTGGCCTCGGCCCTGATCGCCGCCCCTGCCTTTGCCGCTGACCTGCGTATCGGGTTGCAGGAAGACCCCGATGTGCTGGACACCGATCAGGCCCGCACCTTTGTCGGCCGCATCGTATTTGAATCGCTATGCGACAAGCTGATCAACACCGCGCCCGATCTGTCGTTCATCCCGGAACTGGCCACCGAATGGACGTGGTCGGCCGATGGGATGGAATTGACCATGAAACTGCGCGAAGGCGTGGTGTTCCATGACGGCACGCCGTTCAACGCCGCCGCCGTGGTCGCCAACATCACCCGGTCGCAGACCCTGCCGGAATCGCGCCGCAAAAGCGAGCTGGCGTCGGTCGCGTCGGTCGAGGCGATGGGCGATTTCACGGTGAAATTCACCGTCAAGGCACCGGACGCCACGCTGCTGGCGCAACTGTCGGACCGGGCGGGCATGATGCTGTCGCCGACCGCGTTTACCGCCGCGGGTCTTGATTTCGGAGCGAATCCAGTGTGTTCGGGCGAATACAAGTTCGCCGAGCGCATCCAGCAAGACCGCATCGTGCTGGAAAAATTCGCGGATTACTACAACCCCGACGCCTACAGCTATGACCGGGTGATCTTCCTGCCGATCCCGGACACCTCGGTGCGTCTTGCCAACCTGCAATCCGGCGATCTGGACATGCTGGAACGGCTGGCCCCGTCCGATCTGGCTGCCGTCAAGGCCGACAGCAAGCTGGTCGCCGCCGAAGTCGTGGGTCTGGGCTATCAGGGCATCACGGTGAATGTCGGCAACGGCGACCGCTCCAAGACGCCATTCGGTCAGGACAAGCGGGTGCGTCAGGCGCTGTCCTGGGCGATCGACCGCGAGGTGATCAACCAGGTCGTGTTCGAGGGCAGCTATGCCACCGGCAACCAGGCCTTCCCGCCGAACAGCCCGTGGTATGATGCGACCAACCCGGTGGCCCCGCGCGATGTGGAAAAGGCCAAGGCGCTACTGAAAGAGGCCGGTGTCGAGCGCGTGACAATCGAAATGCAGGCCGCCAACAACCCGGTACAGTTGCAACTGATGCAGGTGATGCAGTCGATGGCCGCCGAAGCCGGGATCGACATCTCGATCAAGGCGACCGAGTTTGCCACCATGCTGGCCGAACAGACCGAGGGACGATACGAATCCACGCAGGTCGGCTGGTCGGGCCGCACCGACCCGGATGGCAACATCCACACCTTCGTTACCTGCAAGGGCGGTCAGAACGACAGCAAGTTCTGCAGCGCCGAGGTGGACAACCTGCTGAACGCCGCGCGGACGTCGAACGATCTGGCGACCCGCAAGGCCAGCTATGATGCCGCCAACAAGATCCTCGGCGACGAACTGCCGATCATCTATCTGTACCACCCGACCTGGCTGTGGGCGCTGCGCAGCAATGTCACCGGATTTGTCGCGCACCCCGACGGCATGATCCGTCTGGCGGGCGTCAAGTCCGAATAATCGACCACGGCCCTGCCCGTCACGGGCGGGGCGACCCTCGCCCGGCCCTGCCCGTCACGGGCGAGGCACCCCTCTTGCCCGGCTCTGCCCGTCATGGGCGGGGCCATCACCCTGCACGTATCGGGCCGCAAAATGCTTGGTTTCATCCTGCGCCGCATCCTTATCTCGATCCCGACGCTGCTTATCGTGTCGATATTCGTGTTCAGTTTGCAAAAACTGCTGCCCGGCGACCCGGTGCTGGCAATGGCGGGCGAGGATCGCAACCCCGAAATCCTTGAATATCTGCGCGAGAAATACCGGCTGAACGATCCGATCCCGATGCAATACCTGTATTGGCTGGGGGGCGTGCTGCAGGGCGATCTGGGCGTTTCGCTGCGCACCAACCAGCCGGTGCTGGAACTGATTGGTGAAAAGCTGCCCGTGACGATCCAGCTGGCCGTGATGTCGATGATCATCGCGTTTCTGGTCGGCGTGCCGATGGGCATCCTGTCGGCGGTGCGCAAGGGGACCTGGCTTGACTATGTCGCAAACTTTGTGGCGCTGTCGGGCCTGTCGATCCCGAATTTCTGGTTGGGCATCATGCTGATCCTGCTGGTGTCGGTGAATCTTGGCTGGTTGCCGGCCTCGGGCTATGAAAGCCCGTGGGTCGATCCGTGGCGGTCGTTCCAGACGATGATCATGCCGGCCTTCGTGCTGGGCACGTCGCTGGCGGCCACGCTGATGCGGCACACCCGGTCGTCGATGCTGGGCGTGCTGCAGTCCGACTATATCCGCACCGCGCGGGCCAAGGGGCTGGTGGAAAACCGGGTGATCATGCGCCACGCGTTCCGCAATGCCGTGCTGCCGGTGGTTACGCTGTCGGCGCTGTTGTTTGGCGAGTTGCTGGCGGGGGCGGTACTGACCGAACAGATCTTTACCATCCCGGGCTTTGGCAAGCTGATCGTCGATGCGGTTTTCAACCGCGACTATGCCGTGGTGCAGGGGGTGGTGCTGTGCACGGCTGTCGGCTTCATCGGGATGAACCTGATTGCCGATGTGCTTTACGTTGTGCTGAACCCCCGGATGAGAGAGGCGCTATGACCGCCATCACCACCATCGCTCCGAAATCGCGCAACCGCGCCTGGGCCAAGCTGTCTGCCAATCGCGGCGCGCTGGTGGGGGCGGTCATCGTGGCGTTTTTCGTCATCATGGCCATTCTGGCACCAGTGCTGCCAATTGCTGATCCAACGGCGACCGACTGGGGCGCGATCCGCAAACCGCCGTCCGCCACCAACTGGCTGGGCACCGATGAAATCGGCCGCGATCTGTTGTCGCGGATGATCTGGGGGGCGCGGGCGTCCTTGCTGGCCGGCGTGGTGTCGGTAGCCATCGCGGTGATGGTCGGCGTGCCGTTCGGCCTGATTTCGGGATATTTCGGCGGCTGGACCGATCAGATCATTAGCCGGATCACCGACGCGCTGCTGGCGATGCCGTTCCTGATCCTGGCGATCGCGCTGGCGGCGTTTCTGGGGCCAAGCCTGACCAACGCGATGATCGCCATCGGCCTGTCGGCGGTGCCCGTGTTCATTCGCCTGACGCGTGGACAGGTTCTGGCCGTCAAGACCGAGGATTACGTCGAAGGCGCGCGGTCGGTGGGCCTGTCGCATATGCGGATCATGGGGTGGTACATCCTGCCCAACGTGTTTCCGCCCATTCTGGTGCAGGCGACGCTGACGGTCGCGACCGCAATCATCGCCGAGGCCAGCCTGTCGTTTCTGGGTCTGGGGCAACAACCTCCCGCGCCCAGCTGGGGGTCGATGCTGAACACCGCCAAGAATTTTCTGTCACAGGCGCCGTGGATGGCGATTTGGCCCGGGGCGGGAATATTCATGGTTGTCATCGGGTTCAACCTGTTCGGCGACGGGTTGCGCGATGCTTTGGACCCCCGCGAACACTGATTTTCATACGAAACCCCATTCAACAGCCAAGGTGCCTTGATGACGTTCACGACCCGACCCGAAATTCTAGGCCGCTTTGGCGTGGTCGCCTCGACCCATTGGATCGCCTCCAGCGTCGGCATGCGGATGCTGGAAATCGGTGGCAACGCTTTCGACGCCGCCGTGGCGACCGGTCTGGTGCTGCAGGTGCTGGAACCGCATCTGAACGGGCCGGGCGGCGACATGCCGGCGATCCTGTATTCCCGGAAACACGACCGGGTCGATGTGATCTGTGCGCAGGGGCCTGCACCCTCAGGGGCGACGATCGACCACTACACGGGTCAGGGTCTGCGGGTGATCCCCGGTGATGGGTTGCTGGCCACGGTCATTCCCGGCGCCTTTGACGGCTGGATGCTGCTGCTGCGCGATTATGGCCGGCTGCCGCTGCGTGCAGTGCTGGAACCCGCGATCTGGTACGCGGAACACGGCCATCCGATGCTGCCGCGCGTGGCGGCGACCATTGCCGGGCTGGCCGAATTTTTCCGCACCGAATGGCCGACCTCGCATGCCACTTGGCTGCCCGGCGGCGTGGCCCCTGCCCCGCATGGCAATTTCGCCAACCCGGCGCTGGCCGCGACCTGGACCCGGTTGCTGGCCGAGGCCGAGGCGAAACAAGACCGCGACGACCAGATCGAAGCGGCGCGCGACGCGTTCTATCGCGGTTTCGTGGCCGAAAAAATCGCGGCCTATCTGGACACGGCCGAGGTGATGGACGCGTCAGGCCGGCGCCACAAAGGCGTGCTGACTGCCAACGACATGGCCGGTTATCGCGCAACGGTCGAACGCCCGCTGACCTATGACTACCACGGCTGGACCGTGGCCAAAACCGGACCCTGGGGTCAGGGGCCGGTGCTGTTGCAGGCGCTTGCGCTGCTCAAGGGGATCGATCTGGCCTCGATGGGCCCGTGCAGCGCCGATTTCGTGCATGCGGTGATCGAGGCCAAGAAGCTCGCCTTTGCCGACCGCGAGGTGTACTACGGCGATCCTGATTTTGCCCGCATACCGATGGAACACCTGCTGTCGGACACCTACAACGACGCGCGGCGTACGTTGATCGGGGCGACGGCCAGCCTTGATCTGCGCCCCGGCATGGTGCCGGGCTATGAGGATCAACACGCGCGCACGCTGGCGCTGCTTGACGCCTTGTCCAGCAAGACCGAGGCCGTCTATGAGCCGACCATGGCGCATCTGTCGGAAAAAAAGGGCGATACGGTCCACATCGACGTGATCGACGCCGAAGGCAATATGGTGTCGATCACGCCGTCAGGTGGCTGGTTGCAATCGTCGCCGACTATTCCCGGTCTGGGGTTCTGCCTGAATTCCCGCGCGCAGATGTTCTGGCTGGAACCCGGGCTGCCGACGTCGCTGGCCCCCGGCAAACGCCCGCGCACCACGCTGTCACCGTCGCTGGCGCTGAAGGGCGGCGTGCCGCAAATGGCGTTCGGCACACCGGGCGGCGACCAGCAGGACCAGTGGCAGTTGGTGTTTTTCCTGCGCTACGTCCATCACGGTCTGAACCTGCAAGAGGCGATCGACCTGCCGCTGTTCCATTCCACGCATTTCCCGTCCAGCTTTTTCCCGCGGTCGCGCGAACCCGGTCAGATGATGGCCGAGGTGAATTTCGGCCCGTCCGTGCTGGATGACCTGCGGGCGCGCGGCCACGGCATCACCGTCGCCGATCCATGGACCGTTGGCCGCATGACCGCCACTCGGCGCGACCCCGACGGGTTGCTGCGTGCCGCTGCCACCCCCCGCCTGATGCAGGCTTATGCTGTAGGACGTTGACATGACCTATTCCATCGTTGCCCGCGACCCCGCCACCGGCCATCTGGGCGTCGCTGTCGCCAGCCGTTTCTTTGCCGTGGGCACGGTCGTGCCGCACCTGCGGGGCCGGGTCGGCGCAGTCGCCACACAGGCCTTCGTCAACCCGACCTATGGCACCGACGGGCTGCGGATGCTGGCCGAAGGTCAGGCGCCCGCCGCCATTCTGCGCAGCCTGACCGCGCGGGATGATGGCCATCCGCAACGCCAGGTCCACCTGATCGGGATCACCGGCCAGCCTGCCGCCTTTACCGGCGCGGCTTGCGTCGATTGGGCAGGGCACCTGATCGGCGATAGCGTGTCGGTGGCCGGCAACATGCTGGAAGGACCGCAGGTCGTGGCCGAAACCCTGCGCGCCTATGCGGCGGCGACCGACAAGCCGCTGGCGGAACGGTTGCTGATCGCCATGCAGGCGGGCGAGGATGCGGGCGGAGACAAACGCGGCCGCCAATCGGCGGCACTGGTGGTCTACCGTGATCAGGATTACGCGTGGCTGGACATTCGCGCCGATGATGACGCCGACCCGCTGACCGAATTGCGCCGCCTGTACGCCGTCGCGCAGGAACGCTATCTGCATGTCGCCGAAACCATGGCCACCCGGGAAAACCCGCATGGCATGATCGACCGCCGCGTGATCGATGACCGCATCGCCGCGCTGGAGGCCGACCGCATCGCCAGCGGCACCGCCACCCGGTCACGGATGGTCAACAAGGGATAATTTCTCAATAGCATCAGGATGGCGGACATTCCTCATGTGCTGCGCGAAGAATGGGCAAACACCGCGCCGACGGCGATCAGCCAGACGGCAAAGATGAGAACGCCATTGCCGACGATCGCCAGAAACAAACACTCAGGCCTCAGCCGCAGGATCGGCGGCCAGCAATTGCGCGTTACCCCCCGCCGCCGTGGTATCGACGCAGACATGCCGTTCGATCCGGGCCCGCTGGGCAAGATCGCGGCCCGTGACCAGCCCGATGATCGCGCCTTTGCGCGCCGCCAGCGCCTGCGAGGTTGCGCGCAGGTCGGCGGCATCAGACCACAGCGCCACCAGATCGACGCCCGCCAGATGTGCCAGCGCGCCGCGTGGCAATACGCCGTCGATGCCCAACACAGGTGCCGCGCCGGGGCAGACAGCCAGCGCCTGACAGCCATTGTCGCGCGCGATGCGGACCTGTTCCAGCGCCGCCGTGTGCGACGGCCCCAGACACAGGACCGTGCCGCGCCCCAGCACGGTCAGCCGGTTTGATTCGCCCGTCGGCCCCGGCAGATCATCTACCCCCAACCGCCCGCGCGGCAGGATGGCCAACTGATCCAGCCGCCGCTGCACATCCGTCAGGTCGGCAGGCTTGCCTGCCGCAACGGGGGCTTCGACCGATGGCACATCCATAAAGCGCGGCAAATACTGCGGCCCGCCCGCCTTTGGCCCGGTGCCTGACAGGCCTTCACCGCCAAACGGTTGGCTGCCCACCACCGCACCGATCTGGTTGCGGTTGACGTAGATGTTGCCGACGGCCAGCGCGTCTGTCACCTCGGCCACCCGCGCATCGATCCGGGTATGCAGGCCAAAGGTCAGGCCATAACCGGAAGCATTGATATCGCGCAGCACGCGGGGCAGATCAGCGGCGCGGTACGTCGCCAGATGCAGGATGGGGCCGAACACCTCTGACCCCAGATCCGCGATGCCGCCGACCCGGATCACGGTCGGCGCGATGAAATGACCGTGATCCGGCGCGGTGAGTTCATGGATCACCCGCCCCTCGGCCCGCGCCTTTGCCACATGCGCCGCAATGCCGGCCTTGGCGCGGGCATCAATCACTGGACCAACATCCGTCGCGTGAGCCCACGGATTACCCAGCCGCAATTCGTCCATCGCGCCAAACAGCATGCGCTGAAAATCCGCCGCGATATCCTGTTGCAGATACAGACACCGCAGCGCCGAACAGCGTTGCCCCGCCGACTGGAACGCCGACGCCAGGATATCGCGCACCGCCTGTTCCGGCAACGCGGTGCTGTCGACGATCATCGCGTTTAGCCCGCCGGTTTCCGCAATCAGCATCGCGGCGGGGGGCGCGGTATGGGCCATCTGCCGGTTGATGGCCTGCGCCGTGGCGGTCGATCCGGTGAACACCACGCCGCCCACCGCAGCATCCGCGACCAGAGCGGATCCGACCACGCCCCCCGTACCCGGCAGAAATTGCAGCGCGGTGACCGGCACCCCCGCCTGATGCAGCCATGCCACCGCACGCGCCGCGATCAGCCCGGTCGCCTCGGCGGGTTTCGCCAGCACGGCACTGCCGGTGGCCAGCGCCGCCGCCACCTGCCCGGTGAAGATCGCGAGCGGAAAGTTCCACGGCGAAATCGCCACGATCCGCCCGCGCGCGGCACCCGTCAGACCCCGTGCCTCTGCCGCGTAATAGCGCAGGAAATCCACCGCCTCGCGCAGTTCCGCCACCGCGTCGCGCGGTGACTTGCCCGCCTCGCGGGCCAGTAACGCAAAAATCTCGCCCGCGTTCGCCTCGTACAGGTCGGCGGCGCGTTTCAGCACAGTAGCGCGCGTGGCCACCGGCGCGTCCCAGACCCGCGCCGCCGCCTGCGCCGCCGCCACATCGGCAGGGCTGGCAAAGCGCACCTCGCCCACCACATCGCCGGCATCGGCGGGGTTGACCACGACATGCGTGGCACCGCCCTGCACCATCCCGACAATCATCGGCCCCACCACCCAATGCGCCGTGCGAAACTCCGCGCGCCCGGCGTCGAAATCCGCCAGATCGCGCGGATCGCGTAAATCCCAGCCGCGCGCGTTGCGCCGCCCAACTGAAAAATGGTCGGGCACGAATAGGTCCGCAGGCGCGCGCAGGGCATGCGACCGCCGGTCGCCCAGCGCCCGCAGCGTGTCCACCGGATCGGCAGCGACCTGTTCCGGCGCGATATCACCATCCACCACCTGATTGACGAAGGATGAGTTTGCTCCGTTTTCCAGCAATCGCCGCACCAGATAGGCCAGCAGATCCCGATGCGCCCCCACCGGCGCATAGATGCGGCAGCGGGTGTCGGCCTGCACCCGCACGATCTCGTGCAGCGCCTCGCCCATGCCATGCAGGCGCTGGAATTCATACGCGGTGCGGTCGATGCCCTGCGCATCCGCCATGTCCAGAATGGCCGCGACGGTATGCGCGTTATGGGTGGCAAATTGCGGATAGATCCGGTCGGTCATCCCCAACAGCCGGCCCGCCTGCACCAGATAATTCACATCCGTTGCGGGTTTCGCGGTGAACACCGGGAATGTGTCCAGCCCGTCGACCTGTGCGCGCTTGACCTCGGTATCCCAATACGCGCCCTTGACCAGCCGCACCATGATGCGCCGGTCCAGTTGCGCCGCGAGGCCCCCCAGCCAGTCGATCACCGCGCCTGCGCGCTTGCCATAGGCCTGCACCACCACGCCGAACCCGTCCCAGCCCGCAAGCGATGGATCCGCCAGCACCGCTGCGATCACGTCCAGCGACAGGTCCAGCCGGTCAGCCTCTTCGGCATCGATGTTCAGCCCCATGCGGGCATCGCGGGCCAACCGCGCCAGAGCCAAGGTGGCGGGTACCAGTTCCGCCATCACGCGGGCGGCTTGTGCCACCTCATAGCGGGGATGCAGCGCCGACAGCTTGATCGAGATGCCGGGATTGCCGCGGATATCCGTCCCGTTCGATTCCGCACCCAATCGCCGGATCGCGCCCGCATAGGCCGCATGATAGCGCGCGGCATCCTCCGCTGTCATCGCCGCCTCGCCCAGCATGTCGTAGGAATAGGTATAACCGTTTGATGCCCGATCCCGCCCGCGCCGGACCGCGGCATCAATGGTTTCGCCCAGCACGAACTGTCCGCCCAGTTCCTTCATCGCGCGGGCGACGGCGGTGCGGATCACCGGCTCGCCCAGCCGTTTCACCGCGCTCTGCAACACCGCCGCCAGCCCCGGCCCGTCGCTGTCACGCAACACGCGGCCCGTCAGCATCAAGGCCCAGGTCGAGGCATTGACCAGACTCGACGACGACCGCCCCAGATGCGCACCCCATGCGGCGGGCGCGATCTTGTCCTCGATCAGCGCGTCGATGGTGTCGCGGTCGGGCACGCGCAACAGCGCCTCGGCCAAACACATCAACGCGATGCCCTCCTGCGTGGACAGCCCGTATTCCGCCAGAAACACCTCCATCAGGCCGGGATTGGCATCACTGCGCACCGCGCGCACCAATTCCGCGCCCCGCGCCGCCGACCGCGCGCGCATCGCGGCATCCGGGGCCTGGGCCAGCAATTCGGTCACAATCACGGATTCAGACGTGTGGCGGGCGGCGCGGATGGTGTCGCGGAGCGCGGTCAGGGTCATGGGGCACCTCGTTGGGGATACCGGACCATAACAGACCGCCTGCAGGCGATTTTCCCGTAGATCAGCGCATCACAGGCGAATACGCTGAAAATTCCCTACTTTGCAGGTCATCACATGCCCATCAGCGTCCAAAACAGTCCGCTTGACCCGATCGACGCCCGCATCCTGCGCACCCTTGCCACCAATGGCCGCCTGTCGGTCACCGATCTGGCGCGCGTCGTCGGCCTGTCGAAAAGCCCCACGCAGGTCCGCCTGAAACGGTTAGAGGATGCCGGCTACATCCAGGGCTACCGCGCCGTGTTAAACGCCGCCGCTCTGGGCCAGAACCACGTGGCCTTCGCCGAGGTCAAACTGACCGACACCACCGAACGCGCGCTTGCCGCCTTCAACCGCGCGGTGCTGGCGGTTCCTGAAATCGAAGAATGCCACATGATCGCAGGGTCGTTCGACTACCTGCTGAAGGTCCGCTCGCGCGATATCCAGAGCTACCGCCGCATTCTGGGCGAGGTGATCTCCAACCTGCCGCATGTCGGGTCCACCTCGACCCATGTCTCGATGGAGGCGGTGAAAGAAGTCGGGCCATGACCCTGCAACTTCTTCGGTTCCAAAATACTCCGGGGGTATGGGGGCTGGCCCCCGCGTATGCCTCGCATCTCTCGAGTCGCCAGCCTGATGCCACCAACGCGGCAGCCGGCCTCCGCCGGGTCAGAGCCACCGCGGGGACTAGTCCGCTTCCAGTGCCAGCGCACCGCTCCCTCGCAGGTCATCCACCCGGAGCGGACCGCTGGGCCGGGACAACCGGTTGCGCACCACCCAGAACAGCCGCGTCTCGGCCCGCGTGATCGCGACATAGGCCAGCCGCTTCCACAATGGCTGCCCGGCCTCGGACCGCCCGGCTTGGGCGGCGGCATACAGATCGGGGGCGAACACCTGCACCTCGGGCCATTGTGACCCCTGCGCCTTGTGGATGGTCACCGCTGCCCCGTGCAGAAAACTGGCCCCCATCGTGGCTGCATAGGGGATAAAAGGCTCTTCCAGATCGGGTTTTTCGATGCGCACGATCGAAGAGGCCGATAATTGCGGATCCTCGGCCCCCAATACATGCAAGCGGGAAAATCCGGGTTTGCGGCCGGGGCCCAGATAGACCACCTGCGCGCCCTTGATCAGGCCGCGCGCTTCCAGATCGATGCGTTTCTTGCGGTGTTTCAACGGCAACTCGATGCCGTCGCAGATCAGCGGTTCACCCGGCAGCAGTTCGAAATCCGGCGCGCCATGCGCGGCCCGGAACGCGGTGATCAACCGTACCCGCGTGGCGTTGCGCCAGACCAGCACCGGGGACCGGGCCATCAGGTCGCTTTCCACCCGTTCGGCCCAGACCACGCGATCATCGACGCGGGCAGCGTCCTGCACCAGCTTTTCGAAATCGTGGAATTCCAGCGCCGGATCCGCCAGGGCATGCGCCAGATCCAGGATCGGGCTGTCGGCCTCTTGCCGGTGCACACGGCTCAGGTGCATCCGTTGCGCGGCGGGCAGGCGTTCAAAGGCCATGGTGCCCGATTGGTTTACCGGAGCCAGTTGCGCCGGATCGCCGAACAGCACCAGCATCGGAAAAATCTCGCGCAGGTCATCGAACTGCTTGTCATCCAGCATCGAGCTTTCGTCGATGAACCCGATGTCCAGCGGTTCTTCGCGGCGTTTCCAGCCGGTGATGAAATCCGACCCCCGCAGACCGGCGGTGCCCAGTGCGGCAGGCATCGACGGGTGTTGGCGGTAGAATTCCAGCGCGCGGTCCATCTGGACCTCGGTCAGGCCCGGCACCTCGGGGCGGTTGGCCTTGCCGTCGCCGGCCAGCCAGTCGGCCAGCCGTTCATAGATCGGATCATAAACAGGAGTGTACAGAATTCTGTGGATTGTTGTGGCCGGCACCCCGCGAAATCGCAAGACGGATGCCGCCTTGTTCGTTGGCGCCAGCACCGCCAGCGTGCGGCGGTCGCGGCGGCGGCGGGGTTCATAGTCACCCGACACGATCTCGACCCCGGCCGCGCGCAGCGCCGTGACCAGTTGCGCCAGTAGCAGCGTCTTGCCCGAACCCGCCTTGCCAGTGATCGCAAGCACGGCGGATTTGCCATCGCGCGGGGGCAACAATGTGGCGTCGTCGATATCCACACCCATCTCGCGCAGCGCATCCGCGATGCGGTCATGGGCGGCGGCCTGATCGGCGGACAGGGACAACGCGGGCACATTCATGGCGCGGACCCTAGCGGCAGACCCCGCAAAGGGCCAGACGGATCAGGCCCTTTCCCGGACGCGCTCGACACCCGTTTCGGTGTACGCTTCTGTGTCCGCTTCTGTGTCCGTTTCTGCCGCCCGCGCCATGCCGAAACCCGTATCGAACCAGCCGCGGGATTGCGCCAGCGTCAGCCCTGCCGCAGCGGCGACACAGGCAGCCGCCGCGGGGCTGTGATGCCACAGGCCAACGCCTGTGCGGTCGCGCGCCGCGCCCTGCCAGCCCAGAACCTCGGGTTCGGCGCCGATACGGCGATAAATCCGCACCATGCGCGCGTCAAAAACACCGACGAAATGCCGCAGGCCAAAACCCTGCAAAATCTCGCCTCCGGCCAGCATCAATGCGGCGGCCACCTGCGGCCCGGCACCGGGTGCCAGACAAAACCGGGTGCATTCCCAGATCATCGGGCTTTCGATTCGCACCCCGCCGGTCAGATGGCCGAAATGGTCATTGACCATCGTGCGCCCCACCGTGGGCAGGAACCGCATCGACCCGCCATGGCGGCCCTGTGCATCCTGCCAGATCACGTAAAGCGGGTTGATCGCGTCATAATCGTCGCGTTCTTCGCCATCCTTCACCGTGACCGCCCAGCCAAGGCGGTCGGAAAATTGCGTGGCGCGATCGCGAAACATTGTACGGGCCAGCACGGGCGCATGGTGCAGGTCGTCGGCATAAAGGTAGCGTAACATGGTGTCCCCTTGGCAGATGCGGTGGTTGCATCCTTAGGGTGTATCGGTAAAGTTATCACTTAACTGGCCGTGCGAGCGGTCCGTTGCGGGCCCATGTCGCTGCGGGCCGAACCTTCGACCATGATCAGCCCGCGGGCCAAGGCGCGCGCGACCGCATGGACGGTGTTCAGCGCGCCCAGCTTGAACCGGGCGCTTTCGATGTAAGCGCGCAGGGTGTTTTCGGAAATTGCCATGATATCAGCAACTTGCGCCCGGGCATAGCCCATCGCCAGCAGGGTGATCGCCTCGACTTCACGCGGGGACAATGACTGGGTCGGGGCGGGTGTCCGGTCAGGTTCCAGATCAAGTGCCTTCTGGTTGAAATAATGTGCGATCAGGATCAATTCGCGGCGGTGGTTTTCGGTGAAGGCGGCCCAGGTGGCGTCATCGCAGCGGTGATTGATGGTGAACAGCGCGAACTGGCCGTTCGGGCCGCGGATCGGGACGGAAAATCCCTGATTTCCCAACCCATGCGCCAAGGCATCATGCAGGAACGCGCGGGCGGGTTTCGATGACCAGTCCAGCCGTTTCCAGTCCACGGGGTGAAAGCGTTGAAAACAACCCTGGATCACCGGGTCGATGCGAAGGTAGTCCTGTGCCAGATACCGTTTCACCCAGATGTCGGAATAGGTGCCGCAGCCATATTGTTCGCCGGATGCGCTGACCCAGTGATAAACCATGTGATCGACCGCAAAGGCACCGCGCAGAGCGAGGATAGTAGTTTGCAGGCCAACATGCGTGTCAGATCGTTCGAGGTCCTCCAGGATATGTTCGACCTCTGACGTCATGCGTACCCCCGCGCGTCGCCGCGCCTTGTTTTTTCGACGCAACCTCGGCCAGCGCCACCAACAAGGTGGCGTCCAGTTGATCTGCCAGATGCGCCAGACCGTTGGCAGTCGCAAAGGACCGCAGGTCCGAAAGCACGTCGATGATCCAGTCGTCCGTCATGTAACTCTCGCCCCGAAATAGTTAATGAATGGTTAACTCAATCATAGCACGAGTTGCGATGTCGCGGATATCCGCCGTTTTCAACCCCCCGGAAATGGTGGGACCTTCGCCGACAACCCGTTGAAAGCATTAAAAGCGGGGTAGAAATGGTTAACGGCCCGCGTATCGTTGACCGATTCGCGGGCCGTTCCATTTGGCAATCACACTGCAGATTATTTGCGCGCGGCCAGCACGTCCTCTACGGTGCGCAGACCGGTGCGCGGCGCGGTGACCAGAACGGCCATGTTGCCGGGCTTGTGCTGGTTGTTCATCATCTTTGTGTGCGCCTTGGGGATATCCTCCCACGAAAACACCTCGGACATGCAAGGGTCCAGCCGGCGTTCCAACATCAACTTGTTGGCCGACGCTGCCTGTTTCAGGTGAGCAAAGTGCGACCCCTGCAAGCGTTTCTGATGCATCCACATATAGCGCACGTCAAAGGTGCAGTTGAACCCGGTGGTGCCGGCGCAGATCACCACCATGCCACCCTTTTTTACCACCAGCGACGACACCGGGAATGTCGCCTCGCCGGGATGTTCGAACACCATGTCGACGCTGATGCCCTTGCCGGTGATGTCCCAGATCGCCTTGCCGAACTTGCGTGCCTCTTTCAGCCAAACATTGTATTCATCGGTGCCGACCTTGGGCAACTGACCCCAGCAGGAAAAATCCTTGCGGTTGATCACGCCCTTAGCACCCAGCCCCATGACGAAGTCACGCTTGTCCTCTTCGGAAATCACGCCGATGGCGTTGGCGCCGGCGGCATTGACCAACTGGATCGCATAGGACCCCAGACCGCCCGAGGCACCCCAGACCAGCACATTCTGGCCCGGTTGCAGGTCATGCGGCGGGTGGCCGAACAACATGCGATAGGCCGTCGCAAGTGTCAGTGTGTAGCACGCGCTTTCTTCCCAGGTCAGGTGGCGCGGGCGCGGCATAAGCTGCTGCGCCTGCACGCGGGTGAACTGGGCAAATGACCCATCGGGGGTTTCATAGCCCCAGATGCGTTGGGTGGGCGAAAACATCGGGTCGCCGCCGTTGCATTCCTCGTCGTCGCCGTCGTCCTGGTTGCAGTGGATCACGACTTCGTCGCCGACTTTCCAGCGTTTGACCTTGTCGCCCACTTTCCAGACGATGCCTG
The DNA here is from genome assembly GCA_038205135.1 of Rhodobacterales bacterium. Classification (GTDB taxonomy): domain Bacteria; phylum Pseudomonadota; class Alphaproteobacteria; order Rhodobacterales; family Rhodobacteraceae; genus UBA9554. Next base: position 29,524 of record JBBRCF010000019.1, read on the forward strand.
ACGCATCCGAACCCGCGATGTGAAACGGCTGCTTGTGGCCATCAAAGGGGCTGATCGGCACACCAAGACCGGCCCAGACGCCGTTGTAATTGACGCCAGCCGCCATCACCAGCACCAGCACCTCGTGGCTGTCGATCTCCCATGTATCGACGACCTCGATCTCAAAGGATTTTTCCGGGTCGCCGTGCCGTTCGCGGCGGATGGCCCAAGCATACATCTGCTTGGGCACATGGCCCAAGGGCGGCATTTCGCCAACCTCGTAAAGGTCCTTGATGGGGGCGTCATACGGGGCGATCCGGGGTTCGGTATCCAATGCCATGGGCGTCTCCTGTCACAAATGTTCGCCGCAATGCAGAATCGCGGGCCTCACCGCTTCAAATACAAACGTCCGCGCAACATTGCAATGGCACGAGGGGGTCATTTTGTAATTTTATGACCAAAAATGCGCAGAAAGTTGCGCTGCGGTGCGCAAGACGGGTTGTGCGCCGTGCCGCAACGCGGCGAATTGACTGCGGTAGAAAATTCCGGCATTCAGGCTTTTGACGCAACTTTATTGCCCAGCCATGCCCGCTCCGCCTGCCACTCTGCGACCGCCCCGAAAGGACCCCGCCATGACCCAGATGGACATGACCCAGAAAGACAAACCCTGGCTTTTCCGCACCTATTCGGGGCATTCGACAGCGGAAAAGTCGAACGCGCTGTATCGCACCAACCTGTCCAAGGGGCAGACCGGATTGTCGGTGGCGTTCGATCTGCCCACCCAGACCGGCTATGACAGCGACCACATTCTGGCGCGCGGCGAGGTCGGCAAGGTCGGCGTGCCCATCGGTCATCTGGGCGACATGGCGATGCTGTTCGACCAGATCCCGCTGGATCAGATGAACACCTCGATGACGATCAACGCGACCGCGCCATGGCTGTTGGCGTTGTACGTCGCCGTGGCCGAACAGCAGGGCGCGACGGTGTCCGAACTGCAAGGCACGGTGCAGAACGACCTGATCAAGGAATACCTGTCGCGCGGCACCTACATCTTTCCGCCGAAACCCTCGATGGCGATCATCGCGGATGTGGCCGAATACTGTTACGCGCATATCCCGAAATGGAACCCGATGAACGTGTGTTCCTATCACCTGCAAGAGGCGGGCGCGACGCCGGAACAGGAACTGTCCTTTGCGTTGGCCACTGCCACCGCCGTCCTCGACGAATTGCGCGGACGGGTGCCGGATGCGGAATTTCCCGAACTGGTCGGGCGGATTTCGTTCTTCGTCAACGCGGGCATCCGGTTTGTCACCGAGATGTGCAAGATGCGCGCCTTTGTCGATCTGTGGGACGAGATCTGCCGCGACCGCTATGGTGTGACGGACGCGAAATTCCGTCGCTTTCGCTATGGCGTGCAGGTGAACTCGCTTGGCCTGACCGAACAGCAACCCGAAAACAACGTCTACCGCATCCTGTTGGAAATGCTGGCGGTGACGCTGTCGAAACGCGCCCGCGCACGCGCCGTGCAACTGCCCGCCTGGAACGAGGCGCTTGGCCTGCCGCGCCCGTGGGATCAGCAATGGTCGCTGCGGATGCAGCAGGTGCTGGCCTATGAAACCGACCTGCTGGAATTCGACGACCTGTTCGACGGCAACCCCGCGGTGGACCGCAAAGTCGAAGAGTTGAAGGCCGGCGCACGGGCGGAATTGGCGGCTCTGGACGGTATGGGCGGCGCGATCGGCGCGATCGATTACATGAAGGCGCGGCTGGTGGAATCCAACGCCGACCGGCTGAACCGGATCGAACGGCAGGAAACCATCGTCGTCGGCGTGAACCGCTGGCAAACGGGCGAGCCCTCGCCGCTGACAGCGGGCGACGGTGGCATCATGGTGGTCGACCCGGCGGTCGAGGCGGAACAGATCGCGCGCCTGAACGCGTGGCGCGCGGCGCGAGATGCGGGCGCGGTGGCGCAGGCGCTGGCCGATCTGCGCGCGGCGGCCAAGGAAGGCCGCAACATCATGCCGGCCTCGATCGCCTGCGCCAAGGCGGGTGTAACGACCGGCGAATGGGCCACCGAAATGCGCGCCGTGCATGGCGAATACCGTGGCCCCACCGGCGTGTCGCGGTCGGTGTCGAACAAGACCGAGGGCCTCGACGAATTGCGCAGCGCGGTTGATGCTGTCAGCGATCGTCTGGGCCGCCGCCTGCGGTTTCTGGTTGGCAAACCGGGGCTGGACGGGCATTCGAACGGTGCCGAACAGATCGCTTTTCGTGCCCGCGACTGCGGGATGGACATCGACTATCAGGGTATCCGCCTGACGCCGGAAGAAATCGTCGCATCCGCTCAGGGTCGCAGTGACGAGGATGGCGCGCATGTGGTGGGCCTGTCGATCCTGTCGGGATCGCACCTGCCACTGGTCGCGGATTTCATGGCCCGGATGCTTGCGGCGGGCCTCGGCCATGTGCCGGTGGTGGTGGGCGGGATTATCCCCGACGATGATGCGCAGGCGCTGCTGGCGATGGGGGTGGCGCGGGTCTACACGCCCAAGGATTTCGAACTGAACACCATCATGCGCGACATCGTGGTGCTGGCCGACCCGGAACAGGTAGCGGCAGAATAAGCCGCGGGATAACCCGCAAAATAGCGCGGCGGGACGCCTGCCGCGGCATCGTGCGGCCGTTCTGTGCCCGCCTGCCCCTTGTCCGCACGGGGCCGCGCGGCCTACACCGCACACATGACCCACGCCACAGATCTGCCCCGCCTGCCCATCGACGCTGCGCTCCCCGCCCTCATGGATGCGCTGCTTGCCCGTGGCCGTGCGGTGTTGCAGGCCCCGCCGGGGGCGGGCAAGACCACCCGCGTGCCGCTGGCGATCCTTGATGCCGCCCTGACGCCGCAGAAAATAATCATGCTGGAACCCCGCCGTCTGGCCGCGCGCGCGGCTGCCGAGCGTATGGCGGAAACGCTGGGCGAACCCGTCGGCCAAACCGTCGGCTACCGCATCCGGGGCGAATCCCGGACCACCCGCGACACCCGGATCGAGGTGGTGACCGAAGGCATCCTGACCCGGATGATCCAGTCCGACCCCGCCCTGCCCGGCATAGGCTGCATCATCTTCGACGAATTTCATGAACGCAATCTGAACGCTGATCTGGGCCTCGCGCTGTGTCTGGAAATCGCCAGCTTACGGGATGACCTGATCCTGCTGCCGATGTCCGCCACGCTGGACGCCGCCCCGGTTGCCGCCCTGATGGACGCGCCCGTCATCACCGCCGAGGGCCGCGCCTTTCCTGTCACCATCGTCCACCGCGACCGCCCACTGGGCCCGCGTGACCGGATCGAGGACGCCACAGCCGAAACGATACGCACGCTCCTGCCTGACACAATCGGCGGCATCCTGGTGTTTCTGCCCGGCGAGGGCGAGATCCGCCGCGTCGAGGCACTGCTGCGCCCGCATCTGCCCCCTGACACCCACCTGCGCCCGCTGTTTGGCGCGATGGAGTTCCGCGACCAGCGCGCCGCCATCGCGCCTTGCGCGTCGGGGCGCAAGATCGTGCTGGCGACCTCCATCGCCGAAACCTCGCTGACCATCCAGGATATCCGCCTGGTGGTGGACGCGGGCCAGGCGCGGCGCGCGCGGTTCGATCCCGGGTCGGGCATGTCGCGGCTGGTGACCGAACGGGTCACCCGCGCCGAGGCGACCCAGCGCGCCGGCCGCGCGGGCCGGGTCGCCCCCGGTGTCTGCCACCGGCTGTGGACCCGTGGCGAGGAAGGCGCGCTGGCCGCCTTTCCGCCGCCCGAAATCACGACCGCTGATCTTGCGTCCCTCGCATTGGACCTCGCCTTGTGGGGCGCGCGCGCCGATCAACTGCCGTTCCTGACCCCGCCGCCGGCGCCGGCGCTGGCCGAGGCGCAGGCGCTGCTGACCCAACTGGGCGCGCTGGACAATGACACCCGCATCACCCCGCATGGCCGCGCGCTGGCCGCCCTGCCGCTGCATCCGCGTCTGGGCCACATTCTGCTGCGGGCCGGGCCGCGCGCCGCGTCGCTTGCTGCCCTGCTGGCCGAACGCGACCCCCTGCCCCGCAGCGCGCACGTGGACCTTGCCCTGCGTCTGGCCGCCGTCACCGACCCGAAACGCTTTGCAGACGACCACCCCTATGCCCCGCATCGTGGGACCATCGAACGCATCCGGGACGAAGCCCGCCGCCTCAAACCCCTTGCAGGCCCCGACACGCCCTTGACGCTGCCCGAGATGGGCGCCCTCGCTTACCCCGACCGCATCGGCCAGCGCCGCAAGGGCGCGGCACCCCGCTATCTGTTGTCGGGCGGCAAGGGCGCGGCACTGCCCGAGGGCGATCCGTTCTTGCAATCTCCGTTCCTCGTGGTCACCGACACCGACGGCAACCCGCGCGAAGCGACCATCCGCCAGGCGATCCCGATCACGCTGTCGCAACTGCGCGCGCTGTTCCCGGATCGCATCACCACGCGTAAGGTCTGCGACTGGTCCGCCCGCGACGCCCGCGTAATCGCCCGCGAACAAGAGATGCTGGGCGCGCTGACGCTGGAGGACCGGCTGTGGCCCACCGCGCCACCTGACGCCATCGCACGCGCCATGCTGGACGGCATCCGCACCCTGCCGTTGCCGCGATCCGACGCCACGCAACGCTTTGTTGCCCGCGTCGCGCTGGTGCATGCGGCGGGCACCGACCTGCCGGACATGTCCGAGACGGCGCTGCTGGACAGCGCCGCGGACTGGCTGCTGCCCTGGTTGAAAAACATCCGCAGCGCCAGCGACTGGAAAGGTTTTGACCTGCTGCCAGCGCTGCGCGCCCGCCTGACCTGGGATCAGCAACAGACGCTGGACCGCGCCGCGCCCGCGCATTTCACCACGCCGCTGGGGCGCGACATCCCCATCGACTACGCCGCCGATCACCCGGAAATCACCCTGCGCCTGCAGGAGATGTTCGGCCAGACCACCCACCCCCGCGTCGCAGGGCGCCCCTTGCGCGTCACGCTGCTATCACCAGGCCACAAACCGGTGCAGACCACGCTGGATATCCCGGGGTTCTGGGACACGTCCTATGCCGATGTGCGCAAGGATATGCGCGGCCGCTATCCCCGCCACCCGTGGCCGGAAAACCCGCGCGAGGCTGATCCCACCCTCCGCGCGAAACCGCGCGGCACGTAAATATCCGCGCGAAACCGCGCGGCACGTAAATATCCGCGTGAAACCGCGCGGCACGTAACGTTAGCCGACCCAGCCCGCCACCTGATCCGAGTCGATCACATCCGCCAACACCGGCGCCAGCGATCCCAACACCACATCGCGCACTGTATCAGGGTCGATCTCGCCACCGCCATGCCGCGCGACGGCAAACCCGAACACACCATCGCGCACCACCGCAAGGCGGAACCCGGCGTCGAACCCCGCCCGCACGGTGGAGGACACACAATGGTTCACGCTGGCCCCCACCACGACAAACCGCGCCACGCCCCGTTCCCGCGCCCACCCCGCCAGATCGGTCGAAGCAAACGCTGCCGATGTGGTTTTCACGAACACCGGCTCGCCGGCCACGGGCGCGGCGCAGTCCATGACCACAAACCCCGGCAATCCGCGCCGGAACGCGGATGCGGGCCGCCGGTCGTCATGCATCACATGCGCCACTGGCCAGCCCTGCGCCCGAAACTGCGTCAGCAGACCCGCCACCACATGTTCCGCGCCGGGATTGGACCGCGCCGCGCCCGAAGCCGTGCGCCGGGCAAATTCCTGTTGCAGGTCGATCACCAAAAGTGCTGCGTCCATGTTCTCTGGTTCCCAAATACCCCCGCCGGAGGCCCCCCGAGGCGGCGGCACGGCCGCCAACGAGATGAAAAAGCGCGGCGCAGCCGCTCCGCATGATGATGCCGGTCACACCCCGAGGCACCACCGCATCACCGCCTTCTGCGCATGCAGGCGGTTCTCGGCCTCATCAAAGATCACCGAATGCGGCCCGTCCATCACCCCGCTGGTGGCCTCGTCATTGCGATGCGCGGGCAGGCAATGCATGAACAGCGCGTCAGGTTTCGCCCGCGCCATCAGCGCCTCGTTGACCTGATAGGCGCGCAGTTGATTATGCCGCCGTTCCCGGGCGGATTCGGGGTCATGCATGCTGACCCAGGTGTCGGTGACCACCAGATCGGCATCCGTCACCGCCCGTTCGGGGTTGCGGTCGATGGTGATGGGGCGGCCCTTGGCGGCCGCCCAATCCAGCCAGACCCGTTCGGGGTCCAGCGTTTCCGGCCCGGTATAGGTCAGGTCGAACCCGAACTGCCCGGCCGCATGGGCGAAACTGGCGAAAACGTTGTTGCCATCGCCCGACCACACCACCTTCTTGCCGGTGATCGGGCCGCGATGTTCCTCATAGGTCATCACATCGGCCATGATCTGGCAGGGATGCGTGCGGTTGGTCAGGCCGTTGATCACCGGCACTGTGGCATGTTCGGCCATTTCGCGCAGCGTCGCCTCTTCATAGGTGCGGATCATGATCAGATCGACATAGCGCGACAGCACGCGGGCGGTGTCGGCAATGGTTTCGCCATGCCCCAGCTGCATTTCCTTGCCCGAAAGCACCATCGTCTCGCCGCCCATCTGGCGCACGCCGACGTCAAACGACACCCGGGTGCGGGTCGAGGGTTTTTCAAAGATCAGCGCCACCATCCGCCCCGCCAGCGGCTGGTCGTCATCCCGCGCGCCGCGCGGACGGCTCTTGCGGGCGATCTTCATCGCGCGGGCGTCGTCGATCATGGCGCGCAAATCAGCGGGATCAGTCAGGTGGATATCGAGAAAGTGATTCATGACAGGTCTTTTTTCTGACCCGAAGGGTGGGGGCACCGCCCCCGGTCCGACGGGATTGTTGGGTAAACCAAGGCCGGGATCAGGCGACCTTGACCGCAGTTTCCAGCGCGGTAGCAGCGGCATCCAGACGCGCCAGCGCCTCGGTGGCCTCGGCCTCGGTCAGGGTCAGCGGCGGCAACAGGCGCAACACGTTGTCGGCAGCCGCGATCGTCAGGATGCCGGCATCGTAGCCCGCCTTGACCACATCGGTATTCAGCGCCACGCATTTCAGCCCCTGGATCAGACCCACGCCGCGCACCGCCGAAAACACCGCCGGATGCCGCGCCACCAGACTGTCCAGCCCCTGACGCAGATGCCCCGACACGCGGTTCACGTGATCCAGAAATGCCGGATCCGACACGATCTCCAAAACTTTGGCGCCCACGGCACAGCCCAGCGGGTTGCCGCCATACGTCGAACCATGCGTGCCCGCGACCATGCCCGATGCCGCGCGTTCGGTCGCCAGCAGCGCGCCCAGCGGAAATCCCCCGCCGATGCCCTTGGCCACCATCATGATGTCGGGGGTGACCCCTGCCCATTCATGCGCGAACAGGCGGCCGGTGCGGCCCATGCCGCATTGCACCTCGTCAAAGATCAGCAGCGTGCCGGTTGCGTCGCACAGGTCCCGCAGTCCCTTCAGGCACTGGTCGGGCACCTGCCTGATGCCGCCTTCGCCCTGCACGGGTTCGATGATCACGGCACAGGTCTGATCGGTGATCGCGGCCTTCAGCGCGTCGTGATCCGCTGCATTGGCAGGCCACTTCAGATGCACGAAACCGGGCATCAACGGGCCGTAGCCCTTGACCATCTTTTCCGACCCGGCCGCCGCGATAGCCCCGGTGGACCGGCCGTGAAACGCGCCCTCAAAGGCCACGATATCCACCCGTTCGGGGTGGCCGGTCTCGTAATGGAACTTGCGCGCCATCTTGATCGCCAGCTCGGCAGTTTCCGTGCCCGAATTGGTAAAGAATACCGTGTCCGCAAAGGTCAGGTCCACCAGCATCGCGGCCAGCCGTTCCTGTTCGGGTATCGTGTAGACGTTCGACACATGCCACAGCCGCTGCGCCTGATCGGTCAGCGCCGCCACCAGCGCCGGATGCGCATGGCCCAACGCGTTCACGGCGATGCCCGACCCCATGTCCAGGAACCGTCGCCCGTCCGTCGTGGTCAGCCATGCCCCCTCGCCCTTGGCAAAGGACAGCGGAGCGCGATTATACGTCGGCAGAACGGCAGGGATCATGGGTTCCTCCTGTAAGAAACGGGCGAAATGCCCGGGGACCGATGCAAACTTGAACAGGCTGTCAGGGGGGCGCGCAAGGTCTGGATCGTGGCGCGCGGTTGAAAACGCCGAATTATCTGACTGTCAACGGCGTTGCCGAAGCCCTCGGCAGCGTCGCAGGGTGGCACGATGTGAACAATTCGTTTTCATGGGGCGGATGCGTACCCGAAATCGCATGACTTGCCCAGCATATTTTCCCTGCCGTGTTTGCCCGGCCGTTATCCTGCCTCCGGCATGCCGCGTCGCGCACGCCTCGGGATCGTGTGGCGACCAGACCCGAATCATACCCTTGCCCTCGCCGCCCCGATGGCTAGTATGGGTGCCTGATCATGCAGACCGGGCAGCGCCCACGGTCGCGCTCTTTTACCACTGGGAACATCTTGATGAGCTGGACGGACGAACGCGTTGAACTGCTGAAAAAGATGTGGACCGAAGGCCAGTCTGCCAGCCAGATCGCCAAGGAACTGGGCAGCGTGACCCGCAACGCCGTGATCGGCAAGGTGCACCGCCTCGGGCTGTCGAACCGGGCCGGCGCGCCTGCCGCTGGCGCGGCAACCGGACCGACGCCAGCGCCAATGGCGGCCCCCGCCGCGACGCCCGCTGATCCGAAACTCGCAGCACGGACCGCCGACAGCCTGCGAATGCAACCGCGCCCCGACAGCGCGCCGGCCGACCCGCCGGGGGTGAACGCTCCGGTTGCCGATGACGTGGCAGCCGATGCCGCAAACGGCGATCCCTATGCTGAAGATCCCGACGATCTCGACGCCGCCGAACCGGAACGCGCCCCGATGTCCGCGGCGCGGCGCGCCATCATCCCGGCCGGCCAACCGCTGCCGCCACAACCCTCCGCCAATGAAATCAGCCCCGAAGCGTTGGCCAAGGTCAACGAGGTGGAAAAACACGCCAAGAAAC
>JBBRCF010000020.1:0-37632 GCA_038205135.1 Rhodobacterales bacterium
CAACGGCGTCGGCAAGACGTCGCTGCTGAAGGCGCTCGCGGGCACGCACAAACGGTCGGGCGGATCGGTCGCCATTGGTGGTTCGGACCTGCCGGTGCTGCCCGCGCATGCGATGGCCGCGCAGGGCGTGGCGGTCGTGCCGCAGGGGCGGATGATCTTCCCGCTGCTGACGGTCACTGAAAATCTGCAGACCGCCTTTGCTCTGCTACCGAAGTCCGACCATCGCATCCCCGCTGAAATCTATGATCTTTTTCCGGTGCTGAAGGACATGGGCCATCGGCGCGGCGGCGATCTGTCGGGCGGGCAGCAGCAGCAACTGGCCATCGCACGCGCCATGATCATGCGCCCGCGCGTTCTGCTGCTGGATGAACCGACCGAAGGCATCCAGCCGAACATAATTCAGCAGATCGGCCGCGTGGTCGCGTATCTGCGCGATCGGGGCGATATGGCCATCATACTGGTCGAACAGTATTTCGATTTCGCCTACGGCCTTGCCGACCGGTTCTACGTCCTGAAGCGTGGCGCTGTGGCATTGGAAGGCGACAAGGCCACCCTGTCGCGTGAGGTTTTGCGGCAGACGGTGTCGGTATAGCGCCGGACGCAAGGTTGGTTTTCGAACGCTGCGGTTGCCCGGCCCGAGTTCATGAGCCCGGCGCGCAAATACGACATGCATTGCATTTGCGAACAGACATGGCTCCGCCTGTCGCGGGCGGTGCCAAGGTTTCAGATCGTGAACAGGTCGCGCGGGATGCCTGCGGCGGCGAACAGGTGATCGCGGCTGTGTTCCAGTTCTGTGCGCAAACGGCGGATGTCATGGCCCAGCAGCTGGCCGCGCCATTTCCGGATGCGCCCGGCCACCAGCACCGTGTCCACATTCGTGCGGTCCATCAGCGTCACCACGGCCCCCGCCGCGTTGTTCAGGGGTGCCGCGTTGATCGCATCGGTATCCAAAAGGATGATGTCGGCGGCCTTGCCCGGCGTCAGGCTTCCGGTGACATGATCCAGCTTCAGGCCGCGCGCACCTTCGATGGTGGCATGGCGCAGCGCGTCACTGGCCTGCATCAGGCGGGCATGGTCAGTGTTGCCAGCCAGCGCATCGGCCTTGGCGAACATCCGTTGCAGCGTGATCAACCCGCGCATCTGGGTGAACATGTCGGCGGACATGGTGCATTCCACATCCGATGACAGCGACACCGACATACCAAGGTCCAGTGCCTGCTGGATCGGCGGCGTGCCGTGGCGCATCTGCATTTCGATCGGCACCGACAGCGACACATGCGCGCCCGCATCCGCTGCGATTTTCCATCCCGTTTCCGTCATGCCGGTCATGTGAATGAAAATGTTGTCGTCACGGAACCAGCCGTCGTTCCCCAGTTGTTCGAAAGTTGGCGCCATCCCAAAGGTGCCGACCACATGCAACGCGATGGGCAGGCCCAGATCGCGGCCGGCTTTCCACGCCGCCTCGTAGCCTGGCAGATAGATCTCGCCGCCCATCACCATGGTCAGCAGACCGTCGCCGTTAATATACTGTGCCTTTAGCCGGGCCGCGTCCTGCGGGTAACGCGCACGTTCGCCCCGGCCCTCGAAATAGCCGAACACGCCGCGCCGCCCGGCATCGCGCAGGCCCGCCACGGCGGCATCCGAATGTTCCGGGCTGTGATGGATCTGGCTGACATCCATAACGGTCGTCACGCCGGCGTCCAGCTGCGCGATCCCGCCGAACAATTCGTTGATATAGACATCCTCCGGGCGGAAATGCTGCGAAAAGCCCAGAAGCATGGTTTCATAGTAATTGCGCGTGTTCTCGGGGCGGCCATCCGGGGTCAGGATGGCGTGCGCCAGTTGCGACCGCAGGGCGGTTTCGAACTGATAGTGATGCGTGTCGATAAAGCCGGGCATCACGATGCGGCCCGCTGCGTCGATCACCGCCGCATCCGGCGAGTCGATCTGGGCCGCGACCTGCACGATGCGCGCCCCGTCGATCAGCACGTCGCCTTGGGTGAAATTGCCCACGGCGTCGTCCATCGACAGCACCACGCCGCCCTTGATCAGGGTGCGCCGTCCGGGGTCGCCGACGCCGCGCGGCAGGCTGGCCAGCGCCAACGCCTGTGCAGGCGTCACGCCCTCGGGCAATCCGGCCGGCAGGGTCACGGATGCGGCCCCTTTGGCAGCAGCAGCGTCGGTTTCCCAGGCAAACCCGCAGGGTCCGCTGGCGCGGGTCGCTTCACAGATGCGGCACATTTCGCGGATCCTTCTTGGCGAAATTCGGGTGTCGGGGGCGTTCCGGGCTCAGCATGGCCTGCAACACCGGATAACGGGTTATTGCGTGGGCGATATGGGATGCGGCGGCGCGCAGGTCTGGCAGGCGGTCGCGCACCAGCGATTCCGCGGAAACAAGGCCGGTATACCCCGAGGTATTCAGCGCCGCGATGGTGCGGCCTTCGGCGTCGCGGATCGGCACGGCCAGCGCGGTGATGCCGTAATCCAGCTGATCCACCGTAGTGGCATAGCCCTGTTCGGCCACCAGCGCGATCTCTTGCGCCAGAACCGCCTTGTCAACGCAGGTGCGCGATGTCAGCGGGCGCGGGTCCAGCGCGGCCAGCCACGCTGCGCGATCAGGCTCGGTCAACCCGGCCAGCAGCACCCGCCCGATGGACGTGGCAAAAGCTGGATAGCGCGCGCCGATGGCGGCGGTGGCGCGGCGCGCACGCAGCACCGAATGATGCGCGATATAGATCACATCCTGTCCGTCCAGCGTGCCCACGGACGATGCATCGCCAAAGGTTTCGACGATGTGCCTGAGGTCTGGCAGCAACACGTCCTCGACCCGCGCGGCAAAGTAATACGACGACCCCAACGCCATCACCTTGGGCATCAGGTGGAACCGTTTTTCGCGCTGTCCGACATAGCCGAGCCAGCGCAGCGTCATCAGGCTGCGCCGGGCGGCGGCGGGGGTGACATTCACCCGCCGCGCCACCTCGCTCAGTGTCATTTCGGGCCGGGTGCCATCGAAACATTCAAGGATCGCCATGCCCTTGGCCAGCGCCTCGACAAATTCGGATGGCTTTTCATCGGGTTCCAAGACACGTCAGCCTTGCGGGGCCAGCACGAAATCAAACTCGAACATCGCATCGGGGGTCTTTTCCAACGTCAGCCCCAGCGCCGCCAGATCGCGCACCGGGCGCAATTTCGCGATCAGCGACTTGCGCACCCCGAATACCGCGTCGTTGTCGATGTATTCGGTGCCTTCAAAGAACACCTCGGTGGTGATCGACGCCATGCCGGGGGCCCGGATGATGTAATGCAGATGCGCCGCGCGCCATGCATGCCGGTTGCCCGCGCGCAGGATGCGCCCCACCGGGCCGTCATAGGGCACGGTATAAGGTTTCGGCAGAACGGTAGTGTAGTAATACCGCCCGTTATCGTCCGTGGTGAACTTGCCGCGCAGGTCGTATTTGTCCTGCCCCTGCCCCTGCGCCTGTTCCTGAATAGGGTAGGTGCCGGTGCCGTCCGCCTGCCACGTGTCCACGATCGCACCCGCCAGCGGATTGTGCAGCGAATCCGTCACCTTGCCCGAGACCAGCACGGTCGCGCCATCGCGGCCCTGACCCAGATCGGCCCCCAGTGCCATGGCGGGCGCATTGTCCAGATAGAACGGGCCAAGGTTCGACCCTTCGGTCGCCCCGCCCTTGGTGTTGATCATGTCCACCAGCGCGGACCAGCCCAGCACGTCCGACAACAGGATGAATTCGTGCCGCTCCGGCGTGGAAATCTGCCCGCTGTCATACAGGAACATCAGCGTCGCCATCCATTCCTCGTGGGTGACGCTGTGTTCGCGGGTGAAATCATGCAGATGTTCGATCAGCCCCTGCAACAGCGCCTCGAACCGGCTGCCGGGTTCCGTCTTGAAGCTGTCCTTCACCGCCTGGGTGATCGTGAACTGGTTGATGCTGCGCATGGCTCTCTCCCTCGCTGCGCGACAGACCTCCCCGGCCTGCGACAAACTGACTTGACGCAAGGTTAGATGCGCTCCTAATATTCGGCAAGAGAAAATAATTTCGGAATGCGAAAAAAGGAGTCGTGATGCGAATCGGAAAGCAGGATCAGGCCTTCACCGCCATTGCGACATCCGACGCCGACAGCATCACCGTGCGCGGCCATGACCTGTGCCGCGACCTGATCGGGCATATCGGTTTCACGGATTATTTCTGGTTGCTGGTGATCGGCGAAAAACCGACCGCAGCGCAGCGCGCGATGCTGGATGCCTGTCTGGTGGCGATTGCCGAGCACGGTCTGGTACCCAGCGTGCAGGCGGCGCGGATGACGCTGGCGGCGGGTCCCGATGCCTGGCAGGGCGCGATGGCCGCCGGGCTGTTGGGCATGGGCAGCGTGGTGGCGGGATCGTCGGAAACCGCCGGACAATACCTGCATCAGGTGCTGACTGACGCGGGCTCGGATGACGCCGCAGCACTGGACGCCGCCGCCATCGCCAGCCTGACCGCACTGAAAGTGGCGCGGCCAAATGTGCCGGGGCTGGGCCATCCGCAACATGCGGGCGGCGATCCGCGCGCCGACCGGTTGCTGGCGATTGCCGACGATCTGGGGCTGTCGGGCCGTTACGTCAAAACCCTTCGCGCCTTGGGCCGCCATGCGCCCGGTATCATGAACCGTCCGCTTCCCGTTAACGTGTCGGGCGCGATCCCGGCGGTTATCCTTGACGCGGGCTGGCCGTTGCAGGCGCTGAAGGCGGTGCCCTTGCTGGCCCGCGCGGCGGGGCTGTCGGCGCATCTGTACGAAGAATCGCTGCGGTCGATCGGGTTCATCCTGTCGAACCACGCCGATCAGGCGATCACCTATGACGGCAAGCCCGTCACCCGCGCAGCGGCGGAGTAACCCGGATGGTCAAGATACTGCGCAATATCCGGGTCATCGAACTGGGCACTTATATCACCGGGCCGGCGGCGGGAATGCATCTGGCTGATCTGGGTGCCGATGTGATCAAGGTGGAACGCCCCGGCACGGGTGACCCGTTCCGCGCCTTCAAGGGCGGGCTCTATTCCCCGCATTACCAGACCTACAATCGCAACAAACGCTCCATCGCGCTGGACACCGCACAGGCCGATGACAAGGCAGTGCTGCATGATCTGATCGCTTCGGCGGATGTGTTCATCCAGAATTTCCGCCCCGGCGTTGCCGAAAAGCTGGGGGCGGGCGAGGCGGAATTGCGGGCCGTCAACCCGCGCCTGATCTATTGCGCGATATCGGGTTTCGGCACCACCGGTCCCGCGCGCGACCGCCCGACCTATGACACCGTGGCGCAGGCTGCCAGTGGCTATCTGCGGCTGCTGACGCCCCCCACCAACCCCCGCGTCATCGGCCCCGCGATTGCCGACAGTGTCACCGGCCAATATGCCGCGCTGGCGATTTTGGCCGCGCTCGTTGAACGCGGCGAACGCGGACCGGGTCGGCGCATCGACATCTCGATGCTCGAGGCGATGTGCCACTTTAACCTCGACAGTTTCACGCATTACTACAGCGCGGGCGAGGTGATGGGGCCGCTGTCGCGCCCGGTGGTCAGCCAGAGCTATACGTTTGAATGCGCCGACGGCAGATGGATCGCGATCCACATGTCCAGCCCGCCGAAATTCTGGGAGGGATTTCTGGATGCGACCGGGCAGGGTTATCTGGCCACCGATCCGCGTTTCGCGGAACGGCTGAACCGGATCACGCATCAGGATGACCTGATCGACCTGATGACGCCGGTGTTCCAGACCCGCCCGCGTGACGCGTGGTGCGCGGCGCTTGAGGCGGCAGAGGTGCCCTATGCCCCCGCCTATGACGCCGACGAGGCGCTGGACGATCCGCAGGCACAGCATCTTAACATCAAGGTCAGCGCGCCGTCATCGGAACTGGGAACCTACACCACGGTGCGCGCGCCCTATAATTTCGACGGCGCGGCGGAACTTGACGTGCGCCCGCCGCCCGTTCTGGACGAACACGGTGCGGAAATCCGCGCTGAAATGATGTCTCGCCGCAAGGCGGGATAACGCAGCACCGCCGTCCGGGGAGGGACGGCGGCGCAAGATTTCCTGGGGAGGATGATCATGCAAGACGATAACCCGCGGATCGTGCCCGCGGCGGCGGTTCTCGAAGCCAGCAAAGGCATGCTGCAAAAGCAGTTTTATGCGATTTTCACCACGCCCGTGGACGGTCTGGGTGCGGTGTTCGCCAATATCGAGGCGCATCTGGCGTTTCAGGTGCAACTGGAACGCGACGGCATCATGTATGCCGCAGGCCCGCTGTGGACCGATGACGAGGCATCCTGGGAAGGTGAAGGGATGGTGATCATCCGCGCCGCGTCCCGCGCAGAGGCGATCGCCATCGCCGAACGCGACCCGATGCACACATCCGGCGCGCGGACATTCCGCGTGCGGCCATGGCTGATCAACGAAGGCTCGGTAACCGTGCGGCTGGATCATTCGACCCAGAAATTCACCTACGTCTGAAAAACTTAACGTCTGAAACCTTGAGAGAGGACAAGACATGAAGACACTATTCGCAACCATTCTGGCGGGGGCGCTGATGCTGCCCGTTTTCGCAACCGCACAGGAAAAGATTTCGCTGACCATCGCGGCCAGCCACCCCACCGTCATTCCGTGGGTCGGCATGATGCAGACGCATTTCATGGCCCGCACCGACGAGATTCTGGCCAAGACCGGAACCTACAAGGTCGAATGGAACGAGGCCTTTGGCGGCACGCTGTACAAGGCCAACGCCACGCTGACCTCGGTCGAACAGGGCATCACCGATATCGGCTGGGTATTCTCGTTTCTGGAACCCGCGAAACTGCCGCTGGGCCAGGCGTCATCCTATGCGCCCTTCGCCACCGCCAACCCGCCGGTGCAATTGGACGTCATGGCCGAACTTTTCGAAACCAACGCCGCCTTCCGCAAGGAATGGGAACAATACAACCTCAAGATTGTCGGGTTCACCGGCACCGACGGCTATGACGTTTATACCAAGACGCCGATTGCCGGGATCGCCGATCTGAACGGGCTGAAATTGTCGGCACCGGGCGTGTTGGGCAATTGGCTGCGCGGCGTGGGGGCGAATGCCGTCGATGGTTCGCTGACCGCGTTCTACACCGACATGCAGACCGGCGTGTCGGACGGCGCGCTGACGCTGGCACTGGGCGCGCTGCCCGCAAAACTGTATGAGGTCGCACCCTATATCAACCGGTTCCGCATCGGCGTGGCGTTTTCCGGCGCCATCGCGGTGAACAAGGACAGCTGGGATGGTCTGCCCGCCGAGGTGCAGAACGCCATGGTCGAGGCCGGCAAATACTATACCGACTCGCTTGGGTCGACCTGCTGACGCGCCACGAATTCGCCATCGGCAAGATGGTGGAAATGGGCGCGGGCCAGAACCCGCCGGTGCAGGTGGTCGAGGTGTCCGAAGCTGATCGCGCGGCCTGGGTCAACAACATGCCCAATATCGCCAAGGAATGGGCCGACAAGCTGGAAGCACAGGGCGTCCCCGCCCGCGAATTCCTGAAATCCTATCTGGCCGGATTACAGGCACGCGGCGAAAAACCGGTGCGTGACTGGGCCTCGGAACTCTGATCGCGGCATGGAAAAGGTGCATGAAGGCCCAAAACGGGGTGTCCCGGTCACGGGGCACCCGACAGGTGGGCTGGGTCGTGGCTGGGGCCTGATCGTGGATGGCATCGCAGCCTTGGGCACGGTGATGATCGTGCTGCTTATGGCGATCATCTGCGCCGACATTGTGGCCCGCAACGCCTTGGGCAGTTCGCTGCCGCTGGTCAGCGAAACCGGCGGGATGGTGGTGGTGCTGATCGTGGCGCTGCAACTGGCGGCCGCTGTGCGGGCTGGCCGATTGGCGCGCACGCTGGTTTTCCTTGATCTGTTGTCGCTGCGCCATGCCCGTCTGGTGGCCGGGCTCGAATGCCTGTTCGCGCTGGTGGGGGCGGCGGTGATCGGCGGCGTAGCCTTCGCCACGGTGAACGTCCTGAGCAAGGATTGGGTGTCGTCCGAATTCATCGGCACGCCCGGTCTGGGCACCTTGCCGACCTGGCCGTTCCGCGCGCTGATCTTGCTGGGCTTTGCCGTCGCGGCCATCGAGTTTCTGCGCCTGTCGATCGTATCCGCGCGCGTCGCGGCCGGGGCGCGGTCGCGACCCCGCTGGAGGTTGGTAGATATGCCATCGGCGCGCTGATCGCTCTGATCTACATTGGCATGCCGATCGGTATCACAATGCTGGCGGTATCATTCGTGGGGGTCGCGCTGATCCGCAGTGACACCGTTGCCGTCCGGATGCTGGGGGCGGTCGCCAACGACAGTTTGCAGGAATACCTGTTCGCGGTGGTGCCGCTGTTCGTGCTGATGGGGCTGCTGGTCACGATATCGAATGTCGGCAAGGACACGTTCGACGTATTCCAGCGCCTGCTGCGGCGCGTCTCAGCGGGGTTGGGCGTGGCGACGGTGTTCGCCAATGCGGTGTTTGCGTCCATCACCGGTGTGTCCATCGCGTCGGCCTCTGTGTTTGCCCGCGTCGCGGTGCCGGAGATGACCCGCCACGGCTATTCCGCGAAATTCGCGACCGGCGTTGTTGCCGGGTCATCCGTGCTGGGCATGCTGATCCCGCCGTCGCTGTTGATGATCGTCTATGCCGTGCTGGCCGAACAATCCGTCGGGCGGATGTTTCTGGCGGGTGTCGGACCGGGGCTGCTGCTGGCTGTCCTGTTTTCCGTGACCATCGTGTTGCTGGCGCGGTTCCGGCCGCGTTTCGTGTTCGACACCGTGCAGGACACGCAGTCCCATCCCGATCTGTCCATGGTGGACGTGGTGCGCAAAGCGGTTCCGATCCTTGCGCTGATGTTTCTGGTTCTGGGCGGGTTGTACGGCGGATTTCTGAATCCGACAGAGGCAGGCGCGGCAGGTGCGTTCGGCGCGCTGATCATTGCGTTGATCCGCCGTGCGCTGGACCGGCGCACGCTGTGGAACCTGTTGGTGGAAACCGGGCAGATCACGGTGTCGGTGCTGTTCCTGATTCTGGCCGCGACGCTGTTTTCCCGCATGCTGGCGCTGTCGGGCGTGCCGCAGGAACTGGCGCGGTTCTTTCTGGATGGTGGGTTGGGGCCGATCGGTTTTCTGGTGCTGTATCTGGTGCTGATCATCGCCATGGGCTGTCTGATCGACAGCATTTCGATCATGCTGATCCTGTTGCCCATCGCTCTGCCGGTGGCGGAAAGCGCCGGGTTCGACCTGATCTGGTTCGGCGTTCTGACCGTGGTGGCGGTCGAGATCGGGCTGCTGACCCCGCCCTTTGGCCTGTCGGTCTATACCATAAAATCCGCGATGACCGACAGCGACATGAAGGTCGGCGACATCTTTCGCGGCACGCTGCCCTTCGTGGCTGCCCTTCGTGGCTGCCATACTGGTGGGGCTGTTGATCCTCGCCCTGTTCCCGCCGATCGCGACCTGGCTCGCGCGGCTTTGACCCAAAGGAAAACCCATGAAAAACCTGTTGTTCATAGCGGGCAGCCTGCGCGCTGCTTCGGCCTCCAAGGCGACCATGAGGTCCCTGCAGGAGCGCCTCGGCGCCATCGCGCATTGCCGTACCGCCGAGATCGGCCACCTGCCGCTTTATAATGCCGACCTGTCGGATGACCCCGGCGTCGCGGCGTGCGTCGCGGCGTTCGTCGCGTCGGTGCAGGCCGCCGATGGCGTCGTGTTCGTGACGCCGGAATACAATTACTCCGTCCCCGGCATGCTGAAAAACGCCATCGACTGGGCATCGCGTCCCGCGTTCGATTCGGTGTTCAAGGGCAAGCCGTGCTTTGTCATTTCGGTGTCGGGCGGAGCCTTGGGCGGCGTACGGGCACAGGCGCATCTGAAATACATCCTGAACGGGATGCTGGCCGAGGTGTATGTGTGCAAGGAAATCGTCGTGACCATGGCCAACACCAAGGTCACGGATGGCCGGTTGACCGACACGGTCGTGTTAGATTTCGCCACAGAGAATCTGACGAATTTTGTCGCGGCGCTTTAGTCACAGCGCGATGACATCCACCCGTTGATGGCTGGCCTGATCGCCGGTGGTGCGTAATGTGCCGCGCACCGGCGACACATCGGCATAGTCGCGCCCGTAGGCCACAACGATATGTTCCTGCCCCACAGCGCAAGCATTCGTGGGGTCATATTCGATCCAGCCAGCCTCGGATCCGCACCACGCTGTGACCCAGGCATGCATGGCATCCGCACCTTCCAGCCGCCGCTGGCCCTGCGGTGGCGTGGTGCGCAGAAACCCGGAGACATAGCCCGACGGGATGCCCAGCGACCGCAGCCCGGCGATCATGATATGCGAAAAATCCTGACACACGCCGCTGCGCGCGGCAAACGCGGCGCTGGCGCGCGTGTGCACATCGGTGGACGCCGGATCGAACCGCATGGTGGCATGCAGCGCCTGTCCCAGCGCGGTGACGATCTGCATTGTGGTCCGGCCGGACCCCGCCGCGGCGGCCGCAAAGGCGGCGATCGCGGGATCCGGCCGCACCCGCGCCGACGGACCGAGGTAATGGTGCGGTGCAATGGCGGCCAGCGCGGGATGCGCGGCAATCTCTGCCGCCAGCCCCGCCAGATCGGGCGACAGGTCAAGGCTGGGCACTTGGGCCACCCGTTCCACCCGCGCGCGCAGCGTAAACGCGATCGCGTCAATGGCATGGTGAAACGCCAGCATGGTCACGACATTGCCAAAGAAATCCCGCGTCTCGCGCCGCTCGGTGGGCGGCGGATCAACCGCCAGCAGCCGCGCGGTCACCACCTGCCGCCCCGGCAGATCGGACGGCAGCAACCGCACCAGCGTGCGCAGATGATCCGCCGGGGCGCCGTAGCGATAGCCGATGGACAATCCGATGTCATAGCGCATGCCGTGCCCCTTTCAGTCCAGATAGGCCGCCGACAACCGGCCGGAAATCTCGGCCAGCGTCGCGCGCAGCGCCGTCAGTCGGGTGGCGTCGATGTCATCGGGGTTTGCGACCTGCAGATCGGTTTCCAACGACATCAGCAGGCCCAGCACCGGCGATATCCGGCCATCGACGCGGGCATGCGGCAGGTCTTCGGCGATGCGGCGCAACGAGGTGACCTGAAACAGGATCGACCGCGGGTTGGCGGCATCCAGCACCAGCAGATCGGTCACCGTGCGTTTGGTCGGATCGATGCGATACCGGCGGCGATGGGTGACCCGGCTGTCGCCATATTCCAGCGCCAGATCGGTCAGTCCGGACGCCAGATCATCGGTGGCAAACCCCGCAACCGCCGCCGCCGCGCCATCGGCGCGTTCCAGCGCCCGGCCAAAGGTCAGGAACCGCCAGCCGGAACTGCGGTGCATGTTTTCATGTACCAGCCCGTTGAACCCGGTGATCTTGCGCAGCAGCACACCAAGGGCGCGGGCGCAATCATCGCCGGGCGGCAGATCGGCGGACACCGCCGCCAGCGCGGTGGTCAGGTCGGTCAACGCGGCCCAGCCATCGACCGAAAACCGTTCGCGCACTTTGCCGGCACAGATCCGCGCGGCCTCCAGCGACGGGTGCAGCACGGCCTGCACCGGCTGGTGAACGTCGATGGCGATGACGGCCAGCACGTCGGCGATATGCAGCAGGCGGGCATCCTCGGGCGATCCCGCCTCGGCCAGCCGCAGATGCCAGGCCCGCAACAGCCGGATCGCGCCTTCGGTGCGCTCGATGTAGCGACCCAGCCAGTACAGGTTGTCGGCCGACCGGGCGGGAAGGGCGCCGGTGCCTTCGCGGCGGAACCGCCCGGGTTCGAACAGGGTTTCGTCCGGGGCGGGCCCGTCGCGCATCACCCAGACATCCGCCACCGACCCCCCCTGTTGCATCGATAGCGCCGTGGCGTCGCCCGTGCGCCCGATCCGGGCATAACCGCCGGGCAGGAAAACCCAGCCGTCGGGCGTGCGGGCGGCAAACACCCGGATGATCATCGGGCGGGGGGTCAGCCGGCCATCGACCCAGGAGGGTGTGGTGGACAGGGTGACCGCCTCTTGCCCCACCAGGGTTGCGGCATTGGCGTCGATCCAGTCCGCCAGCGACTGATCCGGTCCGCCGGCACTGCGCATCGCGCCGCCTGCGCTGTGCAGTTCCCCACCAAGGGCCGACGCCGCGCCGATGTCAAACGGCAGGGCGCGGCTGAGCGCCTCGCCGATGAACATGGTGGTGGCGTGGCTTTTCACCCAGTCCCGTTCGGCAGGCTGCCCGCACCACCATGTCGCGATATTGGGCAGGCGCAGTGGTTCGCCCAGCAGCACTTCGGCGATCTTGGGCCAGAAGGCCATGAAGGCGCGGGTTTCCAGAATGCCGGACCCCAGCGCGTTGACCACATGCAGGTTGCCCTGTCGCACTGCATCGACCACCCCCGGCGTGCCGATCTGCGAGGTTTCGTCAAGTTCCAGCGGATCGGTCCAGGCGGCATCCATCCGTCGCCACAACACACCCAACGGCTGCGGCCCCGAAACGGTGCGCACCTGAACCGATCCGTGATGCACGATCAGGTCCTCGCCTTCCAGCAGCAACAGTCCCAGATACCGCGCGACATAGGCATGTTCGAAATAGGCGTCATTGCCCGGCCCCGGCGTCAGGATCGCACAGCGCTGTCCCTCGGACCCCGGCAGATGGTCCATCGCGGCGCGAAAGGCGCGGAAAAACCCGGCCAACCTGCGCACGTTGCGGCGCGGAAACGGTTCGGGGAACACCCGCGCGGTGGCCATCCGGTTTTCCAACGCGAACCCCGCGCCGGACGGGGCCTGCGTGCGGTCCCCCAGCACCAGCCAAGACCCGTCCGGGCTGCGGCCGATCTCAAACGCCAGAAAATGCAGAAAATGTCCCGATGCGGGCCGGATCCCTACCAGCGCGCGGTGCCATTCCGGGTTCCGCGCCACCAGATCGGGCGGCAGATGCCCGTCGCGCACCAGATCGCCGGGCCCGTACAGATCCGCCACCACGCGTTCCAGCAGATCGGCGCGCTGCGTCAGGCCCGCGCAGATACCGTCCCATTCCGGCTCGGACAGTATCACGGGGATATGGCTGAGCGGCCAGTCGCGTTCCTGCGCCGGATCACCGCTGTATTGCCGGTAGAACACGCCGGCATCGCGCAGATACTGATTGCCGCGCGCCACATGCGCCGCGACCGCCGCAGGGGTCAGTTGCGCCAGTTGATCGATGAAGGCGGCCCAGACCGGGCGCATGGTGCCGCTGGCGTCGATCAGTTCATCCGCGACACCGGGCAACGGCGCATATCCCGCCAGCAGGCGGGCACGTGCGGCAGGATCGGCATCAAGGCTGGGGCGCGGCTGTCCGTTCATCAGGCGTTCAGAATAGGCCGGGTGGCCGCCGCAGGTCCAGTGTTGTCGGGAATTCCGGGTGCGGGGTTTCGGGGCTTGGCGCATAGGCCCCGGCGGTATGGCCAAAGGCGGTGAACCGCGACAACCGCCGCGCTTCGGCTTCGTTGCCGTTGACGGGGAAGGTGTCGTAGCTGCGCCCGCCCGGGTGGGCCACGTGATAGACGCAACCGCCGATGGCGCGGCCCGACCAGCGGTCATAGATGTCGAACGTCAGCGGCGCGTTGACCGGCAGCACCGGGTGCAGCGCAGATGACGGCTGCCACGCCTTGAACCGCACGCCGGCCACCTGCGCGCCCGTCAAGCCCGCATCGGTCATCGGCACCGGGCGACGGTTGCACGTGACCTGATAGCGATCCTTGAACGCAGTGGTCATCTTGACCTGCAACCGTTCCACCGAACTGTCGGTGTAGCGCACCGTACCGCCGATCGCGCCGGTTTCGCCCAGCACATGCCAGGGTTCCAAGGCTTGGCGGATTTCCAGATGCACACCCTCAACCGTCACTTCGCCGCAGAACGGGAACCGGAATTCCGCCTGCGCCTTGAACCAGTCGGGATCAAGGTCGAAGCCATGTCCGCGCAGATCATCCAGCAGCGCCAGCAGGTCCTGCCACAGGAAATGCGGCAGCATGTAGCGGTCATGCAGCACGGTGCCCCAGCGGACCGGCCGCATATCCACCGGATCAGCCCAGACCCGCGCGATGATCGCCCGGATCAGCAGTTGCTGCGCAAGGTTCATCCGCGGATGCGGCGGCATTTCGAACCCGCGAAATTCCACCAGCCCCAGCCGCCCGGTGGGGCCGTCGGGGGAATACATCTTGTCGATGCAAATCTCGGCCCGATGGGTGTTGCCGGTCACATCGGTCAGCATGTTGCGCAACAGGCGATCCACCAGCCACGGCGGCGGGGCCGCGCCCTGACCGGGGACGGGTATCTGCGCCAGCGCGATTTCCAGTTCATAAAGCGCATCATGCCGCGCCTCGTCCATGCGCGGAGCCTGTGACGTCGGCCCGATGAACAAGCCGGAAAACAGGTAGGACAGGCTGGGATGCCGGTTCCAGATCAGGATCAGCGATTTCAGCAGGTCAGGGCGGCGCAGGAACGGGCTGTCCTGCGTGGTGCCGCCGCCGACCACCACATGATTGCCGCCGCCGGTTCCGGTGTGGCGGCCATCGAGCATGAATTTATCCGCGCCCAGCCGGCATTCCCGCGCCTCGGCATAGATCGCCTCGGTCGTCGCCACGCAATCATCCCAGCTGTGCGCGGGGTGGATGTTGACCTCGATCACACCGGGGTCGGGCGCCACGCGGATCACGTTCAGGCGCGCATCAGGCGGCGGCACATAGCCTTCGACGTGGATCGGAATGTTCAGGTCTGTCGCCACTGCCTCGGCCACGGCCAGCAGTTCCAGATAATCCTCCAGCGCCTCGACCGGAGGCATGAACAGGCACAGCCGCCCGTCGCGCAGTTCCATCGCCATCGCGGTGCGCACTGCGCCGTCGGCGGGGTCCGCGCCGCCCTGTTCCACGCGGGTCTGGCGTTCGGTGCGGCTGGCTTCGGTTTCGCGCACCGCCTGCGTGTGACCTTTGGATGTGGCAGGCGTCATGGCTTCGCGTTCCGCGTCCTCGGTTGCAAGGCGGTCGATTTCGGCCTGCAAGGCATCGCGTTTGTCAGGCGTCAGGCGGCCATGGAACACCGGCAGCGGCCCGACCGGAAAGCTGGGATCGGCGGTATAGGTATAGGGATAGGACGCGGGCGGGATATGCGGCAGCGCGCCCAGCGGCAAGCGGAACCCGGCGGGGCTGTCGCCCGGCACCAGAAACAGATGCCCGCGCCGGGGTTTCCACAATTCGGACCGCCAGCGCGGGCCTTCGTCCTTGGATTGCCAGCGCTGGATCGGCAGCGCGTAGCCCACGGGTTGGTCCAGACCGCGGCTGAACACGCGGGCGAACCGCGCGCGTTCTTCGGGGTCTTTGAGGTGCGGGTTTTCCGGCGTCAGGTTGGCGGGCAACTGCGCCTCTTTCAGCACCCATTCGGCGGGGTCTTCGAACACCGGTTGCGCGTGTTCGGGCGGCACGCCCAGCCGTTCGGCCATCTGGCCCAGAAACGCGCCCGCGGTTTCTGCCGTCGCCGCTGTCTGCACATGTTCCTGCGCGACCAGCTTTTCATTCTGCCAGATCGGCTGGCCATCGCGCCGCCAATACAGCGAAAACGTCCAGCGCGGCAGTGTTTCGCCGGGATACCATTTGCCCTGACCGTAATGCAGCATGCCGCCGGGCGCGAACCGGTCGCGCAGGCGGCGGATCAGCGTATCGGCCAGCCCGCGTTTGGTCGGCCCCACCGCATCGATATTCCATTCCTCGGCTTCGAAATCGTCGATGGATACAAAGGTCGGCTCGCCGCCCATGGTCAGGCGCACATCGCCCGCTGCCAGCGCCGCATCCACCTTTTGCCCCACGGCGTTCAGCCGGTCCCACGCCGCGTCCGAGAACGGTTTGGTGATGCGCGGGTGTTCGGCCACCCGCGTCACATGCATGTCGAAATCGAACGAAACTTCGGGCGCGCCACTGGCGATGATGCCGCCCACGATCGGGGCCGCGTTGCGGTAATGCGGCGTGGCGGCCAGCGGGATATGGCTTTCGCCGGTAAACAGCCCCGATGTTGGGTCAAGCCCCACCCAACCCGCGCCGGGCAGATAGACCTCGACCCAAGCATGCAGGTCGGTGAAATCATGCGCCGTGCCGGCAGGACCGTCCAACGCCTTGATATCCGGCGTCAACTGGATCAGGTAGCCCGACACGAACCGCGACGCCAACCCCAGATGCCGCAGCACCTGCACCAGCAGCCAACTGCTGTCCCGGCATGATCCGGACCGTTTCTGCAACGTTTCATCCGGCGTCTGCACCCCCGGTTCCATGCGGATGGTGTACCCGACATCGCGCGAAACCCGGGCATTCAGCCCCACCAGAAAATCGATCGTCCGCATCCGGTCACGCGGGATGGTGGCCACATAGTCCAGCAGGCGCTGCGTGGCCGGTTCAGGGGTAGAATAGATCACCAGATCGTCGCGCAGATCCTCGGGATAGGTGAAGGGATAATTCTCGCCCTCTTCCTCGACAAAGAAATCGAACGGGTTGTAGACCGTCATGTCGGCCACCAGGTCGACCTCGATCTTGAATTCGGACACCGGTTCGGGAAACACGAACCGCGCCAGCCAGTTGCCATAGGGGTCCTGCTGGTGGTTCTCGAAATGGGCGCCGGGGCTGACCTTCAGGCTGTGCGAGATCACCCGCGTCCGGCTATGCGGCGCCGGGCGCAGGCGCACGATCTGCGGCGTCAGCATGACGGGGCGGTCATAGCGGTAATGTGTCAGGTGACAGAGGCTGGCATAGATCGACATGAGACTCGCTTTGCTGGGCACTGCAGGGGCCGTTGCAGATGGTATCGCAGTTTTGCAGGACTGCGCCCAGCGGGACCACCGATTTTTCGGCACGGAAAACAGGCGGATGCCTGAATTTACGGCAAAACTCAGCTGCGCGGCATGCCAGCCCCGCGCATCAGCCGTTTCTGCGCCGCGATCCGGAACGGCGCATTGGGCGCGCCATAGCCTTGATAGTCACGGCGCCGTTCGACGATTTCAAAAAACATGCCGCCCGCGAAGGGCTGCGAATAGATCTGAAAGAATTCTCCGCCCGCGTCGCTGTCATACAAGATGTGATGCGCCCGCAGCGCCGCCAGCAGATCGGGCGCGATATCGAAACGCGACATCAGGTCGGTATAATAATTGTCCGTCATCGGCAGGGACACAAAGCCGCGCCCCGCCAAGGCCCGGGCGGTGGCCAGAATGTCATCGGTCGCCAGTGCCATATGCTGGACCGGGGCGCCCAGACTGTCGGCCAGAAACGCGCCTGCCAGCGTGCGATGGGTTTCCGCGCCGTTCAGCGTGATCCGCAACGCAGGCCCCGCCAGCGCCTGACTGCGCACCAGCCCGTCGGGGTCGGTCACATCGACCATCACCGATTTTGTCATTGCAAACAGCGAGGTATAGAACGACGTCCAACTAAGCATTTCTGTATAAGTCATGGTCTGGGCGAAATGGTCGATCCGCTGTAACCCCGCCCCGGCGCAGGCCGGGGCCTCTGCATCAAACTCGGTTGCCCAGACATCCGGCTGGGTCGCATCCAGAAAATGCAGCGCGCTGCCGCCCAGCCCCCGGATCGCCGGAATATCTACCTGCCCGGGGTTGGCCGGTTGGGTGAATGGCTGCGCGCCCAGCGCCTGCGCGCGGGCAACCGTATCCGCCCCTGACGCAACAATCAGCCCGATATCGCAGACCCCGGTGCCGCGCGCATTATAGACCGACCCGGCGAAATCGCCCGACTCCTGGTTGATCAGCAGGCGGATGGCGCCCTGTTGCCACAGCGCCAGCGCCTTGGTCCTGTGCTGTGCGACATGCGCGAACCCCAGCGAAGCCAGCAGCGCACCCAGCGCCACGGCCTCGTCCCCGCGCGAGGCAAATTCCAGAAACCCCACTCCAAGAACGTCCGCGCGGGCGGGAATGTCGGGCCGGATGCCAGCGCAGCCGGGTTCAATGCGGCGCACATCGTCCAGCAGCGACACCAGCGACCGGAACCCGTCGCGCGCCACCGGGCCGGGCAATCCGCCGCGAAACTGGTCGTTGAACACCTCGAGGCTGACCGGGCCGGCATAACCGGTTGCCAGCACCGCGCGGGTAAACGCGGTGACGTCCAGATCGCCTTCGCCCGGCATGCAGCGGAAATGCCGCGACCAATACAGCAGGTCCATGGGGATGGCGGGCGCGTCGGCCAGTTGCACAAAGAATATCCGGTCGCCGGGGATCCGCCGGATGGTTTCCGGGTCCAGACCGCGCCCGAGGGTATGAAAACTGTCCAGTATCAGCCCTACATTGCGGTGATCGGCGCGGCGCACGATTTCCCATGCGTCGCGGTGGTCGTTGACATGGCGACCCCAGGCCAGCGCCTCGTAGCCCACGCGGATGGCATGCTGTGCCGCCAGCCCGCCCAGTTCCGCGAAATCATCCGCCGCGCGGTCAATGCCGCCCAAGGCTTCGGGGTGGACCGACGAACAGACCAGCACCAGATCGGTGCCTAGGTCCTGCATCAGGTCGAACTTGCGGCGCGCGCGGTCAAAGGCGCGGCGACGCAGCGGGCCGGGCGGCAGGCCTTCGAAATCGCGGAACGGCTGGAACAGGGTGATTTCCAGCCCCTGATCGCGGATCATCGCACCCACGTCGCGCGGGCTGGCCGCATCAGCGATGAAATCCTGTTCAAAGATTTCCACCCCGTCGAACCCCGCCGCCGCGATGGCGTCGAGTTTTTCGCGCAGGGTGCCGGGCACGGACACCGTGGCGATCGAGGTTTTCATGCCGTGGTCTCCGGGTTCAGCAGATCGCGGCGCAACGCCGCCTCGTCCAGAGGCAGGCCCGCGAAATGCGCCCAGGCATCGACGCCCTGATAGAAAAACAGCTCCCACCCCGAAATGACCGACAGACCTTCGGCCGCCGCATCGGTCAGGAACCGGGTGTCGGCGGGCGTGTAGACCGCGTCGAACGCCCATGCTGCGCCGGTCATTGCGGCGCGCAGCAAGGGCGTACCGTCATGCCCCACCATGCCGACCGGGGTGCAGTTCACCAGCCCCGCCGCGCCTACGGCGCCGACCACGGCATGGTCATGCAGCGTGACACGCAGCGCAGGCGCCACCGGTGCCAACGCCTGCGCCAGCGCCGCGGCCTTGGCGGGATCGCGGTCCACCAGCCGCAGGTCGGTACAGCCCAGCCGCGCAAGGCCAAAGGCCACCGCGCGGCCCACGCCGCCGGTGCCGATCATCAGGACCGGCCCCACCGGCGCTGCCCCCCGGACCCGGCCATAGGCCGCCATGAACCCGGAATGATCGGTGTTGTAGCCCTTTGGCCCCACGCCGGCGTCTTTTGGGCCAAAGATCACCGTGTTCACCGCGCCCATCGCGGCCACGCCCGGATCGTCGATCCCGATCAGCGCCGTCACCCGTTCCTTGTAGGGATAGGTCACGTTGACCCCGCGATACCCCGACGCCGCCGCGCGGGCGAACACCGCCTCGAACGTCTCGCCGGTGGCGGGCGGCACCAGCCGGTCATAGCGCACCGTGACCCCGTTCTGCGCCCCGGCCAGCCGGTGCAGCAGGGGCGAGCGCGACGCCGCGATGTTGTCGCCGATCAGGCCCAGCAACAACGCGGTCATGCCTTGGCCTTTGCGGTCAGCCACGTCTTGGCCCAGCCCCACACCGGCGTCTGCGACACCAGAATCAGGATCACCGACACGAACAGCACCGCCGACAACGGGCTGGTCATGATGCCCCAGAACAGGCGCCCCAGATCCTCGCGGTCCGAAATGATCGCGCGCCGCCAGTTGTCGTCCAAAAGCCGCGACAGGATCACGCCAAGGATCACCGGCCCCAAAGGATAGCCGTAGTTGCGCATGAAATAGCCGAACACGCCAAATCCCAGCATCCAGTACACATCCGAGATCGCGTTGTTCACCGCATAGGCCCCGACAATGGACAACAGCAGGATCAGCGGGATCAGCACCGCGCGCGGCATTTCGACGATTTTCGTGAACACCCGCACGCCGGTCAGCCCGAAGGCCAGCATGAACACATTCGCCGCCAGCAGCGCGCCGACGATGAACCAGAACATGTCGGGTTGGTCCACCATCAGCATCGGGCCGGGGTTCAGCCCGTGGATGAACAGCGCCCCGATCATGATCGCCGTCACGGCGTCGCCCGGAATGCCCAGCGTCATCATCGGGATGAACGCCCCGCCCACCGCGGCATTATTGGCGGACTCGGGCGCCACCAGCCCTTCGATCGCGCCTTTGCCGAACGGGTGTTCCGGGTTTTTCGTCACGCGTTTGGCGTGGTCATAGGCCATCAGCGCTGCGATATCGCCCCCGGTGCCCGGCAGCGCCCCGATGATCACCCCGATGGTCGAGGTCTGCATCCCCAGCCCCAGATGCCGCCGCACCGTGCCCCATGACGGGATGATGCGGCCGATCTTCTGCTTGATCGCCGGGACGTTGACGTGATGCAGCTGCGCCAGCGCCTCTGATACGCCGAACATGCCGATCATTACGGCAATGAACGACACGCCGCCGTTCAACAGGTCCAGATCAAAGGTCAGCCGTTCGGTGAATGTCAGCGGATCCCGCCCCACGGCGCCGATGGCCAGACCCAGCGCGCCGGCAAAGATCCCCTTGACCAGACTACCGGTCGACAGCGATCCCACCAGCAGGATGCCCATCGCCGCCAGCAGCATGTAGTCGCGCGGCTGGAACCGCAGTGCGAAATCCGCCAGCAGGGGGGCCGCCACCGCCAATGTGGCAATCCCGATCAACCCGCCAAAGAACGACACCACCGTGACGACGCCGATGGCCATGCCGGCCTCGCCGCGCTGGGCAATCGGATAGCCGTCCATCGCGGTGGCAATCGCCGATGGCGCGCCGGGGATGTTCAGCAAGATCGCCGTGCGCGACCCGCCATAGACGCCGCCCATGTAGATACCGATCATCAGCGCCAGCGCGGGATACACATCCCAGGAAAAGGTGAACGAGATCAGGATCGACACCGCCATCGTCACCGAAAGGCCGGGGATCGCGCCAACGTAGATGCCGGAAAACGTGCCGATCGCGACCAGCGCCAGCAAGTCCAGCTGGGTATAGACCGTCAGAAAAGCCCAGAGTGCATCCATTATCGTGCGCCTCCGGACAGGTCACGGAACAGTTGCAGCAGTTCCGCCTCGGGAAAGATGCCGGCGGGCATCAGCACGGTGAAAACCACGCGGAAAATCAGCCAGATGCCAATCAGGCTGCCAAGGCCGACTGCGATCGAATAGGGCCAGGAATACCGCCCCAACAGCTTTATCGCCAGGATCAGGAACAGCGCCGATGTGGGCAGAAATCCCAGTGGCCGCAGCAGCAGCGCGTAGCCCACCAGCATCGCGACAAACAGGATGACGTTCAGCGGCAGGATGTCGCGCGCGATGGTTTCATCCGCGATGCGCGGCAGCGACCAGGTCTGCGCCAGCGTGATCACCGCCGTCAGTGCCATCACCGATGTGACAACCAGCGGCACGGTGCCGGGTGCGGACAGGCCCTCGAACCCGGAAATGCCGTATGCCTCTGCCACCAGCGCCAGACTGCCCAGCGTCAGGAACACCGCAAAGGCCCGTTCGCCGGGGCGGCGTGCCGCGGCATAGCCGCCGGGTGTAGCGTCGGAGGTGCCGATATGGTGGTTGGTGTCAGGTGGAATGGTCATGGCGCTCCGCTCCTTCTGGAATGCCGGAATGAAAACGGCGCCGCACACCGGGTCAGGCGAGGCGGCGCCGCATGGGCGGGCGGCACAAGGCCGCCCTTTTGTGCAGAAATGGCGCGCTTGTGTGGGGCGCTTACTTTACCGGCTTGGCGATGCCGAACGTCTCGGGCGACGCCTTGGTCAAGCCCGCGTCCTGCAGCAGCCAGGCGGTGTTCGACTGCCAGATAGTCAGGAATTGGGCGGCTTCCGCCCCCGAAAGGCCCATCATGGTGAACCCGCGGCCCTTCATCAGTTCGACGAAATCCGGGGCTTTCATGCCTTCGGCATAGGCGGCTGTCAGTTTGGCCACCACATCATCCGGCGTGCCTTTGGGCGCGAACACGCCAAAGAACGGACCCCACGGCAGCAACGCATTGTAGGCCGGGTTGAACGAGGTGATCGTCGGCACATCGGGCAGGTTCGGATGCGCCACGGTGTCAAACAACGCCAGCGGTTTCATCGTGCCGGCGCGCACGCCTTCGATGGCCGCGCCCAGAACGGCGGGCATCACGTCGATCGCGCCACCCTGCAGGGCGGTCAACGCGGGACCGTCGCCGTCAAACGGCACCGCGATCACGTCCAGCTTGCCTTCGACCGAATTGATCATCGCGGTGATCACTGACGGCAACCCGCCCGGACCGGTCGCGCCGAAACGCACCGCGCCGGGGTTCGCCTTGATATGGGCCATCAGCTCGGCATAAGTGTTGTAAGGCGCGTCCTTGCCCGCCACCAACAGCGCTGTGCCGCGTGCCAGCAGCGAAACCGGGATGAAATCGCTGTAATCCTTGTCGCCGAGGCCCATCACCTTGTAGAGCAGCGGGTTTTCCGCGCCCATCAGCAAGGTGTAGCCATCGGCGGGCTGGCCTGCCACGTGGTTCAGACCGATGGCGCCGACGCCGCCCGTCATGTTCTGCAGCACCACCGTGCCGCCCAACACCTTTTCGGCATGCGGCGTGACGGACCGGATCACGGTGTCGGTCGATCCGCCGGCTCCCCACTGGATCACGCCCTGAATTTCCTTGGCGGGAAAGGTCTGCGCGGTTGCAGCGCCCATACCCAGAACCAGCGCCGCAACGGCGCCGAATACGTAGTGTTTCATGTCGTCCTCCCAAACAGTGCGGATCGCCCCTCGATGATCCGTCAGGTCGCAGGATGATGATAACCGCGGCCTAACGTCAAATATCATTTTCGCCTGATCCGTAACCTGATGTTAATGCGCCACCGGATCGGTCCAGTGCATGTGCGCTTCCGACAGTTCCTTGCGGAATTGCCGGATTGTGAACTCGGCAAAGGTGGACAGACCGCGCCCCGTCTTGGTCACGACATAGGTGGTGATGGTGCAATCCTCGGCCAGCGGACGGCGCACCAGACCGGGCATGTAAACCTCGGCCACCGAAAATTCGTCAATCAGTGCAACGCCCAGCCCATGTCGCACCAGACTGACTACGGTCTGCGCGAACCGCCCCCGAACCGAATGGCGCGGCACCAGCCCCGCATCGTGAAACGGCCGCGCCAGTATTGCGCCATAGGGGTCGGCGGGGTCCACCCCGATGATCGGTTCCCGCGCCAGATCGCGGATCGACACCACCGGCGCCTCTGCCAGCGGATGCCCGGCCGGCAGGATCGCCACGATGCGGCCCAAGGCAATTTCTGTGCTTTCGAGGCCGGGATTGCGCACGGGCGACGACATGATCACGAACTCGCCGCGTTCCAGTAGCAGATAATCCAGCGTTTCTTCGATCTTGAGGATGTTCAGGTCGATGAACAGGTCGGGGTAATGCTTGCGCACGCTGCGGACGACGCGCGCCGCGATGAATTGCGCGACAGACGGGGCGGAAGCAAAGGCCAGCCGCACGTCCTCGCCCTTGTGCAGGCTGTCCAGCGCGTGTTGCAGGTTTTCGACCCCCTTGTAGACCTCGCGCACCTGATCGAACACCGCCCCCGCCGCCACAGACGGCACGAACAGCCCGGCGCGACGTTCAAACAGCCGGATACCCAGGGTTTCTTCGGTATGTTTGATCAGACGGCTAATGCCGGGGGCGGACACTCCCAGATGATCGGCGGCGCCGTTGATGGTGCCGCGCAGCATGACGGCGCGGATGACTTCGATCTGGCGCAGGGTGATTTCGCGCATCGGGACCTCGTGTCAAAGCCTGTGTTGCGCCCAGATTAACACGATGTTCTGCGCCGCGCGATGTCGGTCATTGACGTTAATCACAGCCCAGCGATGCTGCGACAAGGGAGTCTGGCATGGCTGACAGGTGCGATCTGATCGTGGTGGGGTCCGGCGCGGCCGGGCTGGCGGCGGCGGTGACGGCGGCGCATCACGGGCTGGCAGTCACGGTTCTGGACCGCGCCACCGTGCTGGGCGGCACCACGGCGTGGTCCGGCGGGTGGATCTGGGCGCCGGGAAATGCGCTGGGGCAAGGGGTGGATGCCGCGCCGGCGTCGGCGCGCGATTACCTGTTGGCGGTGCTGGGCAACCGGTTCGACGCCGCGCGTGTCGATGCGTTTCTGGCGGCGGCACCGCAGATGGTGGATTTTTTCTCGCAACACACCGCGCTGCAGTTCGACGGCGGTTTCGCCATCCCCGACACCTACGGCGATGCTCCCGGCGCAGGGATTGGCGGGCGGTCGGTGATCGCGCGGCCCTATGATGCGCGCGGGCTGGGGGCGGCGGTGGCGCTGCTGCGCCCGCCGCTGCCCGAAACGACGTTTCATGGCATGACCATTCAGGCCGGGGCCGACCTGCGCGCATTCATGACCATGACGCGGTCGGTGGCGTCGCTGCGCGATGTCGCGTCCCGCCTGTTGCGCCACGGCCGCGATCTGGTGCGGCACGGCCGCGGGATGGACCTGCGCAATGGCGCGGCTCTGGTGGCGCGGCTGCTGCGATCGGCGCTGGACCTGCAGGTCGATCTGCGTACCGGGGCGCAGGTGACGCGGCTGATCTGCGATGACGGGAGGGTGACGGGGGTGGACCTGGCCGATGGCAGCCGGATCATGGCGCGGCGCGGCGTCGTTCTGGCAGCGGGCGGGTTCGCGCAGGACCCCGCGCGGCGCGCCGCGCACCTGCCGCGCGACGGCGAACACCACAGCCTCGCGGTGCCCGAAGCGATGGGTGACGGGCTGCGTCTGGCACATGGCGTCGGCGCGCGGCTGGACATGGGCGCGGCCAGCGCCAGCGCGAACTGCCCGGTGTCGCGCGTAACCAGGCCCGATGGAACGACGGGCACGTTTCCGCATATCATCGACAGGGGCAAACCCGGTGTCATCGGTGTACTGGCCTGCGGGCGGCGGTTCTGCAACGAAGGGCTGGGGTATCACGACTATGTCACGGCCCTGCTTGCGGCGGTGCCGGACGGGGCCGCAGCGCGGTCGTGGCTGATCTGCGATCACACGTTCCTGCGCCGTTACGGGCTGGGCGTTGTGCGACCCGCGCCCGTGCCGTGGCGAGGCTGGACGCGCGCGGGGTATCTGAAGACCGCCGACAGCATCGAAGGGCTCGCGCGCGCCTGCGGCATCGACGCGGGCGGGCTGATGGCAACGGTCACGGCATGGAACGCGGGGGCCGAACGGGGCGAGGATGCCGCATTCGGCCGCGGCTGCACCCCCTACATGCGGGCGCAGGGCGATCCGGCGGTGACGCCGAACCCCTGCGTCGCGCCGATTCTGCGCCCGCCGTTTCATGCCGTGATGGTGGTGCCGGGCAGTTTCGGCACCTTTGCGGGCATCGCCACCGATGAGCTGGCGCGCGCGCTGGACGAACAAGGCGCGCCGATCCCCGGTCTGTATGCCGCCGGCACCGATGCGGCCAGCGTGTTTGGCGGGTACTATCCGGCGGGCGGCATCGCGTTGGGGCCGGCGCTGACCTTTGGCCATATCGCCGGGCGGCATGCGGCAGGCGTTTCTATAGGTATTTCTGTAGGGGTGACGCCATGAGGCAGCTGTCCATCGCGCATCTGACGGCAATCGCGCTGGACCCGCCCGCGTTGATCCATGCGGCCGCTGCGGCGGGGTTCGATGCGGTGGGGCTGCGGTTGTTGCGAGTCACGCCCGACAGCCCGGGCTATCCGCTGATGGACGACCCTGCGGCGTTGCGTGCCACCCGCGCCGCGCAGCGCGCGACCGGCATCACGGTCGCGGATATCGAATTTCTGCGGCTGGAACCCGACACCGATCTGAATGCCGTCATGCCGCTGCTGGACGCCGGCGCGGATCTGGGCGCGCGGCATCTGATCTGCGCGCCCTATGACCCGGATCTGGCGCGCCTGGCCGACCGGCTGGCCGATCTGGCCGCCCGCGCCGCGCCCTATGGCATCGCCCCGGTGCTGGAGTTCTTTCCCTGGACCAAAGTGCCGGACCTGACCACCTGCGCCCGCGTGACGGCGGCGGCGGGGGTGGGGATGTTGGTCGATGCGCTGCATTTCGACCGGTCGGGGTCATCGCTGACGGATCTGGCCGCGATCCCGCCGGCCCGGCTGCCGTTTGCGCATCTGTGCGATGCGCCCGTCGCGCCGCCTTATAGCACGGACGCGCTGCTGCACACCGCGCGCGCCGATCGTCTGGCACCGGGGCAGGGCCAGATCGACCTTGCGGGTTTTGTCGCCGCCCTGCCACCCGACCTGCCGCTGGCGCTGGAAATACCGACGGCGCAGGCGGTGCCGGATATTGTCGCCCGGTTGCGCAAGCTGCACGCGGCGACATTGGCGGTGCTGGGGCGTTGACGTGCGCAGGCGCGTTTCCGCCCGGTTGCCGCAGCCCGGCACCTGTGGCTGCCTGATATTCCGGCAATCCTGCCCGGCTGACCGTCATCGGTCAATAAAATCGTTATAAAATCGTCACGCCTCCGTCTCTTTGCTGCAATGCAGCGAGATCATGCTAATGTGTGCAACGGAATGCCGAACCGATATCCAAGGAGGGCACCATGTTCGATCTGACAGGACAGAAAATACTTGTCGTCGGGATCGCAAATGAACATTCGATCGCCTGGGGATGCGCGCAGGCGTTTCGGGCTCAGGGTGCGGATCTGGCAATTACATGGCTGAACGACAGGGCGGAACCGTATGTGCGCCCCTTGGCTGAACAAGTCGGCGCTCAGATCATGGGTCCGCTGGACGCGGCGCAACCCGGTCAGATGGAGGCGCTGTTTGACCGCATCGGGTCGGAATGGGGGCGGCTGGATACGCTGCTGCATTCCATCGCCTTTGCGCCGCGCGATGATCTGCATGGCCGGGTGGTGGATTGTTCCGCCGCGGGCTTTGCGTCCGCCATGGATATTTCCGTACACAGTTTTCTGCGGATGGTCCGGTTGGCAGAACCTCTGATGCCGCAGGGCGGCTGCTGTTTGTCGGTGTCGTTTTTCGGCGCGTCCCGCGTGGTGCGTCATTACAACATGATGGGCCCGGTCAAGGCGGCGCTGGAAAGCGCGGTGCGTTATGCCGCCGCCGAACTGGGGCCGCAGGGCATCCGCGTGCATGCCCTGTCCCCCGGACCGCTGGCTACCCGCGCCGCCAGCGGCATTGACCATTTCGACGACATGCTGGCCGCCGCAGCCGACCGCGCGCCGACCCATCAACTGGCCACAATCGCCGATGTCGGTGCGATGGCGGCGTTTCTGGCCTCGTCTGACGC
Source organism: Rhodobacterales bacterium (assembly GCA_038205135.1). Classification (GTDB taxonomy): domain Bacteria; phylum Pseudomonadota; class Alphaproteobacteria; order Rhodobacterales; family Rhodobacteraceae; genus UBA9554. The sequence continues at coordinate 27,430 of JBBRCF010000020.1, forward strand.
GCGCAACCTGACCGGCGGCGTGCATGACATCGACGGCGGCTATTCGATCACCGCCTGAACCCCGGGCGACACTGTTGAAAGGACGACCACCATGGCTTCGCTTTTCGAATTTCTGAACCCGACACAGCAGCCGGGCATCCCGCGCCCGGATATGCGGCTTGGGGCGGACATGCTGGATGCCATCCGCCGCGTGATGGATCGTGCGCAGGGCGAAATCGGCGCCAGCGCCGCGACGATGGACACGATTTCCACCGGACTGGAACGGCACAGCCATCGCATGCGCGACCACCATTCGGGCCACATGACCGCGCTTGTGGAAAAATCGTAGGACCTGCAGACCCGGATGCGCGGTGCCCGCGGCACGGGCCGGCTGATGCATCACTGGGCCGAATATGCCCGCGACGCCGGCGAACGCGCGGTGCTGACCGCCGATATCCTGCGCAAACGCGGCGATATTTTCGTGGACCACGAGGCCGCTGGTTGCCCGCCGGTGCTGGATTACGCCTACGAGATCGTGATGGACGGCCGTGACCTGCCGTATCCGTCGAATTACATGCTGCTGCGCATTCTGCCGCCCGCCGGCGTGTCGGTGGACGACGCGCGCCGCCCCTACATCATCATCGACCCGCGCGCGGGCCATGGCCCCGGCATCGGCGGGTTCAAGCAGGACAGCCAGGTTGGCGTGGCCCTGCGCGCCGGGCATCCGGTGTATTTCGTGGCGTTCCGCCGTGAACCCGAACCCGGGCAATACCTGTCCTACGTCACCCGGTCCGAGGCCGCATTTGTCCGCGAGGTGACGCGCCGCCACCCCGACGCGCCGAACCCGGTGGTGACCGGCAATTGTCAGGGCGGCTGGGCCACGCTGCTGCTGGCGGCGACCAATTCTGATCTGACCGGCCCCATTGTGATCAACGGCGCCCCCGTCGCCACCTGGTCGGGCCGCGTCGGCGAAAACCCGATGCGCTACAATGGCGGCGTGCTGGGCGGCACATGGATCCCTATGCTGTTGTCCGATCTGGGCGGCGGCACGTTCGACGGTGCGCATCTGGTGCAGAATTTCGAAATGCTGAACCCGGCGCGCACGATGTTCCGCAAATATGCCGACCTGTTCCGCGACGCGGACCACGCCGAACAGTCGTTTCTGGAATTCGAACGCTGGTGGGGCGGTTTCTTTCTGATGAACGAACCCGAAATGCGCTGGATCGTCGAACAGTTGTTCGTCGGCAACCGCCTGATCAAGAACGAGGCGCGGATCGAACCCGGCCGCCCGGTCGACCTGAAGGCGATCCGCGCCCCGATCATCGTGTTCGCCAGCCACGGCGACAACATCACGCCGCCACAGCAGGCCCTGAACTGGATCGCGGAAACCTTCACCGACGTGCATGAAATCCGCATTCGCGGCCAGCGCATCGTCTATATGGTACACGAAGAGGTCGGGCATCTGGGTATCTTCGTGTCGTCCAAGGTGGCGAACAAGGAACACGCCGAGATGGGGTCGACGCTGGAAACCATCGAGGCGCTGGCGCCGGGCCTGTATGAAATGCGGATTGAGGACATCACCGAACAGGACGTGACCAAGACGTTTACCGTCGGGTTCGTCGAACGCTCGATCGACGATCTGCGCGCGCTGGATGACGGTTTGCAGGACGAACGCCCGTTTGCTGCCGTCGCCCGCCTGTCCGAAGTGCAGGCACAGATGTATGACGCGGTGATCCGCCCGATGGTCAAGGCCGGCGTGACCGGCACGGCCGCCGAACTCAGCCGCGAAATGCACCCGCAGCGGCTGCAGCGCGCGCTCGCCTCGTCAAAGAACCCGATGATGAAACCCGTGGCGGAAGCGGCCGAAAAACTGCGCGATACCCGCGCCAAGGCCACGCCCGACAACCCGTTCCTTGCCGCCGAACAACTGCTGGTCGACACGATGGAACAATCCATCGATCTGATGCGCGACATGCGCGACATGATGATGGAGGCGAGTTTTTTCAGCATGTGGGGCACCCCTTGGGCGCGCGCCTTCGGCAAGACCCACGAGGCCCGGCGCACGCTGAAGGACGCAGGCGAATTGCGGGCCCTGCCCGAAGTGGCATCGGCCTTGATGAACATCGACCGGGGCGGTTTTGCCGAGGCGGTGATCCGCATGCTGGTGCTGCTGGCGGACAACCGGGGCACTGTGCGGCGCGACCGGCTGGAACGGTCCAGCCATGTGTTGACCCAGGATGCGCCGTTCCGTGACATGGGTGCGGAACGCCGCGCCATGGTGATCCACGAACAGACCCTGATCGCTACCTATGAACCGGGCCGGGCGATCGAAACGCTGCCCCTTTTGTTGCAAACGCCCGACGAACGCCTGCTGGCCGCGCAGGTGGTGCAGTACATTCCCGGCGCATTGGCGGAAATGGCCCCGGAAACCCGCGCGTTGCTGGAAAAATTCCGTACCGTGCTGGACCTGCCGCCGCTGACCGACGATGTGCAGGACGATCCGTTGGCAGCCGCCGCGGAAACCGCTGCGGCCGGTTTGGCACCGCCCGAAATGCCCCCCGACATGCCCCCCGTGGGGCCTACCCTCGCGCCCACCGTGGCCCCGGCCACGCCGGCCGTAACCATGGCACAGCTCTTGTCGGCCCCTGATGGCGCTGCGCAACTGGCCCCCGAACTGGACTCCGAACAGGGACTGGCCAAGGTCCGGTCAGCGGTCAAACCCAAGCGTGGCCCAAAAACCGCTGCTGCGAAAGCCGAGGCCTGACATGCATCTGGTGAACCGTACCTTTGACGAACTGGCCGCGGGCGACGTGGCAGAACTGCGTCGCCTGATCACCGCGGATGACCTGTATATCTTTGCCGCCGCGTCGGGCAATTACAACCCGATGCACCTGTCCGACACCGATCTGGACAATGACGGCCATGTCGAACGGGTGGCGCCCGGGATGTTCGTCGCGTCACTGATCTCTGCCGTGCTGGGCACCAATCTGCCCGGTCCGGGCACGCTGTATCGCCGGCAGGTGCTGGATTTCCACGCCCGTGCGCATGCGGGCGACGAATTGATCTGCGCGGTGCGGGTGGCGGAAAAGCTGGCCGATGGCACGGTGCGGCTGGAAACCACTGTGCGGCGCGTGACCGATGACGTGCTGATCCTGTCCGGCGAGGCGGTGGTGATGGCCCCCACGGTCAAGTTTGAAAGCGACGAACTGGATCTGCCCGGCCTGATCGTGCAGCGGCACCGCCATTTCGAGGCCATGCTGGACCGCGCGCGACCCTTGCCCGCGCTGCCCACCGCCGTGGTCTGTCCCGACGATGAAAATTCGTTGGGAGGCGCGCTGCTGGCCATGCACGAAAGCATCATCACCCCCATCCTGATCGGTCACGAGGCCGCAATCCGCAAGGCCGCCGCTGCGCTGGGGGCCGACCTGTCCGGCATCGAAGTGATCGATGTGCCCGGCCCCGATCACGAGGCCGCCGCCCGTGCCTGCGCTCTGGTCCACGAAGGCCGCGCGGGCGCAGTGATGAAAGGCCATATGCACACCGATGACCTGCTGAAACCCATGCTGGACAAGGTGCTGGGCCTGCGCATGGGGCGTCGGTTTACCCATGTGTTCATGATGGATGTGCCGGGGCAGGCAGAACCTTTGTTCGTTACCGATGCCGCGATCAACATCGCGCCCGATCTGGCGACAAAGATGGACATCGTGCAGAACGCCATCGATCTGGCGCGGGCGCTGGGCATCGACCCGCGCGTGGGCGTTCTGTCGGCGGTGGAAACGATTAACCCGGCGATCCAGTCGTCGATCGACGCCGCGCTGCTGTCGAAAATGGCGGATCGCGGCCAGATCACCGGCGGGCAGGTCGAAGGTCCGTTGGCGATGGATAACGCCGTGGACATGGCCGCCGCGCGCACCAAGGGGCTGAAGGGCGGCGTGGCGGGCCGTGCGAATATTCTAGTAGTGCCGAACATGGACGCGGGCAACATGCTGGCGAAACAGCTGTCCTTCATCAGCCACGCCGAAGGTGCGGGGCTGGTGCTGGGCGCGCGGGTGCCGGTGATCCTGAATTCGCGGTCCGATTCGGCCATGTCGCGGCTGGCGTCCTGTGCGGTGGCTGCGTTGCACCACGCGGCGCTGCAAGATGCCAAAAAGGTCGCTAGGTGACCCGCGCGGTCCTGACGCTGAACGCAGGGTCATCGTCGCTGAAGGTGGCGCTGTTCGGCCCTGACAGCGACACGCCGCTGGCCAACGGCCAAGCCGACCGGATCGGGCCGGCGGGCAAATTGCGGCTGTCCGCTGCGGGCATCGCGCTGCCAGTGGCGATGGGCGACCTGACCAGCCACGCCGGCGCGCTTGACTGTGTGCTGGCCACCTTTCGCGAGGTGTTTCCGGGGCTGGACATGGTGACGATTGGCCACCGCGTGGTGCATGGCGGTGTGCGGTTCACGGCCCCGGTGGTGGTGGATGACGCGGTGCTGGTGGAACTGGAACGCCTGTCGCCCTTGGCGCCGCTGCACCAGCCGCATAACCTTGCGGGGATCCGCGCCGCGATACAGGCGTTTCCCGGCGTGCCGCAGATCGCGTGCTTTGACACCAGTTTTCACCGGTCGCACCCTTGGGTGAACGACACTTTTGCCCTGCCGCGCCGCTATTATGACGCGGGCGTGCGGCGTTACGGGTTCCATGGCCTGAGTTACGACTACATCGCGACCGAACTGGCCCGCATCGCGCCGCATCTGGCAGCGGGCCGCGTCGTGGTGGCGCATCTTGGCAATGGCGCCTCGGCCTGCGCCATGCAGGCGGGCCACGCGGTGGCGTCCACAATGGGGTTTTCCGCGCTCGACGGGTTGCCGATGGGCACCCGGTCGGGCCAGATCGACCCCGGCGTCCTGCTGTATCTGATGACCGAAGACGGCATGGACGCCGCCGCGATATCGGACCTGCTGTACAAACAGTCCGGCCTGCTGGGTCTGTCCGGCATTTCCAACGACATGCGCACTCTGGAAGCATCAGACGCGCCCGAGGCCGCGCAGGCCATTGATTATTTCGTGTTCCGCATCCAGCGCGAAATCGGCGGGTTGGCCGCGGCGTTGGGGGGCATTGATGCCTTGGTGTTCTGCGGCGGCATCGGCGAAAACTCGCGCCTGATCCGGGCGCGGGTCTGCGAAAGGCTGGGCTGGATGGGGATAGAAATCGACCATACCGCCAATGCCGCCAATGCCACCGTCGTGTCGTCCGCCATGGCGCGCACAACGGTCATGGTGCTGCCCACCAACGAAGAACTGGTGATTGCGCGGGCCGCGCGCGCCGCTACCTCCGCTACCGCAGCCGAAGGAGACAGGCCATGAAAGGCGCATTGACCCCCGAAGCCGCCGCCTCGATGATCCCCGATGGCGCGTCGGTGATGATTGGCGGGTTCATGGCCGTCGGGTCACCCCTGCGGATGATCGACGCGCTGGTGGCGCGCGGCGCGCGCGACCTGACCGTGATCGCCAATGACACCGCCTTGCCCGGGCGCGGCATCGGCAAGCTGATCACCGCCGGCGCGGTGTCACGGCTGATCACCAGCCACATCGGGCTGAACCCCGAAACGCAGGCCAAGATGATCGCGGGCGAGATTGCCGTCGAACTGGTGCCGCAAGGCACGCTGGTCGAACGGATCCGCGCGGGCGGCTTCGGGCTGGGCGGCGTGCTGACCCCCACCGGTCTGGGCACCGAGGTCGAGGACGGCAAGCCTGTGATCGAAGTGCAGGGCAAACGGTTCCTGCTGGAAACGCCGCTAAAGGCCGATTTCGCGCTGCTGGCGGCCTGGCAGGCCGATTTTCTGGGCAACCTGTGCTACATGCTGACCGCGCACAATTTCAATCCGGTGATGGCGATGGCAGGGGCCACCGTGATCGCTGAGGCCGACAGCATCGTGCCCGTCGGCGTGATACCGCCCGATGCGGTCAAGACGCCGGGCGTGCTGGTCGATCACCTGTTGCTGCGTTCCCACAAAGGATGACGACCATGGATGCCAAGGAACTGATCGCCCGCCGCGTTGCCCGCGAAATCCATCCCGGCATGCTGGTCAATCTGGGGATCGGGTTGCCGTCGCTGGTGGCGTCCTACGTGCCCGCCACCATGGGCGTGTTTTTTCAGGCCGAAAACGGCGTGATCGGGTTGGGCGCGCGCCCGCCCGAAGGCATGGAGGACCCGCATCTGACCGATGCGGGCGGCGGGTTCGTCACGGCGGTGCCGGGGGCCGCCAGCATTGATTCCGCCATGAGTTTCGGACTGATCCGCGGTGGTCATCTGGACATGACCGTGCTGGGCGGGTTGCAGGTGGATGCCCAAGGCCGGCTGGCAAACTGGAAAGTGCCGGGAAAGATGGTGCCGGGCATGGGCGGCGCGATGGATCTGGTGACCGGTTCGGCGCGGGTCGTGGTCGCGATGCAACATGCGGCACGGGGGGCGTCCAAGATCGTGATGGAGTGTGACCTGCCGCTGACCTCGGTGCGGCGGGTCGATCTGGTGGTCACGGATCTGGCGGTCATCAGGCCGATGCACAACGGGCTGCATCTGATCGAACGCGCGCCGGGTGTGACGGTCGCCGATATTCTGGCGGCGACCGCGGCGACGCTGATCGTGCCGGATGATGTTCCCGAAATGACGCTGGCCTGAAAAAGGGCCAGAATTTGGCCTGAAAACGGGCCTGATCCCGCGAAAGGATACCCGACATGACCGCGATCCAGACCATCGGCGTGATCGGTGCCGGCACCATGGGCAACGGCATCGCGCAGACCTTTGCCGTGGCAGGGTTTCCGGTGGTGATGCAGGACCTGAGCCAGCCGGCGCTGGACCGCGCGCGCGCCACCATCGCGGGTAGTCTGGACCGGCTGGTGAAAAAAAGATCGTCTGACGGCAGAGGCTGCCACCGCCGCGCTGGCCCGCATCGTCACGACCACCACGCTGGATCTGATGTCCGACCGCGATCTGGTGATCGAGGCGATCGTCGAGCGGCTGGAGGTAAAGACAACCGTCATCAGGCAGTTGGATGCGATCTGCCGTCCGGACGCGATTCTGGCGTCGGACACGTCGTCGATATCGCTGACGCAACTGGCCGCCGCATCCGCCCATCCAGGCCGCGTGGTGGGCATGCATTTCTTCAACCCGGTCCCGGTGATGCAACTGGTGGAAATCATCCGCGCGCTGCAAACCGATGACCACGTGGCGCAGGCGGTTACCGTGGCCACCCACCCCATCGGCAAGACGCCGCGGGTGTCCAAAGACAGCTATGGCTTCATCGTCAACCGCCTGCTGGCACCCCTGATCAACGAGGCGATCAACTGCGCGTCCGAAGGGCTGGCCACCCCCGAAGACATCGACAGCATGATGAAACTGGCCGCAAATCACCCGATGGGGCCGCTGGCCTTGGGCGATCTTGTCGGGCTGGATGTCGTGCTGAACATCTTGGAAACGCTGTACCACGGCTTTGACGATCCGAGATATCGCCCCAGCCCGCTGTTGAAGCAGATGGTGCATGCAGGCTGCCTTGGCCGCAAATCCGGCAAGGGGTTTGCCGAATACCCGGCCTGATCCGTTGGGTCGGGCGCGGGATCGTGGCCAAGATGGCGCGGCGCAGGAGGGGGCATGAACCATTTCACGGCTGAGGACGGTGCGCGGCTGGCCTTTCGCGATGATGGCGAAGGCCTGCCTGTTTTGGCGTTGGCCGGGCTGACGCGGGACGGACGCGACTTTGACTATATGGCGCGGCATCTGACGCATGTGCGGCTGATCCGGCTGGACAGTCGCGGGCGCGGCGGATCGGATTGGACCGGGCCTGCCACCTATACCATGGCGCAGGAACTGCGCGATGCGCTGGCGCTCTTGGATCATCTGGGCGTGGCACGCGCCGCCGTAATCGGGTCGTCGCGGGGCGGATTGCTGGGCATGATCATGGGGGCGACACAGCGTGCGCGGGTTGCCGGGCTGTTGTTCAATGACGTGGGCCCGCAGATCGAACGGGCCGGGCTGAACCGCATCGGCACCTATATCGGCATCATCCCGACCGTGCCGACACTGGAGGAAATCGCCGACCGCAGCGCCGGTGTGCTGCCCGGTTTTCACCAAGTGCCCGCGACCCGCTGGGCCGAAGAAACCGTGCGCCATTACGTGCAGACAGAGACCGGTGTGACGCTGACCTATGATCCGGCGCTGAAAATCGCGTTCGATGCCGCGATGGCCGCCCCGCCTGTCGATCTGTGGCCGATGTTCGATGCGCTGGCCGGCATGCCGCTTGGCCTGATCCGTGGCGAAAATTCCGATGTGCTGTCGCGTGAAGGCGCAGCGGCCATGCGGGCGCGCCGTCCTGACATGCATTTCGCCGAAGTGGCGGACCGCGGCCATATCCCGTTTCTGGACGAACCTGCCGCGCTGGTCTGCATTCAGGCGTTTCTGGATCAGGTGGCAGCCAAGGCGTCAGGCGTTCAGGTCGCGCAACAGCCGCCCGTGGCGGCGCACCTCGGTCAGCACCGCGCCGAATGTCGCCATCTCGCGCCCTTTCAAGGCTGCGATCAGGCGCAGGAACGCCTCTGCGGTCGCCTCGGTATCGCCGATGGCGGTATGGCGGGCCTCTTCGGGGATGGTGATGCCCAGCCGGTGCGACAGCGCGTCAAGGCTGTGGGTTTCGTGCTGGCCATAGACCACGGCCGACAACAGCACCGTGTCCAGCACCGGATGATCGAACCGCAGCCCCAGCGCTGCCTCGCGCCGTTTCAGGAATGTCATGTCAAACGGGGCGTTATGCGCCACCAGCACCGCGCCATCCGCGAATTGATGGAACCTGCGCAGCGCCGTAACCACATCCGGTGCCCCGGCCACCATCGCATCTGAAATGCCATGCACCTCGGTCGAAGCGCGGGGGATGCTGCGGCCCGGATTGACCAGCAGATCCAGCAACTCGCCCACCACGCGGCGGCCATTGACGATGCGCAGCGCGGCGATCTGCACGATTTCGTCGCCTTGATCGGGCAACAACCCGGTAGTTTCGGTGTCGAACACCACATAGGTCAACTGGTCCAGCGGCGCCTCCGACAGGGCGGCCACGCGGGGGCGGGTCAACAGGTCGAAATCATAGGCCACACGCCGTGTGATCGGGGCGGGGCGGCGGGTCGCTTGCCGGATCTGCAGGATCGGCACCAGCACGCCCGCCCGCGTTTCAGGGCCCACGGCGCGGGTTTCAGACCAGGCATCGGTGCGATGCGCGGCCAGCACGCCGCGGCGCAGGCCAAGCGCGGGCAGGTCGGGGTCAAGCGTCGCATCCAGCCAGCGTTCCAGTTGCCCCATCGGCAGGGCCGCGCCTTGCCAGCCCAGATGCAGCGCCGCGCCGCCCTCTTCTTCGGTCATCGTCAGGCTGAAGGCGCGGGCGAGGCCGGCGCCGGCGATGTCCTGCGCCAGTCCGGCCAGTAGCAGCACGATTTCATAGCCGTTGCAGCGCAGGAACCACGACGGTGGCATGGCGTCCAGCGTCAGCCCGGCGGCGTCCAGCCGGGCGCGCAGCCCTTCGACCAGATCGGCGGCGCGGGTCAGGGGCAGGGGCCATGCGGGGGCGCCCGCCGCCTCGATCTGGCGGGCCCCGTCGGTCACGTTGCGCGCCAGCCGTTCAGCCTCGGCCCGCAGCGCCACCGCCGGCCGTGTGTCGCCATCGCGCGCCGGGGCCTCGATCAGCGCAAGCAGGGCGGCGGCCGGGCGGCGCACCCGGTCCATCAATTCGTCGATCAGCCCGTCGCGCGCGCGGTGGCGCGCGGCTTCGGCAGACACATCGCGCAGCGTCAGCACATAGCCGGTCAGCCCTTCGCCCTCGCCGACCAGCCGCATGCGCGCCGACAACAGCCGCCCGCCATCCGCCGTGGTACACAGGAAATCCGTCGCCGCCTCGGCATCGTCCAGCTTGGTCAGCCGGTCATGGGCCATCAGGACCGGACCCGGGCGCAGCAGATCGAATAGCCCCCGGTCCAGCCCGGGGCGATGCGCGGCGGCCCCCAGCATTTCGGTGGCGGGACCGTTGTAGAACGCCAGCCCATGGGTTTCCGTCACCAGCAGCACGGCGACCGGCACATCCGCCAGCAGGGTTTCCAGCCGCGCCTTTTCGGTCGCCAGCCGGGTGGTTTCGCGGGCGACCGCCATGGCAAGTGCGCTTTGCGTTTCATCCAGCCGCGTGGCTGCGGCGCGGGCGGCCGGCGCC
>JBBRCF010000021.1:0-37337 GCA_038205135.1 Rhodobacterales bacterium
CTTGATCGCTGCCTGTGCCTCGGGGCGGGGCAGATGTTCAGCGAGCCGGAACGACAGCGCCTCGGCGTGGATCAGGTTCTGATCGCCGGTCAGCACGGCGCGCATCCGGTCAGCGCGCGGCGTGATCCCCGGGATCAGGACGCAGGTCTGGATCAGCGTGGAATGGGCGGCCAGACACAGTTGCGGCAGCACCAGCCATTCGGTGAACCACGCCGCGCCATCGCGCTGCTGGCGGTGCAGACCCGCGCCCTGCACCGTGGCATGCAGTCCGATGGCATGGCGTGCCAGTGCGACCAGCATGGATGGCACAACCGGGTTCTGTTTCTGCGGCATGGTCGATGATCCGCCCGCCTGGCCCAACGTCAGTTCCGCCACCCCGGTCTGTGTCAAAAGGATCAGGTCCTCACCGATCTTGCCCAGCGCGACGGCCAGCCGCGCCATGACCCCGCCGATGCGCAGGATCGGCGTGCGGTCGGCGTGCCACGCCCGTCCCGGATCGTGCAGGCCCAACGCAGCGGCCAGTTGCCGCCGTTGTTCAGGGGCGGACGGTCCAAGGGCCGCAGCGGTGCCCGCGGCGCCCGCCAGTTGCACCCACAACGCATCTGGTGTCAGCCGCGCCAATTCGGGGCGCAGTTCCAGCAACGGCCCGCCCCATTCCGCGACGACGGCACCGAAACTGGTGGGCGTTGCTGCCTGGCCGTAGGTGCGCGCGGCCATCGGCGTGTCGGCCTGCGCGTCGGCCAGCACGGCCATGGCTGCCAACAGCGCATCCAGCGCCTGCGCCTGCTGCGCCAGAACCTGTTTCAGCCGCAGCATCAGACCGGTATCCATGATGTCCTGGCTGGTCGCGCCCCAATGCAAGTACTGTGCGTGGGCGGGTGCCTCCAGCGCCTTGCGCATCGCGGCGACCAGTCCCGGCACGCTGACGCCGTTCTGGCCGGTGGCTTCGGCCATCCCCGCCGGGTCCAGTTGCAATTCCAGCGACGCGCGATGCAGGAACGCCGCCGCGTCCGCCGGGATCACGCCCAGATCGCCCTGCACCTTTGCCAAGGCGCCTTCGACCAGCATCATCGCGCGCACCTCGGCGCTGTCGCTGAACAGACGCCCGGCGTCTGCGGTCGGCAGCAGGCGAGCATACAGCGCGCTATCGAACAGCGAAGCGGGCATCGGTCAGAACTCCCGGACGAATCGGTCGATATGCGCGGCCAGAAGGTCCGGCGCAGCAAAGAACGGGCTGTGCGAAGTTGCCATGTCCACCACGCGGTCAGCGGGCCAGCCCGCGGTCATGGTCACCTGAAACTCGGGCGGGATGGTGCGGTCATCGGTGCAGCGAATGTAGGCGCGCGGCACCGTCGCCAGCCCGTCGGTCAGCATCACCGAAACAGATGTCGGGGCAACCGCCTGCACGCACAGGCGGTCCATTGCGTAGGTGACAGTGTCCGGCGCGCAATCATGGTAGAACAAGCCCGGCACCATCGCGGGGTCTGCGGTCCAGCCCAGCCGATCTTCTGTCATCCGGATCGCGGGCAACAGCGGCTGGCGCGGCGCGCGCATCCGCATCTGCGCCAGACTGTGATCCGGCCACGGCACGTAGGCGCAGACATAGATCAGACCCCCCACGCGGTCGGGCGCCTTGGCCGCAGCGGCCGTGATCGGATAGCCACCCATCGAATGGCCAACCAGAACCGTGCGCGGGCCCAGTTCTGCCAGCACCGCGTCACAGTAGATGTCCAGCGTGACATCGCGGTAGGGCGTCGGATCATCGCCATGGCCCGGCAGGTCGATGGCGCGCACGTCATGCCCCAATGCGCCCAGCACCGGGATCACATCGCGCCAGCACCACGCACCATGCGCGGCACCGTGGATCAACAGGATATCGGCCATCCGCGCCTCCCTAGGGTTCGGCAAGTCCTAACATGTTCCGGGAACCGGGGGCCAGCCACGCCGCGACGCGCGCATTGGATCGGCGCACGCGGGCCCGGCCGCGGTGTCAGGCGTGCCCTGCCACCGATGACAGGGTCAGGGCGGATACGCCCAGCAGCTTGAGCGCGGCCTGCCATTTTCCGGCGTTGTCCGCGGCAAAAATCAGGTCCTCGGCCGGATCGACCGTCAACCAGCCGTTCTGCGCGATTTCAGCGGCCAATTGGCCCGGTCCCCACCCGGCATAGCCCAGCGTCATCAGACACCGTTGCGGCCCCGCGCCCGCCGCCAGCGCCTTAAGGATATCGATCGTGGCGGTCATGCCGAACCGGCCCTGCACTACCAGCGTGTTGCGCGGGCTGCGGTAATCCAGCGAATGCAGTACAAAACCGCGTCCGGGTTCCACCGGACCGCCAAAATGCACCGGCAGATTGGGCGAATCCAAGCCCGGCGGCACGTTGACTTGGCGCAGCAGGTCCGCCAGCCGCAGGTCGGGCAGCGGTTTGTTCACGATCAACCCCATGGTGCGTCCGGGGCCATGGGCGCACAGGAACACCACAGCATTTTCAAAGCGCCGATCGCCCATTCCTGGCATCGCGATCAAGGCCTTACCGGTCAAGTCCATCACTCGTTCTCCTGCAGATTGCATCAATCTAGCAGATGCGCAATTCAGCACAATGTGGCGCTGAGAACTTGGTGCCACAAGGGGGCGGGACCGAAGCAGGCGACACTTGCATGTGCGAAATGGCGCATGTCGCCGTTTGGCGGATTATCTGCGGCATCCGGGCCACGGCAACATTTCATCGCCGAGACGTGACTTTGCTTTTGGCGGTCGCTGTCCCATGACAATAATATGAAGCATCTTCGCATCCTTGCCGTCCTGTTGCCGCTGCTGACCCCGGCTCTGGCTGTGCCATCGGCGGTGCAGGCAGGCGAGATGGTTACGGTATCGGTCGTTCCCGGTTGGCGGACCGCAGATGGCCGCCACATCGCGGGGCTTGCGATCCGACTGGCCCCGGGGTGGAAAACCTATTGGCGCAGCCCGGGGGATGCCGGCATCCCGCCGCGTTTCGATTGGGCGGGATCGGACAATCTGACCAGTGCGACCGTGCGCTGGCCATCGCCAGTGACGTTTGAAATCAACGGCTTGACCAGCGTGGGTTATACGACCGACGTGATTTTTCCGCTGGTGCTGACACCCGAGCGGCCCGATGCGGCGATCGGGCTGGACGTGCAGGTGATGCTGGGCGTCTGCGAAACCATCTGCGTGCCGGTCGAGGCGCATGTCCGCATCGAGCTGCCTGCGCAGGCGGCCGGTGCCGGCACACCCGACCCCCGTCTGACCGCGGCGCTGACCGCGGCTTTGGCCGGACTGCCGCAGGATGCGACCGCCGCAGGTGTCGGCAAAGTGACCTGCCGGCTGGAACTGACGAAAGCCGGTTTGCGGCTGATCGCCGAAGTGGCGATGCCGCCGGTCGGTCCGGTCGAATTCAGCGTCGTGGAAACGGCCGACCCCGAAATCTGGGTGGCCGAGGCCGTGACGCGGCGTAGGGGCAACACATTGCGGATCGAAACCCAGATGGAACATTTCGCCGGGCAGCCGATCGCGCTGGACCGGTCCGGCGTCCGGCTGACGGTGCTGGGCGGGGCGCGCGCCGTCGATATTCAGGGCTGCGACTGACACGAAAGCGGACAAGTCTGCTTTCGTCGAAAACGCGCCGCCGACCCGATGTGGGGCGATCAGGCGGGTTTGCGATGGGTAGCCGTGCGTCTGGCTGCACTGCGACGGGCCGCGACCACCACGCCAACGACATACATGACCAGCGGAACCGCTGTTGCCACGATGGCAAAAAGCGCAAACGCCCCGGCGATGCCGGTCCACGGCAGCAATGTCGCCAGCCAAGGTGCGACCGATCCGGTCACCGCCGCCCACACCATGGTGACCCCGAACCACACAAGGATCAGGCCGGCCGCCACACGGACCGGGGTGCGCAAAGCACTGCCGCCCAGCCCCGCACGGCGCAACGATGCGGTCATGCGCGACAGGTCCGCCTGCACCGCCAGCAAGGCCGGCACCACCAGCAGCACCAGAAACATTCCGAATCCCAGCCCGTAAACCAGCGTGATCACCGTGGGCTGCAGGAATTGCGCCTGCTGTGACCGTTCGTACAACAACGGAGCCAGCCCCAGCACAGTGGTGGCGGTCGTCAGAAATACCGGACGCAGGCGGTCTGCGGCAGCGTCGATGATTGCCGGGCGCAATCCGCGCGTGCGGGCATAGTCGTCGGTCGTCACCACCAGCACGATCGAATCGTTCACGATGATGCCGACCATGCCCATCAGGCCCACCACGGTGAACAATGACATCGGCGTATCCCAAATGTAATGTCCCCAGATCATGCCGATCATGCCGAACGGGATGACCGACATCACGACCATGGGCCGGGTCCAGCTGGCAAACACCAGTGCCAGCACCAGATAAATCCCGGTCAGGCACAGCACCAGACCGGTGGTGGTATCGGCGAGGAACTGGTCCTCTTGCTGGCTGAGGCCGGCAATGCGGTATTCCACCTGCGATTCGGACGCGATACGCGGCAGGATGTCGGTTTCCAGCGCCACCTGAAACGCTTCGGCGCGGGCGGGGTCGTCTTCGGAGACGTCGCCGGTGACGGATACGGTCAGCAGGCCGTTTTCACGGCGCACCGTCGAGAATCCGGTCGTGGTTTCCACCGAAACGATGTCGGACAGCGGCACATAGGCGCCGGTCGGCGTGCGCATCTGCATGCGTTCCAGAAAATCGGCGGTCAATTCGTCGTCGGGGGCTTCGACCCGGATCTTAGCGGACCGCGGCCCGTCGGGGTAGGTCGCCGCCTCGATCCCGTTCAGGCGGTGGCGCAGGATGGTGCCGACGCCATCGATGGTGAACCCCAGCGCCTGCCCCTGCGGGGTCAGGTCCAGCACCATTTCCTCTTTGTCATAGGCCAGATCGTCTTCGACCGCCGACACTTCGGGGAACCGCGCGACCGCGGCCTGCAGCGCCTCGGAGGCGGATTTCAGGGTTTCGGCGGCCGCACCATAGAATTGCACGTCCAGTGACGATCCGCCGGGCCCGGACCGCCAGCCGCGAAAGCTGAGCGTTTCGATCTTTGGATGCGACACCACGCGGTCCTGCAATTCGCCGACAAAGGCAAAGGACGAATAGGGCCGCAGGTCGGCGTCGATCAGTTCGATGGCGATGCCACCCAGTTGATCCGGCGATCTGGTTTCACCGGCGGCAAGCGGCGATCCGGAATTGCCGCCGACCTCGGCCAGGGCATAGACAACCGGATTGGTGCCGTAGCGCTGTTCATAGTCGCGGCCCAGTTCTTCGGTCGCGCGCTGCAATTCGCGCATCATCGCCAGACTATCGTCGCGGGTGGCCCCGGGCAGCATGGCGAAATTACCGGTCACCGACCCTTGTTCCGGCGAATTGAAGAACCGCCACTGCACATCGCCCTTGATGAACATCGCGGCCTGACTGGCCAGCAGCAACACGGACGCCGCCAGAACCGGATAGCGGGCGCGGACGACAAAGCCGATGGTGGGGCGGAACATGTGGCGCGAAAACCAATCGAACCCGGTGTTCACCACGCGCGAGGGCCTGTCATACCAATGCACCTTGCCAGAATGCGCCAGCGCATGGGCCATGTGATGCGGCATGACCAGAAAACATTCGACCGTGGACGCCACCAGCACGGCAATCACCGTAAACGGGATATCCGAAATGGTCTGGCCGAACTGCCCGCCGATCACCGTCAGGCCGAAAAACGCGATGACCGTGGTGACGGTGGACGCAAACACCGGCAACGCCATGCGCCGCGCGGCGTTTTCCGCCGCCACGATCGGCGGTTCGCCGAGGGTGCGATGGCGGAAATCGGCGTGTTCGCCCACCACGATGGCGTCATCCACCACGATCCCCAACGTGATGATCAACGCAAAGATCGAGATCATGTTGATCGTCAACCCGAACGCATACATCACCGCGATGGCGGCCAGCATCGATACCGGGATGCCGGCAGCCACCCAGATCGCCGTGCGCGCGTTCAGAAACAGGAACAGCACCAGCAACACCAGCGCCAGACCGGTCAGGCCATTATCCAGCAGGATATCCAGCCGGTCTGAAATCGCCTCGGCCCGGGTGCGGATCAGATCGACCGTGACGCCGGCCGGCAAGGTGGCGGCCATCGCGTCGGCGACCGTCTGCACCTGCGCCTGCACCTTGATGGCGTCGCCCAACTCGCCCCGGTCCACGCGCACGGTCATCGCGGGATTCTGGCCGACGAAAAACGCCCGATCGCGGTCGATGCCTTCGGCGCGGACCACGGCCACATCCCCCACGGTCAGGGTGGACCCGTCCGGGTTTGCCCGGATCACAATGGCGGCGATCTGGTCGGGGCTGCGTTTTTCCACGCCGGTGCGCACGCGGGCATTGGCGCCGGTCACATCGCCGGCCGGGTCGGCGTTGACCTCGCCGGCGATGGCGGTGGCGATCTGCGCCATGGTGATGTCGTGTTGCAACAGGCTGGTGGTCGGCACCTCGATCACGGTCTGGGGGGATGCAACACCAAAAATGGTGGTGCGCGTCACGCCTTCGGCGAACAGGCGGATCACCAGTTCGTCGGCATAGCGGCCCAGTTGTTCGACGCCGACCGGGCCCGCGATGACCACATCCGTCACCCGGTCCCGCCACCCGCCGCGGCGGATCACCGGGTCGTCGGCCTCTGTGGGCAGGGTGGTCACCAGACCGATGGCGGATTGCACATCCTCGGTGGCGCGGGCCATGTCATAGCCGGGATCGAATTCTACCGTGATCCGGGCCCGGCCTTCGGACGACAGCGCGCTGGTTTCGGCCACGCCCTCGACGGCCAGCAGATTGGGGTCCAGCACCTGCACGATGGCGCGGTCGACATCCTCGGCGCCGGCCCCGGCCCACCGGACCGACACGATGATCTGTTCCGACACCGCATCGGGAAAAAACTGCGCGCGCATGTTGGGCACTGCGGCGATGCCCAGCACCACCATGATGACCATGACCAGATTGGCCGCCGTCCGGTGGCGCACGAAATAGCCGATGATGCCTGAACCGCGGTCCATCCGTCAGCCGCCCATGCGGCTTTCCAGCCGTTCCACCACCTGCAAGGGCACCTGCGCGTCCTGCAATTGCGTCAACAGCCGGGTGCGCACATCGTCCGGCATCCGCGCATTGGCCGTGACATAGGCCACCAGCCGCGCGCGGCGTTCCGGTGTCAATTCCACCATCTGTGGCCCGGCGGGGGTGGCATTCGCCTGCGCATCGGGGTCTTCGGGATCGGGCGCACGCAGCGGTTTGATCCGGATCCCCGGCCCGATCAGCGGCGTCCGTTCGGACACCACTTCGCGCCCGTCCAGCCCCGGGGCGCGCAACAGCACCAGATCGCCCTGCCGCCGTTCCAGCGTGACGGACACGGCCTCCAGCCGATCCTCCGGGCCCAGCACCAGCAGGGTGTTGGCGGCATCCAGTGCGGTGGCCGGCACGGCGATGATCCCCTGCAAGGGCGGTTCCTCGACCGACACGGTGACAAAATCGCCCGGCTGCAAACCACGCGGGACGTCGATGGTGGCAAACACCAACCGACCCGTCAGCCCTTCGCCTACCGCCGCCGAAGCCCGCGTCAGCCGCGCCGGGCTGGTCAGTTCGGCGCCCCACAGGTCCAGCGCCACGGTGGCGGGCCGGGTGACCAGTTGGCCCTGCGCATCCAGCAGCCGCACATATTGCGCCGTCGACAGCCGGAACGCGACCTCCAGCGACGTGCCGTCCACCAGCGCGGCCAGCCGTTCGTTGGCGGTGACCAGACGCCCTTCGACCAGCGTGACCCCGGTCAGCGTTCCGTCGAACGATGCGGAGATGGTCGTATCGGTCAGCCGGCGTTCCGCCTCGGCCAGCGCGATCCGGATCCGCGCCAGCCGGGTTGCGGCCTGATCGCCCCGCGCTTCTGCCTGCGCCTCGGCCTGCGCACGCGACAGCACCGATTGCCGGGCGGCAGATGCTGCCATATCGGACGTTTCGATCGCCGCATCAGAACCAAAACCGCGCGTCGCCAGATCCTGTTGCCGCTGCAAGGCGCGCTGGCGCAATTCGGACTGATCTTCGGCGGCGGCCAGATCTGCGCGGGCCAGTGTCAGGCCCCGCGCGGCATCGCGCACCTCGGCCTCGGCGTCGGACAGGTCGGCGCGGGCGCGCGCCAACGCATCCTGCGCATCGGCCGGGTCAAGACGCAGCAGCACCTGCCCCGCCGTGACCTGACCGCCTTCGACAAAGGCGGGGGCCAGTTCGATCACCTGACCGCCGACCGCCGCGCGCAGTTCCAGCGTGCGCGTCGATTGCACCTGACCAAAGGCGCTCAGGCGCGGTGTCACCGTTTCGGCCGCAACCGTCATCACCGGCACGGTAAAGGTCCGCTCCCGCGCGGGCGGCGCCGCGCTGTCGCGCGCCAGACTGACGGCGATCGCATCGCGGATCAACACGCCCGCCCATCCCAGCAGACCGAGGGTCACTGCTGTCAGAAACAGACCGGTCAGGCTGTGGCGCAGGAAACGCATCTTAACTGTCCGCCCCGTTTTCCTTGTGAACCCAATAGTTAGGCGCGGCGGCCCTGTTGCCAAGATCCGGCTGCCAACCCCAGCTCTTACGGATCTTGCGCCTGAAACGGTCGGTCAATTTCATCACGATCCGACATTTTTTGACGCCGCCAGTCATTTTTTGACGCCGCCAGTCATTTTCGACGCAGATGTTCGTCCAGACGCGGCATGATTTCGGCGAAATTGCAGGGCCGGTGGCGGAAATCCAGTTGCCAGCGCAGGATCTCGTCCCACGCATCGCGGCAGGCGCCGGGGCTGCCGGGCAGTGCGAACAGGTAGGTGCCGCCCGCCACGCCGCCGGTGGCGCGGCTTTGCACCGCGGATGTACCGATTTTCTGCATGGAGATCAGAGTGAAAACCGTGCCGAACGCCTCGATTTCCTTTTCATAGACGTCGCGGTGCGCCTCGACCGTCACATCCCGCCCGGTCAGGCCGGTGCCCCCGGTGGACAGGATCACGTCGATGTCGGGCTCGGCGATCCAGTCGCGCAGCCGGGCCGCAATCAGGGCGCGGTTGTCGATCACGATGGCACGCGCGGCCAGCAGATGCCCCGCCCCGGTCAGCCGTTCAACCAGCGTATCGCCGGACCGGTCGTCGCCTTCGCTGCGTGTGTCGCTGACCGTCAGCACGGCGATGCGCAGGGGCAGAAACGGGCGGGTTTCGTCGATGCGGGACATGCGGGCGGGATCCTTGGCTGCGCGGATGATAATGTGCACCGGGCGGGGAAGATAGGGGCGGATCGTCTCAGGCGTCAGGCGCGGTCCGCAAAGGCCCCCCAGGCCAGCCGCAACGCCAGCAGGCCGAACACACCGGCGCTGATCCGCGACAATGTGCGCCCCAGCCGGGGGTCCCCGGCCATGCGCCGCCCCAGCCCGCCCGCGAAATAGCCGACCGCCGCATTCACCACGAACCCGCCCGCCGCGATGATCCCGCCCAGTATCAGGAATTGCGCCAGCACCGGGCGGACCGGGTCCACGAACTGCGGCACAAAGGCCAGCACGAACAGGATCACCTTGGGATTGGTCAAGTTGACCGTCAGCCCGGCGCCAAAGGCGCGGGCCAGCCCGGGCGGTGCCGCCTGCCCCGGCGGTTTCGCCGGTCCCTGTGGCCGTATGTCGGCCTGCCAACCTGACCAGGCCAGCCACAAAAGGTAGGCCACCCCCACCCAACGGATGGCTTCGAACGCCCAGGGATGTGCGGCGATCAGCGCCGACAACCCCAGCCCCGCCGCGCCGGCATGGATCAGCGCGCCTGTCGATATCCCCGCAGAGGCCGCCGCCGCAGGGGCGGGTCCGTGCCGCAGCCCTTGCGCAAGGCAGAACATCATGTCGGCCCCTGGCGTCAGGTTCAGGGCCAATGCGGCAGCGACAAAGGCCAGCAGGATGACCGGATCAACCATCATGCCTCAACCATCACCCGGCATCGAGCCGCGCGCGCAGTGACAACAGGTCAGCCCATGCCTCGCGTTTTGCCGCCGGGTTGCGCAGCAGATAGGACGGATGCGTCATCGGCAGAACCGGCAGGCCCAGCGCTTCGGTCCAATGCCCGCGCAGCCGCAGGATGCCGCGCTGTCCCAGCACGGCGTCGCAGGCGTGGTTGCCCATCAGCACCAGCACCTGCGGCCGGGCCAGCGCGATGTGACGTTCGACAAAGGGCCGCATCATGGCAATTTCAGCCGGTGACGGGTCGCGGTTCTGCGGCGGGCGCCATGGCAGCACATTGGTGATGTAGACCGCGCGATCCGGGTCCATTTCGGCGCGGTCCAGCCCGATGGCACCCAGCATCAGGTCCAGCAACTGTCCTGCCGCGCCGACAAAGGGCCGGCCGGTCAGATCCTCTTCACGGCCCGGCGCCTCGCCCAGCACCAGCACGCGCGCACCCGGCAAACCGTCGGCAAACACCAGCGTCCGCGCGCCCTGTTTCATGGCGCAATGGTCATAACCCGCCATCGCGGCGCGCAGCGCCGCCAGATCGGGCGCCGCCTGCGCCAACGCCTGCGCTGCTGCGACCGGATCGGGCCCGACGGCATTGTCCGGGGGCAGCGCCACGGCCGGCGCACCTTCACGGCGGGGCGCGACGGTCGGTGCGACGACGGATTCGGCATAGCGGTTGACCGGCGCGTCACAGATCGCCTCGTCCGCGCCGAGTTCCACCTGCCATGCCAGCAAGGCCAATGCCAATTCGCAGTCTTGCAGTGATTCCATCCCGCAACCCTATCTGCCGGCTGCCATCCGCGCCATCACGCCGCGTCTGGCTTCTTGTCCGCCGCCCGCGATCCGGTCTATACCGGGATGCGCCCAACGCCCACCCCGGCCACGGACGGCTTGCAAGGAGTGGCCCATGCAGTTCCCTCATCGCCACCTGCTGGGCATCGAACATCTGGCCCCGGCGTCCATCACAACGCTGCTGGATCTGGCCGACCAGTATGTTGCGCTGAACCGGCGCGACGTGAAACATTCCGACGCGCTGGCCGGGCTGACCCAGATCAACATGTTCTTCGAGGCCTCCACCCGCACGCAGGCCAGTTTCGAGTTGGCGGGCAAACGACTGGGCGCCGATGTGATGAACATGGCCGTCGCCCATTCCAGCGTGAAAAAGGGCGAAACCCTGATCGACACCGCGCTGACGCTGAACGCGATGCACCCCGATCTGCTGGTGGTGCGGCACCCAGCGTCGGGCGCGGTCGCACTGCTGGCGGCCAAGGTGAATTGCGCGGTGTTGAACGCCGGCGACGGGCGGCACGAACACCCCACGCAGGCGCTGCTGGACGCGCTGACGATTCGCAGGGCAAAAGGGCGGTTGCACCGGCTGACCGTGGCGATCTGCGGCGACATCGCGCACAGCCGAGTCGCGCGGTCGAACATCCTGCTGCTGAACCGCATGGAAAGCCGCATCCGCCTGATCGGGCCGCCCACGCTGATGCCGGCGGGCATCGCCGAATTCGGCGTCGAGGTCTATGACGACATGCGCGCCGGGCTGAAGGGCGCGGATGTGGTGATGATGCTGCGCCTGCAAAAGGAACGCATGGATGGCGGGTTCATCCCGTCGGAACGCGAATATTATCACCGCTACGGGCTGGGCGCCGAAAAGCTGTCGCATGCCGCGCCCGATGCCATCGTGATGCACCCGGGCCCAATGAACCGCGGCGTGGAAATTGACGGCGAAATCGCCGATGACATCAACCGGTCGGTGATTCAGGAACAGGTCGAAATGGGCGTGGCAGTGCGGATGGCGGCGATGGATCTGCTGGCCCGCAACCTGCGCGCCGAACGGAGCGGGCGGTCAATGGAACGCGGGGTGATGGCATGACGGCAATGCGCGCGGTCTGGGTGTTTGCCCTGGACGGGTCGGACGAAATCGAAGTTCCGGATGCGCTGGCCGCGGCGCTTGGCGTTGCCGAGCTTGATGAGGATTTCGTGGAACAGTTCCGCGTCGATATCCTGCTGGATTACGGGTTTGCGACGTATATGACCGATGCGATGGGGATGGATGCCGATCAGATCGCCCCGGATGCCGCGCTGCTGAACGCGCTGACCGGGACTGTGGTGCTGGTGGTGAACACGGCTTTGCCGGCAGGGGTCACGCCCGACCCGCGCCCGCCCTTGCGGCTGATTGGCTATTACGAGGAAACCGTGAAGCTGCGGGTGCCAGAGCCGCTGGTGGCGCAATCCGCGCAGGGCACGCTGGATGGCGCGCCGGTCAAACGGACGTCCGATGCCGCCATGATGGGCCGCGTGGCCACGGTAGCGCTGCTGGTGATCTTTGCGCTGACGGCGCTGGTGATCTGGGTGGCATCATGACCGAGACGATCTTTCGCCCCGACCGCACACAATACTGGCGCGATCAGGCCTGGCTGGCCGCAGGCGCGATGGGCATCGGCATGGTGATCCTGTGGGCGATGGGCAATCCGCATGTCTGGACCGGCGCGATCGGCGGATTGCTGGCGATTGCGCTGCGGGCTTACATCATGGCGTCCGAAGAGCTGGGCCATGCCTGGCACCTGACCCGCACCGCGCTGGAAGGCCCGGCAGAGCGCCGCGTCGCCCTGTCGGATATCGCCAAACTGCGCAAGTTCGGATCGGCGGTTCAGGTCGTGACCAGGGGCGGCGACAAGCACCTGATCAAGTTCAACGCAGACGCGGGCGCGGTACTGGCCACCCTGCGCCGCGCCAGCGGGGTTCTGACATGACCGCCGGTGTGCAAGCCGATATGCAAGCCGGTGTGCAACCGGTGATCTGGCAGGCCACCATCCCCCGCGGCGAACTTGTCAACGGTTATGGCTGGCGCGCCGGAGTGGTCATCCGGACCGCAATGCTGTTCGCGATGGGGCTCGCACTGACCCGTCTGATGGACCTGCCAGGCTGGCTGGGCACATGGCTGCCCTACGGGCTGGCGGGGCTGGCGCTGTTCGGTGGCACGCGCCCGCTGTGGGATCGCCCGGATGCCCCGATTGCGGACTACCTTCTGACCGAACATGCGCTGTTCCTGCGCAATGGCGCGGCACCGGTGCATGTCGTGCCGCTGGACCAGATCGCCCGGATGGAGGGGTTTTCGCATTACATCACGATCTACCTGACCGACGGCACCAAGGGGTCGATGCAGGGCATCCGCGATCCGCAGGCGATGATCGCCCGGATCCGGTCCGCCCGTGATACGGAGCGCCTGCCATGACCATGCCTGTCCAGACTGTATCCGGCGGGGCCGCACCCGACTGGTCATCCGCGCTGGCCGAGGGTGAACATCTGTTGTGGCAGGGTCGCCCGGCCCCCGGTCTGACACTGACGCGTGACGGGATCGTGCGGCTGGTGGTGGCGGTGTTCTTTTTGTTCAATGGCTGGCTGTGGTTGCGGTACGGCATGTGGATGGGGTTTGCCTTTCTGGCGGCGGCGCTGTGGCTGGTGGCCGAGGTGACGGTGATCCCGCTGCTGCGCCAGCGTGCCACCGCCTATGCGTTGACCAACCGCCGCGCCTTGATCCTGACGCGATGGCCGTTGCTGACGCCACGCCTGCGCGGATGGCCGATCACGCCGGACACCATCGTCACGGCGGATGAAAGCCGGCCCCATGGCCACGTGTCTTTCGGCTTTGCGCCGCTGTTCCTGTCGCGCATGCGCGTGCGCACCGTGGGGTTCGACCGCATCCCCGACGCCGCCGCCGTGCACGCCCTGATCCGCCGCATCCAGAAAGGGCAGGACCTGCCGGAAAGGCCGTCGCCATGACCGCCACCCTGTTGCAGAATGTCCGCCTGATCGACCCTGAAGGCGACAGCGTCACGCCCGGCTCGCTGTTGATCGCGGATGGCCTGATTGCCGCCGTCGGCGCGGAAATCGCCCTGCCTGCGGGCGTGCGGGTGATCGACCTTGGCGGGCTTTTCCTTGCTCCCGGCATCGTCGATATCGGGGTCAAGGTCGGCGAACCCGGCGAACGGCACAAGGAAAGTTTCCGGTCCGCCGGGCAGGCGGCGGCGGCGGGCGGTGTGACCACCATCGTCGCGCGCCCCGACACCGTGCCGCCCATCGACACGCCCGAAGCGCTGGAATTCGTCGCCCGCCGCGCGCGCGAGGCGGCATTGGTGCGCGTCCTGCCGATGTCGGCGCTGACCAAGGGCCGCGCGGGCCGCGAGATGGTGGAAATCGGGTTTCTGCTGGACGCGGGCGCGGTGGCGTTCACCGATGGCACCCATGTGGTCACCGACACCAAGGTGCTGACCCGCGCGCTGACCTATGCGCGCGGTCTTGGCGCGCTGGTAATCGGCCACCCGCAGGACCCCGGCCTGTCGCGCGGGGCGGCGGCGACCAGTGGCAAATTCGCGTCGCTGCTCGGGTTGCCCGCCGTATCGCCGATGGCAGAACGCATGGGGCTGGACCGCGATATCGCACTGCTGGAAATGACCGGCGCACGGTATCATTTCGACCAGATCACCACCGCCCGCGCGCTGCCCGCGCTGGAACGCGCGAAACGCAACGGGCTGGATGTGACCGCCGGCACCTCGATCCACCATGTCACTCTGAACGAATTCGACATCTCGGATTACCGGACGTTCTTCCGCCTGACGCCGCCGTTAAGATCCGAGGATGACCGGCAAGCCACCGTGGAAGCGCTGCGCACGGGGCTGATCGACATCCTGTCATCGCTGCACACGCCGCAGGACGAGGAATCGAAACGCCTGCCGTTCG
Source organism: Rhodobacterales bacterium (assembly GCA_038205135.1). Lineage (GTDB taxonomy): Bacteria > Pseudomonadota > Alphaproteobacteria > Rhodobacterales > Rhodobacteraceae > UBA9554. The sequence goes on from JBBRCF010000021.1 coordinate 14,754, forward strand.
AGGATGCGGCGCCGGGGGCCGTGGGGCTGGAAACCTTTTTGCCGGCCATGCTGCGGCTGTATCATTCCGGCGATCTGACGCTGCCCGCGCTGTTCCGGCTGGCCGCCCTGAACCCGGCGAAACGGCTGGGCCTGCCGCAGGGGCGGCTGAGCGTAGGCGCCCCCGCCGATCTGGTGGCGTTTGACCCCGATGCGCCGTTTGTTCTGGACCGTTTTGCGCTGCGGTCGAAATCCAAGAACACCCCCTTTGACGGCGCACGGATGCAGGGTAGCGTCCGCGCGACATGGGTGGGGGGCACCCAGTTGTTCGGAGACCTGTAGATGCCGCCCGTCGACACCGTTTTGCCATCGCTGTTGCTGTGGACCCTGATGGGCTATCTGTTTGGATCGATCCCGTTCGGTCTGGTGCTGACGCGCGCGCTGGGGCTGGGCGATATCCGCAGCATCGGGTCGGGCAACATCGGCGCGACCAACGTGCTTCGCACCGGCAACAAGGGCGCGGCGCTGGCGACCCTGATCCTGGACGGGGCCAAGGCCGCTGTCGCGGTGCTGGTCGCCCGGGCGTTTGCGGGCGACGATGCGGCGCAATTGGCGGGGCTGGCGGCGTTTATCGGCCATTGTTTTCCGGTCTGGCTGAACTTCAAGGGCGGCAAGGGGGTCGCCACGTTTCTTGGGCTGTTGCTGGCGCTGGTGTTCCCGCTGGGCCTGCTGTGCTGCGCCACCTGGGCTGCGACAGCGGCAGTGACCCGGATATCGTCGCTGTCCGCCCTGATGGCGGCGGCGCTGTCCACCGTCTGGGTGTTCGTGCTGGACCGGGGCGATGTGTTCTTCTTGTGCGCGATGCTGACGCTGCTGGTATTTTTCACCCACCGCGCCAATATCGCGCGGCTGCGGGCCGGAACCGAACCACGGATCGGCGCCAAGAACTGATTGAGGGTTGGCTTGGCGCTGACTGAGGGCTGAAACCGACATGTGACGCCGCGGATGGCCTTGCGCAGGCCGCCGCCCCCGGGCGAACCTGCCGCCAGGAGGACCCGCCATGCGCCTGACCGATCTGGATATCATCGTGACCGCCCCGCCCGCCCCCGGTTGGGGGGGGCGTTACTGGATCTTTGTCAAGGTCACCACCGATACCGGGATCACCGGCTGGGGCGAATGTTATGCCTCATCCGTTGGACCGGTCGCGATGACCGCCGTGATCCGCGATGTGTTCGACCGCCACATGGCCGGCGAAAACCCGGAAAACATCGAACTGATGTTCCGCCGGGCCTATTCGTCGGGATTCACGCAGCGGCCCGATCTTACGGTAATGGGCGCGTTTTCGGGACTGGAAATCGCCTGCTGGGACATTCTGGGCAAGGACCGCGACCGTCCGGTCTGGGCCCTGCTGGGCGGGCGGATGAACGACCGGCTGCGCGCCTATACCTATCTGTATCCGCTGCCGGGTCAGAACGTGGCGGATTTCTGGGTGTCACCGGACATGGCGGCGGCCTCTGCCCGCGAGGCGGTCGGGCGCGGCTATACGGCGGTGAAATTCGACCCGGCAGGGCCCTACACCATCCGGGGCGGGCACATGCCCGCGATGTCCGACATCACCCGGTCGGTGGCGTTTTGTAGCGCCATCCGCGAGGTGGTGGGCGACCGGGCCGACCTGTTATTCGGCACGCATGGCCAGTTTTCGACCGCAGGCGCGATCCGGCTGGGGCAGGCGCTGGAGCCCTACAGCCCGTTGTGGTTCGAAGAACCGGTGCCGCCCGATGACGTGGCCAGCATGGCGGCGGTCGCGCGCGCTGTGCGGATACCAGTGGCGGGCGGTGAACGGCTGACCACCAAGTCGGAATTCGTCGCGCTGTTGCGCGCGGGCGGCGCGGAAATCCTGCAACCCGCGCTGGGGCGCGCCGGGGGCATCTGGGAGGTCAAGAAAATCGCCGCGATCGCCGAGGCGTTCAACGCGCAGATCGCGCCGCATCTGTATGCCGGGCCGATCGAATGGGCCGCGAATGTGCATCTGGCCGCGTCGATACCGAACCTGTTGATGATCGAAACCGTCGAAACGCCGTTCCATGACGCGCTGATCAAGGGGTCGATCCGGGTCGAGGATGGCCATGTCACGCCCCCCACCGCCCCCGGTCTGGGCATCGACGTCGACGAAGCGCTGGCGCGCGCGCACCCCTACATCGGCGACGGACTGCATCTGCAAATGCAGGAAGCGCCTTGCGATTACAGAAACGGCAACCGCTTTGCCGGTGGGGCACCGGTGGACACAGATTGATGGGCGACCCTCGCATTTCGCGGTTCATATATTATATGATCTTGCAGAATTGGAATGTGAGCGGACATGAACACCCATAACCCCCCTGCCCCACCGTCGGAAATGGCCCGATCCGCCGAAATGGCGGCGGCCTATCTGAAGACGCTGGCGCATGAAGGCCGGCTGATGATCCTGTGCCATCTGGGGTCCGGAGAGAAATCGGTGGGCGAGTTGGAAGATGTGCTGGACCTGCGCCAGGCCGCCGTCAGCCAGATGCTGGCAAGGCTGCGCGACGAAGGGCTGGTGGCGACACGGCGCGAGGGCAAGGTGATCTATTACCGGCTGGCGGATCAGAACACCTCCGAGGTGATCGCGTTGTTGTACCGGTTGTTCTGCAAACCCGAACCCGGCGCGGACGGGCGCTCTAGCTGCTAGGCGTCCGGCGCGGTCATTTGACCCTGTAACCGGGGCGCAGTCTGCAGGCGGCTTATCTTTTCCAGCCCGACCGGCTATTCCTTGAACTTCGTTCAAAGGAGGCAGTCATGGCCAGCAAAGCGGAACAGCGGCGCGACGACCTGCGCGCGCGCCTGATCGACATCGCTGAATCGCGAATTGCCACCGATGGCATGGCGGCGATCAAGGCGCGCGATCTGGCGCAGGGTGCGGGCTGTGCGGTCGGCGCGATCTACAATGTGTTCGCCGACCTGCAGGACCTGGTGATCGCGGTCAACGGGCGCACCTTTGGCCGCCTGGGTCTGGCAGTGGCGGCCAGCATCGCGGACAATGCCGACGCGCCCCCCATCGACCGCCTGATCGTGATGTCGCGCGCCTATCTGCAATTCGCCACCGATCATCCCCGGCTGTGGCGCACGCTGTTCGATCTGCAGATGTCGGTCCAATCCGCCGTACCCGCTTGGTATCTGGCGGAAATGCAGCGTCTTTTTGGCTATATCGCCGCGCCTTTGGGCGAAATTTACCCCGACTGGACACCGCAACAGATCGACCTGATGACCCGGACCCTGTTTTCATCGGTGCATGGCGTCGTGTTGCTGGGGATGGAAAACCGCATCTCGTCCGTGCCGCGCGGCGATATGGAAGACATGATCGCGCTGCTGTTGACGCACGTGACCGGGGCCTCGAAAAATTCCTGAACAGCGTTCAAGTAATTCTTGAACGGCGTTCAGGAATCACCCGCATCTGTCTCATGAACAGCGTTCACAAGGAGATGGCTGAATGTTCGGCTCATTGAAGACCTTGTTTGTCCGCGCATCGGCCCGGACCGAAGACGCGCTGCGCGATACCTACGCGATCGAACTGATCGACCAGAAAATCCGCGAGGTCGAAACCTCGCTGATGGCCGCGAAATCCACGCTGGCCAGCCTGATCCAGCGCCAGCGCAGCGAACAGGCGCTGGCCGGTGGCCTGGCCGCGCGCATCACCGCATTGACCGCCCGCATCGTGCAGGCGCTGGACTCCGGTCGCAATGATCTGGCCATCGAAGGGGCTCTCGCAACTGCACGACGACCGGATTTCCAGAATCGAAGCCGCGCGCAACGAAAAGCTGCTGGCAAACTACGAGACGGACGGCAAGTAACCGGCCCGGACCACACTGCACGACCGGCCGGACCAGACCCGGCCGGTCAGATTTCGCACCGACGTGACCACGATTGCGGAATCGTTGACAGCGCCTATTGCTATATCGCTTAACTGTTGGTGACGCCCCGGGAACAGGAGAGGCGCATCCAGGGGAGGATACCGCATGAAACGTCTCACGATCATCAATACCGTGGCCGCAACTGCCATGCTGCTGGGCCTTGCACCCGCGGCGTTCGCACAAGACATCACGCTGAAACTGCACCAGTTCCTGCCGCCGGGCGCGACCGTGCCCCTGCACATCCTGAAACCCTGGGGCGAACGCGTCACCGCCGCGTCAGGTGGCAAGGTCAAGATCGAACATTTCGACGCCATGGCTTTGGGCGGCAAACCGTCCGACCTGATGGATCAGGCGATCGACGGCGTGGCCGATATCACCATGACCGTGGTGGGCTATACCCCCGGCCGGTTCCCGAAAACCGAAGTGTTCGAACTGCCCTTTATGATGACCAACCCGATCGCCACTGCCAAGGCGTTTCAGGATCTGGTGGACAGCGAATTGCAGGCCGGCGAATACAATCAGGTCAAGGTGCTGGGCGCGTGGGTGCATGGCCCCGGCCTGATCCATTCCAAGGACCCGATCACCAAACTCGAGGATCTGGCGGGCAAGAAACTGCGCGGCCCGACCCGGGTGATCTCGGACATGTTGTCGGAACTGGGCGCGACCCCGGTCGGCATGCCGCTGCCCGCGATCCCCGAGGCGTTGTCCAAGGGCGTGATCGACGGCACCGTAATCCCGTGGGAAGTGACCCCGTCGATCCGGCTGGCGGAACTGGCGAAAAACCACGTCGAATTCGGCGGCACCGAAGCACTTTATACCGCCACGATCATCATGGTGATGAACAAGGCCAAGTATGACAGCCTGCCCGCCGACGTCCGCGCCGCCATCGACGGCGAATCCGGCATGAAGCTGGCCGAATTCGCCGCGCAGGTGATGTTCGATTACGACAAGCCTGGCCGCGACATCGCCGAGGCTGCCGGCAACAGCATAACCACGCTGGACGAAACCGAAGTTGCGCGCTGGAAAGAGAAATCCAAGCCGGTGATCGACCGCTGGGTAGCCGATATGGGCACCAAAGGCGTCGATGGCACCGCATTGATCGAACAGGCCAAGGCGCTGATCGTCAAGCACGGCGGGTAACGTTGGATTGAGTTAATTGGGCCACCTGCCCGGTGGGGTGGGCGGCCTTTTTTGTTTTTGACATGCCTGGCACCGCCAAGAAAAGCGCGTGACGCAGTCATGAGCAGCCATGCCAATCCTCATACGCGGCGGGCCGGAAGGATCAGCACCATATTCACAGGCAGAACTCGAAAGCACGATCGAGCGGCGTTTTTCGGCACCGAGCGAAGACGCGCAGGATGCAGTATTTGCCGCCATTTCGGAAAACACATCGGATCCGTCCTGGTCCCGCCTGATCTTCCATACGGATGAATTCGCTCGTGCCGACGGCAGTATCGACAATCCTGCTGCTGTCCCCAGAATACTGGAACACAAAGCGATTTTATGGTGACGTGAGACAAGTCCAGCCCCCGCGCACAGCGCGGGGGTGCCACCAGCTCCCTCACCCCACCCGCACGCCCTTCGACCACACGCCGCGCACCACCGGTGTGCCATTATCCAGCCGCCGAAACCGCAGCAGATCGGCATACAGCCCCGGTGCCAGCGCGCCCCGGTCCGTCAGCCGCGCTGCGCGCGCCGGGGCGGAGGTGACAGTGGCCATGCCGCGGGCCATGTCATCCCACAGGTCGCCCAGCATGACCGCCCCCAGCAACAGCGCGGACGGTACATAATCCGACGACAGAATGTCCAGCAGCCCCACCTCGGCCAACGCCTTGGCCGCCACGTTGCCGGAATGCGACCCGCCGCGCACCAGATTGGGGGCGCCCATGATGTTGCCGATGCCGGCGGCCCGGTTGGCGCGCGCGGCTTCTTCGGTTGTCGGAAATTCGGCGACCGTCACGCCATAGCTTGCTGACACCGCCACCTGACCCGCATCGGTATCATCATGGCTGGCCAGCACCGCGCCGAACCGCTGCGCGGCCTGCACCGCCGCCACCTCGTGCAGCGCACCATAGGTGGCGCGCAGCCCTTGCAGATGCGCGATATGTTCCTGAAACTCGACATCGTTCAGCCCGTGCTTGCCCTGCACATAGGCCGCGAGTTTGGTCACATCGCGGAATTGCCGCTGCCCCGGCGTGTGATCCATCAGCGACACGATCCGCACACGGTCCTCGGGGCCAAACTCGGCCAGTTCCTCGGCCAGCGTCTCTGAACAGACCTCAGCGCGCAGATGCAGGAAATGGCTGATCCGCAGCGCGCCCTGCGCCCGCATTTCCAGCAGTTCGGTGGCCAGCGGCCGGGCATAGCGGCCATAGCGCGACCGCCCGCTGTTGATCGACCCCACCCGCATCGCATCGAACACCGTGGTGATGCCCACAGACGCCAGTTCGCCGTCATGCGCGACGATGGCGGCGGCATGCGGCCAATCCACCTTTGGCCGCGGCGACATGTGGCGTTCCAGATTGTCGGTATGCAATTCCACCATGCCGGGCGCCAGATAATCGCCATCAGCATCTACCGTCATGGCGCGGGTTGGCCCGGTGTCGATATCAGCTATACGCCCGTCGCGGATCACCAGCGCACCGGGACGCACCCCGTCTGCCAATACCAGACGGGCATTCCCGATCACGATGTCTTCTGTCATGTCCGTGTCATCCTTGCCTGCGATGCGATGCCCCCAGAAGGAGACCCGCTATGAATTTCACCGGGGATTACGCCCGTTTTGCGCTGTATTACACTCCGCCCGCAGGGCCATTGGCCGATTTTGGGGCGGCCTGGCTGGGCTGGGATATCGCGCGCGGTGATTTCGCGGGGCAGCCTGTGCTGCGATTGCCGCGCGCCATGGCGGATATCACCGCTGAACCGCGCAAATACGGCTTTCACGCCACGCTGAAACCGCCGTTCCAGCTGGCGGATGGTCACAGCGCCGGCGCCTTGCATGACGCCGCGCGCGCATTGTGCGCCGTGCGCGCCCCGGTCACGCTGCCCGCGTTGCGGCTGGCCCGGCTGGGCCGGTTTCTGGCGCTGATCCCGGACCCACAGCCTGCTGTGCTGAACAGCCTCGCCGCCGCGCTGGTCGCTGATCTGGATACGTACCGCGCGCCGCCGTCTGACGCCGATCTGGCGCGCCGCCGTGCCGCGCCCCTGACGCCGGCGCAGGACGCGTTGCTGGTCCGCTGGGGTTATCCTTATGTCATGGACGAGTTCCGTTTTCATATGACCCTGACCGGCAAACTGGACACCGCCGACATCGCCGCCGTCGAACAGGCCGCACGTGACCGGTTGGGCCCGCTCGCCACCGAGGGCCTGACGATTACCGACATCACCTTGGCCGGGTCGGACGAGACGGGGTATTTCCATCAGATCGCCCGCCTGCCGTTGTCGGGGTAAAGTGCCGCGCGCGCCGCAACCACCGTGGTCGCAACCGCGCCGGAATTGTCCAGCCGGATGATGTCCAGCCCAGCCGGCATGTCGACCATGCGGGCCAGCCGCGCGGCGATTGCGGGCGCGTCTTCGCGCCCGCGTGCCGCCAGCCGCGTCGCCAGCACATCCGGTGCGGCGGTCAGTTCCAGCACCATGAACGCGCGGCCTGTATCACGCCCGAACACGTCGCGGGCCTGCGCCAGCGCGCCGCGCGACAGGTTCACCAGCGCATCGCGCTCTGCCGGCAGGGTGACAGGGATGCCATACCGCAACCCGTGCGCCGCACAGTCCAGAATGAACGCGCCCGCCGCGTGGCGACGGTCGAATTCCTGATCGGAAACGCCGTCGAAATCCTCGCCGCCCTTCTCTGACGGCCGGGTGATCACGCGGCGCACCAAGGCCAGACGCGGTTCTGCCGCTACCAGCGCCGCCATCACCGTGTCCTTGCCGACGCCGGATGGCCCGACCACGCCGATCACGCGAGGCAATTCAGGGGTCATTACGCCGCCCGCGCCGGGGTAAAGGCGCGCACATCGACCTCGCGGTCGGCCACCCGCGTCCGCGCGCCTTCGTCGTGGAAAATGCCGACGATCGCCGCGCCGCGCGCCTTGGCCTCTTCGATCAGGCCCAGCACGACCTCGCGGTTGGCCGCGTCCAGCGACGCGGTCGGTTCATCCAGCAACAACGCCGGATAGGGATGCACGAACCCGCGCGCGATGTTCACCCGCTGCTGTTCTCCGCCCGAAAACGTGGTGGGCGACAGCGACCACAGCCGTTCCGGGACATTCAATCGCGCCAGCAAAGCGCAGGCCCGCGCGCGCGCCGTATCCGCCGCAACGCCAAGAGCCAACAGCGGTTCCGCCACCACATCCACCGTCGGCACGCGCGGCACTACGCGCAGAAACTGGCTGACATAGCCCAGCACGGCCCGGCGCAGCGCGATGATCTCGCGCGGGCTGGCCTGCGCCACATCGACGCCGCCGACCCGGATCGCGCCGGTATCGCACAGATAATTGCCGTAGATCATCCGCATCAGCGTGGATTTCCCCGCGCCCGATGCCCCCACCAGCGCCACGCATTCGCCGGGCGCGACCGTCAGATGTGCCCCGGCCATTACCGGGATCACCGCGCCGCCCTGATTGTGCAGCACGAATTCTTTGCCGACATTGTCGATCTGGATCATGATCTTTTCCCGTTCCTGTCCGTGTCGCGCCGCCGTCATACCTGCAGCACGCTGGACACCAGCAACTGCGTGTAGCCGTGCTGCGGGTCGTCCAGCACCTGATCGGTCAGACCGGTTTCCACAACGCGGCCGTCCTTCATCACCATCAGCCTGTCCGCCAGCAGACGCACCACCGCCAGATCATGCGTCACCACGATGGCCGACAGGCCCATTTCCCGCACCAGCCCGCGCAACAGGTCCAAGAGCCGCGCCTGCACGCTGACATCCAGACCGCCGGTGGGTTCGTCCATGAACACCAGCCGTGGCCCGGTCACCAGATTGCGCGCGATCTGCAACCGTTGCTGCATCCCGCCCGAAAACGCGCGCGGGCGGTCGTCAACGCGGTCGGCGGCGATTTCGACCCGGTCCAGCCAATCGATCGCCGCCGCGCGGATGTCGCCGTAATGCCGCGCGCCAACAGCCATCAGCCGTTCGCCGACATTGCCGCCCGCCGACACGCCCATCCGCAGCCCGTCGCACGCATGCTGATGCACGAACGCCCAATCGGTCCGCGCCAGCCGCCGCCGGTCAGGTTCCGACATCGTCACGGTATCGACCATGCCGCGATCGCGCATGTCGAACAGCACGCGGCCCGCGTCAGGGGCCAGTTGCCCGGCCATGCAGTTCAGCAGCGTGGTCTTGCCCGACCCGCTTTCGCCGACGATGCCCATCACCTCGCCCGGCCACAGGTCGAACGACACATCCGCGCAGCCGATCCGCGCGCCATAACGTTTGGTCAGACCTTCGACCCGGAACAATGGTCCCGCGATCATGCTGCCGCCCCCTGCCTGCTGGTGCAGTAATCAGTGTCGGAACAGACAAACATTCGTCCGCCCGCGTCATCGATGATTACCTCGTCGAGATAACTCGTGTCCGATCCGCACAGCGTGCAGCACCCCGCCGCCTTGGAGGGTTCGAACGGGAAATCCTCGAAATCAAGGCTGACAGCCTGCGTGTAGGGTGGCAGCGCGTAAATCCGCTGTTCCCGCCCTGCGCCAAACAGCTGGATCGCGGCACAGCCCGACAGTTTCGGATTGTCGAATTTCGGGATCGGCGACGGGTCCATCACGTAACGCCCCTCGACCTTGACCGGATAGTCATAGGCGGTGGCAATCGCGCCATGCCGGGCGATGTCTTCGTACAGTTTCACATGCATCAACCCGTAATCCTCCAGCGCATGCATGCGGCGGGTTTCCGTTTCGCGCGGTTCCAGAAACCGCAGCGGTTCGGGGATCGGCACCTGATAGACCAGGATCTGGCCTTCGGTCAGCGCCACTTCCGGGATGCGGTGGCGAGTCTGGATCACGGTCGCCTCAACAGTCGCCGTCGTGACTGCCACGCCCGCCGTACGCTGGAAAAACTTGCGGATCGACACCGCGTTCGTCGTGTCATCCGCGCCTTGGTCGATCACCTTCAGCCGGTCATCAGGCGTCAGGCACGCCGCCGTCACCTGCACGCCGCCGGTGCCCCAGCCATAGGGCATCGGCATTTCGCGCGAGGCAAACGGCACCTGATAGCCGGGGATCGCCAGACCTTTCAGGATAGCGCGGCGGATCATGCGTTTGGTCTGTTCGTCCAGATAGGCGAAATTGTAATGCCCTTCGGTCATTCCGCTGCCTCCTGTGCCGTCTTTTCTGCTCCTGCCTGTTCAACCATCGCCGCCGCGCGCAATTTGCGGATCAATTCCAGTTCGGACTGGAAATCGACGTAATGCGGCAGCTTGATATGTTCCAGAAACCCGGTGGCCTGAATGTTGTCGCAATGCATCAGCACGAATTCTTCGTCCTGCGCGGGGGCACCGATGTTGTCTTCACCCAATTCCGCCCAGCGCAGCGCGCGGTCCACGAGGCTCATCGAAATCGCCTTGCGTTCGGTCTGACCCAGCACCAGACCGTATCCCCGGGTGAATTGCGGTGGCTCGGTCTTTGATCCGGTGAACTGGTTCACGGTTTCACATTCGGTCAACGTGACCTCGCCCAGATCGATCGCGAAACCCAATTCCGGGATATCCATTTCCACCGTCACCGCGCCGATACGCAATTCGCCGACAAAGGCATGCGTGCGACCAAAGCCGCGCTGGGTCGAATAAGCCAGCGACAGCAGGAACCCCTCGTCGGCGCGGGCCAGCGCCTGCAGCCGCAATGCGCGGTCGGCGGGCAGTTCCATCGGTTGCCGCGTCAGGTCGCGCGGGATCGCGTCACTTGCGGTTTCCTGCTGGATCAGCCCCTCGGCGTTCAGGAATTGCGTGATGTGCGGGGTGGTTTCACGCCGCGCCTCGCCCTGCGGCGCATCGGGCGTATCGCCATCCGCCATCAGTTTGAAATCCAACAGACGGTGTGTGTAGTCAAACGTCGGCCCCAGCACCTGCCCGCCCGGCGCGTCCTTGAACGTGGCGGACACCCGGCGGTCACAGGCCATCGCGCCGGTATTCAGCGGGCGCGACGCACCGAACCGCGGCAACGTGGTGCGATAGGCACGGATCAGGAAAATCGCCTCGATCAGGTCGCCGCGCGCCTGTTTTATCGCCAGCGCGGCCAGATCGGGGTCATACAACGACCCCTCGGCCATGACGCGATTGACGGCCAGTGCCAGTTGTTCACGGATCTGCGCCACCGACATTTCGGGCACCGCCGGATCGCCGCGCCGTTCCTCGGCCAGCCAGGCATGGGCATTGTCGATGGCGCGTTCGCCACCCTTGACCGCGACATACATCAGCCGATCCTTGTAGTTCGGGGCAACGCCGCGGCGTGATCCCCATAGGTGAAATAGAAATCCAGCCCCAGCGGGAACAGCGCGGCGTTTGCCCGGAACGCAGCGGTTTCCGGCAGGGACAACGCGGCGGCATCCCGGATGCCCGGCCCGGTCAGGCGAGCGCCTGTGGCGGTCATTGCCGGCATTTCGACGATCAGGGTCGCCGACCGGTCGGGATAGTCCGGAGTGCCGATCGAAAAACGGTCCAGCGGCTGTGCCCCCGCCCAGTCCCCCACGGCGAACATGGCGCGGTCCGCCGTCACGATGGGCGCGCCGGTGTGGAACGCGATCCAGTCGCGCACCACCGCCAAATTATGCGACGGCGCCAGCCAGACCGGCGTTTCCGGGTCGCACAGCGTCAGGATCAAAGCGCCCGCCGCCACCGACAGCGGCACAGGCGGCGCAACCCCGGCCAGCGTCACGATGGTGCCGGGCCGGGCCATCGCCTCCATCGCTGCGCGAAAGACGTGGGCGGCAGCAACAGGGGCGTCCGCGAACCCGCCGGTCAGGGCTGTGCTGTCCATCAATCTTCTCCCCGCACCAGCGTAAAGAATTCCACCTTGGTGGCCGCGGCTTTTGCGGCGCGCGCCTGTTTGGTACCGGCGACGGCGGCTGCGATCGGGGCCAGCACCACCTGTGCAACCCGCGCCGCCTGCGGACCCTGCATCAGTGCGTCCACCAGCGCCGCCTGCGTGGCATGGCGTTTGTCGCGGCCCTGCACATGACCGTGACCCACGGCGCCATCTGCCAGCCGCAGCGCACAGCGGGTCACCGTCATCTCGCCCAGATTGAACGGTGCGCCGGTGCCCCCGGTGCGCCCGCGCAGCATCACGGTGCCGATTTCGGGCGCCCGCAACCAGTCATGCGCCGGCAAAAGACCAAGTTCGGCCATGCGTTCCGCGACCAACGCAGCCGGTGCGCGGGCCAGCAGGCCCATCCATCCGGGGCGATTCCACGTCTGCATCTGGTTCTGGGTGTGGTTCTGTGTCTGGCTGGACATCTTGCCAACTTGTCCATCTATCTATACAACTATACAAATCCTTACAGCGAGTCGCGTGCCACCGCAACGCCCGGAATGTGAAAGTTCAGTGACATGACCCGTCGCCCGGTCTGGACCGCCATCCGCGACACGCTCGCCTCTGAAATCGCCGCAGGGCAATATGACCTGGGTGACCGCCTGCCGACCGAGGCCGATCTTTCGGCGCGGTTCGGGGTCAACCGCCATACGGTGCGCCGGGCGCTGGCCGATCTGGCCGCCGCTGGCACCGTGCATTCGCGGCGCGGCGCGGGGGTGTTCGTGGCGGCAACGGCCACCGATTATCCGATCGGGCGGCGCGTGCGGTTCCATCAAAGCCTGACCGCGGCTGGCCGTCTGCCCGGCAAGGAAATCCTCATGATCGAAACCCGGCGCGCCAGCCCCGAAGAGGCCGCAGCCCTGCAACTGCCCGGCGGGTCCGACGTGCATTGCTATGACGGGCTGTCGCTGGCCGATGGCCAGCCCTTGGCGGTGTTCCGGTCGGTGTTTCCTGCTGCGCGATTTCCGCGCTTGCCGGACCTGTTGACCGCGCTGAGGTCGGTCACCGCCGCGCTGGCGGCCGAAGGCATCGCCGATTTCACCCGTGCCAGCACCCGCATCACCGCGCGCGCCGCTACGCCGATGCAGGCGCTGCATCTGCGCATCCCCGACGGCGCGCCGGTGCTGCGCACCCGCGGCATCAACGTCGATCCGGCCGGCGTTCCGGTGGAATACGGTCAGACCTGGTTTGCGGGCGATCGGATCACGCTGACGGTCGCCGACCTGTAATGGGATCGATTCAGACCAGAAATTCGTCATTTCCTGTGGAAAACACGCGGTTCTGTCACAGGCCCGTCACGTGCATAGGTCACAAACGTTGAACCCGGAACCCCAGACATGTGATGCCATGCCCCGTTTGCCACTATCGCTTCGCCTTACCGGCGCGCAGGTTTTGCGCGACGGAGACATGCAGGCGCGGTCCGTGGTGATGCAGGACGGCCGCATTGCCAAGGGCCCACTGCCCGAGGTCGATCTGACCGATTACCTGATCCTGCCGGGTATCATCGACCTGCACGGCGACGCTTTCGAACGTCACATTTCCCCGCGCCCGTCGGCGCCGTTTCCGATCGCGACCGGGCTGGCGGGTACCGACCGCGACGCGGCGGCCAATGGCGTGACCACGGCCTATCTGGCCCAAAGCTGGTCGTGGGAGGGCGGGTCGCGCGGACCGGATTACGCGCTGCAATTGCTGGCGGGCCTTGATGCCTACCGCCCGCGCGCGCTGATCGACCTGCGGGTGCAGATCCGCTGCGAAACCCATACCGTCGATACCAAGGACCGCCTGCTGGCCGCCGTGCAGGCGCATCGCGTCGGTTATGTGGTGTTCAACAACCATCTGGACGAGGCGGTGATGCTGGCCGAACAACGCCCGCACGAGGTGACCGTCTGGGCCAGAAAGGCCGGTCGCACGCCCGACGAACACATGGCACTGGTTCACGAAACCATGGCGCTGAAACCGCGCGTGCCCCGGTATCTGTGCCGTCTGGCCGAAGAGTTCGACCGGCTGGGCGTGGTCTATGGCAGTCATGATGACCCCGATGCGAATACCCGCGAACATTTTTCGATGATCGGGGCCAAGATCTTCGAATTTCCGACCTCGGTGGCGGCGGCAGAAGCCGCGCGCGCGGTTGGTGATCCGGTGTTGATGGGCGCTCCCAATGTGGTGCGCGGTGGGTCGCAATCAGGCAATGTTTCGGCGCTGCATCTGGTGCGCGCGCGGCGCTGTGACGCGCTGGTGTCGGATTACTATTATCCCGCGCTGTCGCAGGCCGCGTTCCGGCTGGTGGATGAAGGCGTGATGCCCCTGCCCCGTGCCTGGGATCTGATTTCAAAAAACCCGGCGGAGATCCTTCGCCTGCCGGACCGGGGCCGCATCGACTATGGCCGCCGCGCCGACCTGACGGTGATCCACGCCGAAACCCGGCAGGTCGAGGCGACGTTTTCGGCCGGGCGGCTGGCCTATCTGGGGGGCGGGGCCGCAGAGCGGTTTTTGCGCGTCGCAGACCAGATCGTGGCCTCTGCGGCCTGATCGGGCGCGATCCGTCTGCATCAGGCGGGCTCCGCGCGATCGGGCCCGCATCAGCCGCCGTATTTTTCCAGAAACGCCGCAACGGGCAGGCTGCGGAAATCCAGCAGCGTGGCGCGTAACCGGTCATGCGGCCAGTCCCACCAGCCCAGCGCGATGATCCGGTCAGCCATCGCAGCAGGCTGGCGCAGGCGCAGCACGCGGGCGGGCGTGCCGGCAACGATGGTATAGGGCGCCACATCCTTGGTCACCACGGCCCCCGATGCCACCACGGCGCCGTGGCCCACAGTCACCTCGGGTTTGATCATCGCGGCATTTCCGATCCATGTGTCATGGCCCACAAAGGCGCGGCGCGACCGGCGATGGGCAAAGAACGCGGCATCGTTTTCTACATCGTCCCAATAGTCGGCGGACCGGTACATGAAATGATGACAGGACGCGGTGTGCAGTGGATGATCCGTGGCGCCGATCCGTACAAAGGCGGCGATATTGGCGAATTTGCCGATATCCGCATTGGCGATGTCGGCATAGCGGTCGGTGTAGGAATAATCCCCCAGATGGCTATGCGCGATCCGGGTGCCCTGCCCAAGTTCGCAATAGCGCCCAAAGGTGCTGTCCGTCACCGAACATCCGGGCTGGATAAAAGGCGCGTCCGCCGTCAACCGTGCCATGTCGCGCTCTCCTGCAGATCAATGCCCGCCGTCGGTGCCCTTGATCAGCCGCCCGCGCAACCAGCCCGAAACGGTGTCCATCAGGATGACCATCAGCAGGATCAGGATGATGTAATAGCTGACTTCTTCCCAGTCTTTCTGCGTGGTGATCGCCTGCGTCAACAACAGACCGATGCCGCCGCCGGTGATCGCGCCGATGACCGTGGCCGACCGCGTGTTGGATTCGAGGAAATACAGCACCTGGCTCAGCAGCACCGGCATGATCTGCGGGATCACGCCAAACCGGTAGCGCAGCGCGGGTTTGGCGCCGGTGGAGGCCAGCCCCTCGATCTGTTTGTTATCGACGTTTTCCAGCGCTTCCGAGAACATCTTGCCAAAGCTGCCGGTGTCCGTGATCGCAATCGCCAGCGCGCCGGTCAGCGGGCCGGGGCCAAAGGCGCGCGACAGGATGATGGTCCAGATCAGGCCGTCCACGCCGCGCACGAAATCGAACAGGCGCCGCGTCACCTGCCGCACTGCGACAAAGGGCGAGAAATTCGAGGCGGCAAAGAACGCCAGCGGCAGCGCGACCAGCGCCGCCGACATGGTGCCCAGAAACGCCATCAGGATGGTTTCGAATATCGCCCACAGCACATCGCCGTGCCGCCACATCTGGTTGTTCCAGACCGACGCGACGATATTGCCGAAATTCGACTGCGCGGGGTCGATACGGTCGCCCGCTACCGAAAGCGCGACCAGTTCGCCAAAGGATTTGCCATAGAACGGGTTGTCCAGCGTGAACCAGAACAACTCCCAGCCGTAGGAATAGCGGAACACTTCGGTGCGCGCGCGGGTCATCGACAGGCGGCCTGCATCGGTGGTGATGGCGACGCGGGTATCTGACGCGCTGATCCAGTTGGGGATCTGTCCGTCCGGGGTCGTCAACTGGACTTGTCCGCCGACCACCGCAATTTCGACCACACCATAACCCGGATAGCTGTAGCTGACCCGGTCGGTACCGGTCATCGTTACCCCATGCCCGTCCAGCAGGGTGATCTGGGTCACGTCACCGGCCAAGGTCACCCATTCGGGCGTCATGCCGGCGGGATAGGCGCCCTTGGCCTCGCCCTCGATCGCGATGCGGATGTTGCCCGACCGGTTTTCGCGCGTCACATGGGTTTTGTGGCTGATGAAATCGGACAGCAGGATGCGGGCATTGTCCATCCGGGCCCGTTCGGCCAATCCCATGAAATCGAACGCAAAAAAGATGTAGATGAAATACAGCAGGATCGCGGCGGGCGCGCCGAAGGCAATCATCCGCTTGCGCAGCAGCAGCTTGTTCACGGTAGGCAGCACATCCTGCGCGGCGACGGCATCAACAGCGGCCATGGTTCAATACCCCTTCACTAGCTTGTCGCGGAAATAGCTGGAGGTCTGGTCGACCACCACGATGGTCAGGAACAGCACGATGAAGATGGCGACGACCTGGTCGTAGCGGCCCTGCCCCCATTGCATCGCCAGTTTCAGATCATGGCCGATGCCGCCTTCGCCGACGAACCCCAGAATGGCCGAGGCGCGGATGTTGATCTCGAACCGCAGCAGCGCATAGGACGACCAGTTCGGCGCGACCTGCGGCACCACGCCCAGCACCATACGCTGGATCCAGCTGGCGCCAACGGATTGCAGACCTTCGACCGGTTTCAGGTCGGCGTTTTCGGCGACCTCGGAAAACAGCTTGCCCAGCGCGCCCACCGTATGCAGCGCAATGGCGATCATCGCGGGCACCGGGCCACCGCCCAGAATAAAGATCAGGATCAGCGCGATCACGATTTCCGGAAATGCGCGCAGCGTGTCCAGCACGCGGCGGATCACGCCAATCAGTCCGGGCCAGCGGGCCAGACCACGGGTGGACAACAGCGCCAGAACGCCGCCCACCAGCGCCCCGACCAGAGTGGCGGCAAGAGCGATGTTCAGTGTTTCGATCAATGACGGAACCGCTGCCAGCATCAGGCCCGGCAGGTTTGCCAAATTTGCGGCGGCCTCGCTGACGACCTCTGACGGAAACTGGAAAATATTGCCGATGCCGTTCCAGAAACTGCCCGCGCTGCGGCTGTCCACCAGCATGAACCCGGACGCCAGCATTGCTATGAAAACGATCAGGATCAGCCCGCTGTACATCCGCTTGCGGCGGACCATGTCCATGTAGTTGTCCTGCATGCGACGCAGGCTGGCGGGCTTGTTCAGGGTCGCGTCGGTCACGTGCCGTCCTCCGGACAGGAAGCGGGCGGGGATGCTGCCACCCCCGCCCGCATGATGCGATTACTGCGAGGCTTTGCGAACCGCGATGATCGATTCGTAGGCTTCGTGGGTGATCGGGGTAAAGCCCGAGGTTTCGCCAGCGGCCATGTTATAGGCGCACTGCTGGTCCTTGGCATGCAGTTCGGACAGGAACGTCACCATTTTCGCTTTCACGTCGGCGGGCAGCGCACGGCGCAGCACGATCGGGCCTTCGGGGATTTCCTTGGAACGCCAGATTTCCACCAGGTTGTTCATGTCCACCAGACCCGAGTCCACGGCCTTGCGCAGCGCGCCAGAGTTGTAGCCGTCTTCCCATGCGCCCTGGCCATCGGCCCAGGTCACGCCCGCGTCCACATCGCCATTGTTCACGGCAACGATGGTCTGTTCATGACCGCCGACGAATTTCACTTCGCCGAAATAGTCGCCCGATTTCATGGTCGCACCGATTGCGATGGGGATTTCCACCGACGGGATCAGGTAGCCCGAAGTCGAGTTCGGGTCACCGAACGCAAACACTTTGCCCTTCATGTCGGCCAGCGAAGTGATGTTCTTGTCCTTGCGGGCAAAGCCGATCGAGTAATAGCCGACCGACCCGTCGAGGTTGGTTTTCACCATCACCACGTCTACGGCTTCGGGGTCGGTCAGGTAGATTTTTGCGTAGGAAGAGGCACCCAGCCAGGCCATGTCGATGGTGCCGCCCAGCAGGCCCTGGATCACGCCGTCATAGTCGGCGGGGGTGAACAGCTTGGTCTCGACACCCAGCAGGTCCGCCACATAGGCGCGGACGCATTCGTTCGAGGTCATGCGGTCCTGGGCGTTTTCGCCGCCGAGGATACCGATCCGGAATTCCTTGATCGCGTGGGCTTCGGCATAGGCAGCGCCGGTCAGTGCAGTGGTGGCCACGAGGGCGGCAATCAGATTTTTCATCGTTCGTCTCCGGGTTAAGTGCCCTGCCCGCAGACCGGGCCCGGGCGGGGTAAAACTTGGGGATCAGGCGGTCACGGTGTCGGCGGCCAGACGGTCCGCATAGACGCGGTCCAGCGTGCCGATTTCGGTCGAGGTCGCGGACTCGGAAAAACTGTCGTCGGCGCCGTAGATTTCGCGCGCAGCACTGGTGGTCAGTTGGTCCGCCGTGCCGTCGAAAACGACGCGGCCCGCGCGCATGCCGATGATGCGGTCGCAATAGCGCCGCGCGGTGTCCAGCGTATGCAGGTTGCAGATCACCATGCGGCCGTCTTCTTCGTGGATGCGGCGCAGGTCTTCCATCACCAGTTGGGCATTCATCGGGTCCAGCGACGCGATGGGTTCATCCGCCAGCACGATTTTCGGGTTCTGCATCACGGCGCGCGCGATCGCGACGCGCTGTTGCTGGCCGCCCGACAATGCTTCGGCGCGCTTGGCGGCGTGTTCGGCGATGCCGAGCCGTTCGAGGATTTCGATGGCGCGCAGGATGTCGGCCTGCGGATACAGGTTGAACATCGTGGTGATGACGGACTGGCGGTTCAGCGTGCCGTGCAGCACGTTCGACACCACGTCCATGCGGGGCACCAGATTGAACTGCTGAAAGATCATCGCGCATTGCGACTGCCAGGCGCGCTTGTCGGCGCCTTGCAGCGCGGTTACGTCGCGGCCTTCGAACCGGATCGCGCCCGACGACGCATCCGTCAGGCGGTTCATCATGCGCAGCACGGTGGATTTGCCCGCGCCCGACCGCCCGATGATGCCCACCATCATGGACCGGTCAAAGTTCAGGGTGACACTGTCCACCGCCGTGTTGGCGCCAAACATTTTCGTCAGGCGATCGAACTGAAGCATGCATCCCATCCCAGTTGGTTGAGGATGCCGATAGGCGAGTCTGGTGACGCTTTCTTGGCAGTTTTGCTACGTTAATGTAACAAGGCGCTGGCGTGGCCCGTGCCGCGATCACATCCGGCAGAGGTGCTTCGTCATGCAACAACGGGCGCAAAACCCTGCCCGGGTTTTACGCAAATGTCCTGTCATGTCGTGCAGAACCTCTGGTGGACTGGGAGGGATTCGAACCCCCGACCCCTTGATTCGTAGTCAAGTGCTCTATCCAACTGAGCTACCAGTCCAATCCGAAGTGGGCCGGATTTAGCCGTGTGGTGCCGGCATTGCAAGGGCCGTCGGTCGCAGGCCGGAAAAAACTTCGGGTCCTTTGCAGCCCTTGCCGCGCTGAAACAATCGCTTGGCCCTGCCGTGCGTGAACCCGCGGCTATGTCGCGGCCCCGTTACGGCCCCGTTAAGTCCCCGTCACGTCCCCGTCACTTCCCCGTCACGTCCCCGTCACGTCCCCGTCACGTCGTGATCGCGCCCTTGGGCAGGCGGATGCGAAATTCGGTGCCTTCGGGGCCGGAATGCAACAGGTCCAGCACGCCACCATGGCCGCGCACAAGATCCTGCGCGATGACCAGCCCCAGCCCCGTTCCGCCGCGCCGCGCCCCCCCTTCAAAGGCGGTGAACAGCTTGTCGCGCGCGCGCGCCGGCAGGCCGGGACCGGTGTCCACGATATGAATCGCCCAGGCACGGTCTTCGTCCACCGCGCGCACCGCAATTTCGCCGGGGCGGCCGGATTGCTGGATGGCCTGCCGGGCGTTGCGCACAAGGTTGATCAGCACGCGGTAGATCTGTTCCGGGTCCAGCCGCACCAACAGGTCAGTGGGCACGTCCTGCGACAGGCTGACATCGGCGTCGCCCATGGCGATGCGTTCGCTTTCCAGCACATCCTCGACCACATCCGACAGATGCACCCGGGTCAGTTTCGGCGGTGGCTCTTCGGCCTTGCCAAACGCCAGCACGGCCTCGGTCAAGTTGACCGCGCGTGTGATGGAATTCACCAGTTTTGGCGCCATGCGCTGCACACCCGGATCATCGGATGCCTGCAGACGGTCGGTGAACAGCTGCGCGGCGCTGAGGATGTTGCGCAGATCATGGCTGACCTTGGCCACCGCCGTGCCCAGTTGCGCCAGCCGTTCGCGTTGTTTCAACGCCGCTGTCAGTTGGGTCTGCAGCGACATCAGCGCCTCTTCGGCGTCGCGCAATTCCCGCACGCTGGCCTGCGGCGTCAGGACGGCACGCGCGTCTTCGGGGTTGGCGGCATAGGTTTTCATGCTGTCGACCACACCGCGGATCGGCCGCACCAGCAACACCCGCACCGCCCAGAACAACAAGGCGGCCGTCACTACCGAAATCACCGCCGACAGCACCAGAATGCGCAGCCCGTAATCCAGCATCGCGGCGCGCAAGGGCAGGGTGGCCATCGTGACCTCGATCAGCAGCCCGGCATCGAGCGTCGGATTGCCGATGACGCGGATCACCCGCGGCGTGGGATCGACCAGCATCATCATAGCGTCACGGATCAGCACCAGACCGCTGGCCATCCTCAGGTCATAGGTGGCACTGATCGCTTGCGGCATCGGCGCCTGCAGGATCAGTTGCCGCACCTCGTCGCGGCGCAGCACCACGTTGAACACCTCGGCGTTGCGCAGCAGTTCTTCCTCCAGATCAGACGAGATCATGTCATCGGCCAACAAGGCAAGTGACGCGATCTGCGCCCGTTCCAGTCGCGACAACAGGTAATCCTCGCGGAACCGCGCGATGGACGGCACAAAGATCAGCACCTCGGCCAGCATCACGAAGATGACCGTCAGGATCAGGAAGCGGCCGGAGAGGGAATTGAGAAAGTTCACGATCGCATTTCTGGTCAGTTGCCGCCAAATCGCCCTACGGCAGCCAGCGTTGTACAAAGCGTACCACGCGCTTGACGGTCACGCTATCAAACAGCCGGGGCGAGAAATAGGCCCCCGCCGCCCGTTTTCCGATCTCGGACAGGGTGGGATAGGGCGCGACCATGCCGGCGACGGCCGACATTTTCAGGCGATTGGCGATGACCAGCGACCACAGCGCGATCTGTTCGCCGGCCTGCGGGCCGACGATGGTGACCCCCACGGGGCGGCCGCGATGCACCATCACCTTGATGAACCCCCGCGCCTGCCCGGTCGCCAGAGCGCGGTCATTATGCGTCATGTCAAACCGCGCCACGTCCAGCGCCGTGCCATGGGCCGTGCGCGCCTCGGCCTCGGTCAGGCCGATCTGGGCCAGTTCGGGGTCGGTATAAGTGGCGCGCGGGATGTGGTCGGTGCGCGCACGCGCCGGCAGGCCGAACAGCACCTCGCGGATGACAAGGCCGGCGTGATAGCCCGCGACATGGGTGAATTGCAGCCCGCCCGCGACATCGCCGATGGCATAGACCGCGCGATTGCTGCTGCGCAGACGGCCGTCCACCGTGATGCCCGCGCGGGTGTGTGCGATGCCCGCCGCATCGAGGTTCAGCCGTGCGATTTCGGGCCGCCTTCCGACCGCCACCAGCAGATGCGTCCCGGAAAACACCCGGCCATCCTCGGTGACCACGTCGATCGCGCCCGCCTGCCCCCGCACTGAGGTCACGGCGGCCTGTTCGATGATATCCACGCCTTCGGCGCGCAGTTGCGCCAGCACGACGCCGGTCGCTTCGGGGTCGTCGCGGGCCAGCGCGCGCGCGCCGTCCACCACCGTCACGCGGCACCCCAGCCGCACATGCGCCTGCGCCATTTCCATGCCGATCGGCCCGCCGCCGATGATCAGCAGGTGATCGGGGCGGTCGCGCAGATCAAACAGGGTTTCGTTGGTCAGGAACGGCACATCCGCCAGCCCCGGAATGGGTGGCACCACGGGGCTGGACCCGGTGGCGATGATGATGCGCCGCGCGGTGATTTCGGTGTCGCCCGCCACAACGGTTTTCGGCCCGGTAAAGGCGGCCCAGGCCCGGATCACCTGCACGCCCAGCGCTTCGAACCGTTCCTGGCTGTCAACGGGGGCGATATGCGCGATGACGCGGGCCACATGGTCCTTGGCTGCCGCATAGTCGATCATGGGGGGCGCGGCGGTGATCCCCATCGCCGCACCTGCCGTGACCGCATGCGCCGCATGCCCCGCCGCCAGCAGCGCCTTGGACGGCACGCAGCCGTAATTCAGGCAATCGCCGCCCATCTTGTGGCCTTCGACCAGCACCACGCGCGCCCCCATCTGCACCGCGCCCGCCGCCACCGATAGCCCCCCCCGCCCCCCCCCCCAAACCCCAAATTCGGTTTTGTTGGGGGTGAACAAAGCCCATTTTTC
>JBBRCF010000022.1:0-36085 GCA_038205135.1 Rhodobacterales bacterium
GGTGAACCGCTCACCGTGATCTTGGATTTAGTCGTGGTGCCACCGCGGCGCAGCCACCACGTCAAGACTGCGGCCACTATGCCAAACAGCACCCCGACAATCACCCAAATATCCATTCCGGTCTGTGGCATAGTCGCACCAATTCATTTGCTTCAGACGCAGTCTACACCACCGCAACGTTCAGACAACCGCACTAGTTAACCTTCAGGAGTTTCCAAACATCCAAGGAACTGCCCGTCGAAACCCTGAACAGGGATCACACGCGTTATGCTGACAAAAGGAAAATTTGAGCTCTGACCGTGGGGAACCGACAAAGCTCAACGCCCCGCCGCCAGTTCCTGCAACACCGCCAAGGCGCGATCGGCGTCAGCGGCGGGCACAAAGACATGATCATGGTGGAAGGCGGCGACCATGTTGCAGGCGATGCCGGCGTCTGCCAGTGCACCCGCCACCGCCGCCGTCAGGCCGATACCGTCCAGCGCCGAATGCACCGTCAAGGTAATCCGGCACATCGCCATGCCGTCCTGCCCCAGCGCGCGGGCTGCCGCGTGGGTCAGGATCAGGGACAAGCCTTCTTCTTCGTGAAAGCTGGCCAACGGCTTTGCGCCCCCCAGATCGGGCGCAGGGCCGACAAAGGTGCAGAACACATAGGTTTCGGCGTCCAGCACGGGGGCCATGCCGGCGATCATCGCCGCCGTGTCGCGGACCACATCCGCCATCACCGCACCTTCAGCGTCGCCAGCCCCACCATCGCGAGGATCAGCGAGATGATCCAGAACCGGATCACGATCTGCGGTTCCTTCCAGCCTTTCTTCTCATAGTGGTGGTGAATGGGCGCCATCAGGAACACCCGTTTGCCGGTGCGCTTGAAATAGGCGACCTGGATGATGACCGACAGCGCCTCGACCACGAACAGCCCGCCGACGATGGCCAGCACGATCTCGTGTTTCGTCGACACCGCGATGGCCCCCAATGCGCCACCCAGCGCCAGCGACCCGGTGTCGCCCATGAACACGGCGGCGGGTGGCGCGTTGTACCACAGGAACCCGAGCCCGCCGCCGATCAACGCCATGACAAATACCAGGATTTCGCCCGTCCCCGGCACGTAGTGAACATCCAGATATTGCGTGAAATCGACCCGGCCCACAGCATAGGCGATGATGCCCAGCGTGGCGGCCGCGATCATCACCGGCATGATCGCCAGCCCGTCCAGCCCGTCGGTCAGGTTTACCGCATTGGCGGCACCGACGATCACCAGCATCGAGAACGGAATGAAGAACACGCCGAGGTTCAACAGCACGTTCTTGAACACCGGCAGCGCCAACTGGTTGGTCAGGTCCGATGGATGCAGCGTGGCGGCCCAATAGCCCGCGATGCCTGCGATCACCAGACCCAGCGCGAACCGCACCCGCCCCGGTGCGCCTTTGGTGGTCTGTTTCGACACCTTGGCGTAATCGTCCCAGAACCCGATGGCGCCGAATGACAGCGTCACGAACAGCACCAGCCAGACGAACCCGTTGTCCAGACGCGCCCACAACAGTGTGGAAAACACCAGCGCCGACAGGATCAACAGCCCGCCCATGGTCGGCGTGCCCGCCTTGATGAAATGGCTTTCGGGGCCGTCTGTCCGGATCGGCTGGCCCTTGCCCTGACGGCGGCGCAGCACGTTAATCAGGGGCTGGCCGAACACGAACCCGAACACCAGCGCGGTCAGGAACGCCGCCCCCGCGCGAAAGGTGATATAGCGGAACAGGTTGAAGATATCACCGCCATCCGAAAGCGCGGTAAGCCAATAGAGCATTCGTTAACATCCCTCACGTTTCGCACGGCCGGCGGGGGTCGTCCCGCCCGGTATCATTCAGCCTGCGGCGCCGGATGGCCGAGTTTACGCAGCGCGTCAACCACCAGACTGACCTTCGATCCCTTGGACCCCTTGACCAGCACGACATCGCCGGCATCGGCCAGACGGCTGGCGCGCGCAGCCATTTCGGGTGCAGCCTCGGTCCAGTCGCCCCGCTTGGTGCGCGGCAGCGCCTCCCACAGCGCGCGCATGCGGGGGCCAACGCAATGCACCGTCTCGATCCACTGCAAATCCGGCAGATCGGCCAGGCCACGATGCAACGTCTGTTCCTGCACGCCCAGTTCCAGCATGTCGCCCAGCACGGCGATCCGCCGCCCGCGCGCCACCCGTCCCGCACCATCGACAGGGCGCGCTGCCGCCAGCACTTCGAGCGCGGCAACCATCGAACTGGGGTTGGCGTTGAACGCATCATCGATCAGGTGAAACGCCTGTTCTTCGTGCAGCGGGTCGATCTGGATGCGTTCGCGCGTTCCGCGCCCGGCTGGTGGCGCCCAGGTCGCCAGATCGGCAATCGCCAGCCCGATATCCAGCCGCAGCGCCTGCACCACCGCCAGCACGCCCATGGCGTTCACCGCGAAATGCCGCCCCGGCGCCGCGACCTTGTACAGGATCGGCTGCCGCCAGGCGCGCCCCTGCACAACAGTCGTTGCATCCGAAATGCGGATGTCGGTGACGCGGTGGTGGCAGGCGGCGGTTTCGCCAAAGGTCAGGATGCGGGCGGCATGCGCGCGCGCGGCCGCCAACAGAATCGGGGTCGTGTCCAGATCCCCGTTCAGCGCCGCGATGCCGCCCGGTTCCAGCCCGACAAAGATCGACGCCTTTTCGTGCGCGATCCCCGCCAGATCATCGAACGCCGCCAGATGCGCGGCGGCGATTGTCGTGATCATCGCGACATGCGGACGGGCAAGGCGCGCCAGCGGCGCAATCTCGCCCGGATGGTTCATGCCGATCTCGATCACCGCGAACTGTGCCGTCTGCGGCAGACGGGCCAGCGTCAGGGGCACGCCCCAGTGATTATTGTAGCTGGCCTCGGCGGCATGGGTCGCGCCCTGCCCCGCCAGCACCGCGCGCAGCATTTCCTTGGTCGAGGTCTTGCCAACCGATCCCGTCACCGCGATCACCCGGGCTGCGCTGCGGGCGCGACCGGCGGCGCCCAGCCGTTCCAGAGCGGATTGCACGTCATCGACAATCAACAGGGGCGCATCCACGGCGACGCCTGCGGGGATGCGTGACACCATCGCGGCGGCGGCCCCTTTGGCCAGTGCCTGCGCCACGAAATCATGCCCGTCGCGCGCATCGGACAGCGCCACGAACAGATCGCCAGGCATCAGCGTCCGGGTGTCGATGGACACGCCGCTGGCGGTCCAGTCGCGCGTCACCCGCCCGCCGGTTGCGCCGGCCGCATCTGCAGCAGACCACAGCGGTTTCATGCCGGGCGTCCTTCCAAAGCGGCGACCGCGACCGACGCCTGTTCCACATCGTCGAACGGAAACACCGTGCCACCGATGATCTGGCCGCTTTCATGCCCCTTGCCGCAGATCAACAGCGCATCGCCCGGCCCCAGCGCGTCGACGCCGCGCAGGATCGCCTCGGCCCGGTCCGCCACCTCGGTCGCTTCGGGACAGCCCAGCAGGACGGCAGCGCGGATGGCGGCCGGGTCTTCGCTGCGCGGATTGTCGTCGGTCACGAAGACCACATCGGCATGGGTCGCCGCAGCCTGCCCCATCAAGGGCCGTTTGGTGCGGTCACGGTCGCCGCCCGCGCCGATGATGGCCACCAGACGGCCCATCACATGCGGGCGCAGCGCCATCAGGGCCGTCGCCACGGCATCCGGCGTGTGGGCATAATCGACAAACACCGACGCGCCGTTGCTGCGGGTTGCAGCCAGTTGCATACGCCCCCGCACGGTTTTCAGATGCGGCAGGGCTGCGAACACATCGCCGGGGGCCGCCCCCGCGCCAATCACCAAACCGGCGGCGACAGCCACGTTTTCGGCCTGAAACCCGCCGATCAGCCCCAACCGCACCTGATGCGGACGGTCGTTCCAGGTGAACCGCAGGTCCTGCCCGGTGGCGTCGAACCGTTGCGCGTCCAGCCGCAAATCCGCCGCGACGTTGCGCCCGGTGCGGATCACGCGCAGCCCGCGCTGCGTGGCCAATCGTGCCACCTCGGGTCCCTTTGGGTCATCGATATTCACCACAGCCACGCCATCATCCGGCAGCACCCGGGCAAACAGCGCCATCTTGGCGGCGAAATAGGCCTCGAAGGTCTTGTGATAATCCAGATGATCCTGCGTGAAGTTGGTAAAACCCGCAGCGCGCAGATGCACACCGTCCAGCCGGTGCTGGTCCAGCCCGTGCGATGACGCCTCCATCGCGGCATGCGTAATACCATACGCCACCGCATCGGCCAGCATGCGGTGCAGCGTCAGGGGATCGGGCGTCGTATGGGCCAGCGGGGCTTCCCAGGCGCCCTCGACGCCGGTGGTGCCAAGGTTCACCGCCGCATGGCCCATCGTCATCCAGATCTGGCGCGCAAAGGTCGCCACCGAGGTTTTCCCATTCGTCCCCGTCACCGCGACCATCGTGGCAGGCTGCGCGCCAAACCACAGCGCCGCCGCACAGGCCAGCACGGCACGCGGATTTTCCGCCACGATAAGCGCCACATCGCGTCCCGCCAGCAGTGGCGCGGCAATCCGCGCCCCGGCCGCATCCGTCAGCACCGCCGCCGCGCCCTGATCCAGCACCGGACCCAGAAACGTCGCGCCATGCACTTGCGTACCGGGCAGGGCCGCGAACAACATGCCAGGTACCACGCTGCGGCTGTCGATGGCCAGACCGGTTACCCGCACGTCGCGCGCGCCCCGCGCGGCAGCACCGCGTGCCGTAACACCGCGAGGAATCTGACCCTGCGCCGTCAGACCCAGTTCTGCCAAAGATTTCGTGGTCTGGCCCATGTGATGCCCCATCCCTAGTTGGATGTCAGCGTTATACCATCGAGCTTCAGAGGTTCAATCCGCGGCTTCAGGTCCAGTAACGGTGCGACGCGTCGGATCAATTCCGCCGCAACGGGTGCTGCGGTGGATCCGGCCGTACGGGTGGGTTCGCGGCCCAGCGTGTTAACCGGTTCGTCCAGCGACACCACCAGCACATAGCGGGGATCATCGGCCGGGAACATCGCGGCAAAGGTGGCGATCACCTTCTTGGCATGATACCCGCCGCCCGGTTTCGGTTTGTCGGCCGTGCCGGTCTTGCCGGCCACCAGATAGCCGGGCACATCGGCCACCTGCCCGGTGCCTTCGGTCACCACGTGACGCAGCATGGTCCGGGCACGGTTCGCCGTTTCCTCGGTCACGACACGCGGACCATACTGCGGTGTACTGCGTCGGATCAGCGTCGGTTCGACCCGGGTGCCGCCGTTGGCGATCATCGCATAGCCGGCTGCCAGATGCAGCGGGGTGGTGGAAAACCCATGGCCGTAGGACACGGTCATCGTCACGATATCGGACCAGCGGGCCGGCAGGATCGGGCGCCCGGTGCGGGCCTCTGCGATCTCGATGCCGGTCGCCTGCGTCATGCCCATCAGTTCCAGAAACGCCCGCTGCCGTTCGGCGCCGATCATCAGCGCGATCCGCGCCGTGCCGATGTTCGACGATTTCACGATCACTTCGTCAACCGTCAGTTCGGGACCATAGTTGCGGAAATCGGTGATCCGGTGCCGTCCTTTGACCATGGGGCCACGGGTGTCGATCACGGTCTCGGGGCCGATCAATTGCAGGTCCATCGCTTGGGCCACGGTGAATATCTTGAACGTGGACCCCAGTTCGTAAACCCCCTGCACCGCACGGTTGAAAATCGGGCTTTCGGTCGGGTCACCCTTTGTGGGCGGCGCGGGGCGGTCGTTCGGATCGAAATCCGGCAGCGACGCGATGGCCAGCACCTCGCCGGTATGCACATCCATCAGTACGCCCGCCGCACCCTTGGCGTTCATCAGCGTCATGCCGGTGGACAACACGTCCTCCATCGCGGTCTGCGCCGTCAGGTCCAGCGACAGTTGCAGCGGATCATTGGCAAGGGCCGGATCGCGCAACCGGTCGTCAAACGTCCGTTCCACACCGGCGGTGCCGATGATTTCGGCGGCGCGCACGTCTTCGCGTGCAAACGCCGCACCGCCCAGCACATGCGCCGCCAGCGCGCCATTGGGATACAGCCGCATTTCGCGGGTCGCAAACAACAGGCCCGGTTCGCCGATATCGTGCACGGCCTGCTGCTGTTCCGGCGACATCACCTTGCGCAGCCACAGGAATTTGCGCGGCCCGGTGAAATCGGCCAGCATGCGCGCCTCGTTCAGGTCCGGAAACAGCCGCGCCAGTTCGCGCGCCGCGCGCGCCGGATCGACCAGTTCATGCGGATGCACATACAGCGCCGAGGTTTCCAGGTTGGTGGCCAGCAGACGGCCGCGCCGGTCCTGAATTTCCGCCCGCGTCGCGGTGAATTCGGACGTGCCCAGTGCCGTGTTCGGCTCTGCCGGCGGGGTGGAGGCCAGAAACCCCATCCGCAATCCGATGCCGACAAAAGCCACCGTGAAAAACAATCCCAACACGAACAGCCGGCTTTCGGCCCGGCTGCGCGCCGCGCTGCGGGTGACCTCGTGGCGCAGACGCAGGTTTTCCCGTTCGATGGCATCGGGGTTTTCGCCCCGCGCGCGCGCCTGCAGGATCCGGGCCAGCGGTCGTAACGGGCGGCGGATCATGGCAGATCTCCTTTTGGCGCAGGCGGTGTTTCCGGCCCGGCAACATCCTGAACCCCGGTCAGCGGCGCAATCGTTTCGACCAGCGGATAGGGAATTTCATCGATCTGTCCGAATTGTTCCGGTTGCAGCGGCAACAGACCCAGCCGGTCGAAATTGATCTCTGCCAGATCGTTCAACCGGTCGGGCCGGTTCAGATAGGCCCATTCGGCGCGCAATACCGCAAGCCGGGCGCGCGAGGCGCCGATCTTCTGTTTCAACGCTTCGGTTTCGGCCATCGCAGATTGCGTGGCATAATTTTCGCGATAGGCCCAGGCGCCAAGGCCCAGCACCGCAATCGCCAGCAAAAGGGAAAGGATGGTCCGCATATCACTGTCTCCGGGCAGGCAAAACGGGAACGCCCAAGGCGCGGGCATCCGCGGCAGCGGCTGACAAACGGGCGGGGGCGTCGGTCCGCCGCGCGATCCGCAACATCGCGGACCGGGCGCGCGGATTCGCCGCAAGTTCATCGGCGTCTGCCGAAATGGCTTTTTTTGTAACAACTGTCCAGACGGGCGCGACCGCGACGGTCGCGGGGGCATAGCGGTTGGCGTTTCCGGCCGCGCCTGCACCCGCCTGAAAGAACCGTTTCACGATCCGGTCCTCGACCGAATGGAAGGTGACGACCGCCAGCGCGCCGCCGGGTTTCAGCGCGCGTTCCGCCGCCATCAACCCTGCGACCAGTTCACCGTATTCATCGTTAACCGCGATACGGATCGCCTGAAAACTGCGGGTCGCCGGATGGCTTTGACCCGGTTTCGGGCGTGGCAGACAGCCGGCGATCACCTCGGCCAGCGCCAGCGTGCGTGTGACGGGACGCGCCGCGATGATCGCCCGCGCAATCCGCCGCGCCGCGCGTTCTTCGCCAAAATGGTACAGGATATCGGCCAGATCGGCCTCGGTCGCGCCATTGACCAGATCCGCGGCGGACGATCCCTGCTGGCTCATCCGCATGTCCAGCGGACCGTCCTTCATGAAGGAAAACCCACGGTCCGCCTGATCCAGCTGCATCGACGACACGCCCAGATCAAGCACCACACCGTCCAGATCGGTGGCAAAGCTGTCCAGCCGGGAAAACACGCCCGGTTGCATCACGATCCGGTCGCCAAAATCCGCCGCCCACCCGCGCGCCATTTCAAAGGCCAGCGGGTCGCGGTCCACGGCAACGACACGGGCCGCACCGGCCGCCAACAGACCCCGCGTGTAGCCGCCAGCGCCAAAGGTGCCGTCCAGCCAGACGCCGGTCACCGGTGCCACAGCCGCCAGCAACGGGCGCAGCAGGACGGGGATGTGGGGATATCCGGGGGACAGGGCCGCAGCGGATGCCATGGCTCAATCCCCGTAAATCAAGGACATCGCGTCGAAATCTTCGGGCTTCTGAGCAAGGAACGACTGTACCTCGGCATCGGCCTCGGCGCGGTAGGTTTCGGCCGACCAGATTTCGAAATGATCGCCCATCGCGATCATCTTGACCTCTTCGACCAGCCCGATCTGTTCACGCCGTTCCTTGGGCAGCACAATGCGCCCGTCGCGGTCGATCTCGGTTTTCCAGGCATGGCCAAGGATCAGGCGGCTGGACATCTTGCGCCGTTCCGACCCACGCGGCAGCGCCTCGATGATGGCTGCAATCTCGGCCATCGCCGAGATGGTATAGACATGCAGACAATTCTTCAGGTGCGGACCATACAGCACCACCATGTCCGGCAGCGATTTTTCATGATGGTCGGGGTCACCTGCTTCGAGGACACGGCGATAATCGGCGGGGATCGACATGCGACCCTTGCCGTCAACCTTCTGGCTGAACTCCCCGATAAAGCTCAGGCCCATGGCCCTGCCCGTCCCTCTTCCCCCTTGGATTGCGGCCCTTTTGACAGGCCCTGAAAATGGAAAACGGCGGATCGGAGCTGCTGCCACTGCCCGATCCGCCGCCCTCGTCCCGCAGAGCGGGGGGGGTCCGGCTACGCAGCCACCTGGGGGGATGTCTGTTGTGCGCGCCGGATCTCGTTGTTGGTGAAAGCAGAGCCTGTAGAAACCTGCCTCGGGTCGTTGGGGTCTTGCTGCCCCGTATTCGTTGTCCCGCCTTCACCTCGTGGAATCTTTATGCCTTGGGAAACCATGGGTATCAACTGGAATTTACGGTACTCAATGGTCTATCTAGTGAACGATGGGCGACAGAAACAACATCTTGTAGGAACATTCCGGAAACGAAACACCGCAATTGGTTGAATGATCCGAACAATACACAAGATGTTGGCCGGAACGCCGTGTTAAAAAAAGTACCATGAAATCCCGGCCGATTGCGTCCATACGTCCGTCTCTGCGCCGCTCTGGCCCGGCGATGCCGAAATTCCCCGGCCCCATGCAGGAACCCGGTCTGAACGGGGCCCGGTATAACGCGGGAAACCGCCGCTGATTCGCTTGGCAATCGCGAAAATCGGCATCCATGATGACGCGGGCTCGGCCCCGGTGTGCGCATAGTCTATACATTGCAGGGGAAAGGCAGTAACCGCTGACCTTTCGCCCGACGCGCGCCTGTATGAAAGCCCTGCTGATGACCTCCGACACCGATACCGACCTTGCCCCCCTGCCCGCTGGCCTTCCGGCCGGTCTGCCGCCCGCGCTGGAATCCGCGCTGATCGCCAAGGGCTATGCCCAGTTGACCCCTGTGCAGATCGAAATGATGCGCCCTGATCTGGCGGGGCTGGACATGATCGTGTCGGCGCGTACCGGGTCGGGCAAGACGGTGGGCTTTGGGCTTGCGCTGGCCTCGCGGCTGTTGCCCGCGCTGCCTTTGGGTGGCGGACCAAAGGCGCTGATCATCGCGCCGACGCGCGAACTGGCGATGCAGGTGCGGCGCGAATTCGAATGGCTGTACGGCCCCGCGGGCGGCTATGTGGCGTCCTGCGTCGGTGGCATGGACATGCGGCGCGAAATCTATGCGCTGGAAAAAGGCGCGCAGATCGTCGTCGGCACGCCGGGTCGTCTGGTTGACCACCTGAAACGCGGATCGCTGAACCTGTCGGTTCTCGAGGCTGTGGTGATGGACGAGGCCGACGAAATGCTGGACCTCGGCTTTGCCGAAGATCTGGACACCATCCTGTCCGCCGCGCCCAAGACCAAACAGACTTTGATGTTTTCGGCCACCGTGCCGCGCGCCATCGAAAAACTGGCCGCAGGGCACCTGCGCGCCGGATATCAGCGCATCGCGGTTGCGGGCGAAGCGGCCCAGCATACCGACATCGCCTATCGCATCGCCGCCGTCGGCAATGACGATGCCGAACGCGCCATCGTCAACATTCTGCGTTTCCACGAGGCCGACCGCGCCATTGTGTTCGCCAACACCCGCGTCGTCGTCGCCCGCATCGCCGCGCGCCTGACCAACCGGGGGTTCCGCGCTGTCACGATTTCCGGCGAGCTTAGCCAGACCGAACGCACCCACGCGCTGCAGGCGATGCGCGACGGGCGCGCGCGGGTGATCGTGGCGACCGATGTGGCCGCGCGCGGCATCGATCTGCCCAACCTTGATCTGGTCATCCACGCCGAATTGCCCGGCAGCCCGGAATCGCTGAAACACCGGTCAGGCCGCACCGGGCGCGCAGGCCGCAAGGGCACGTCGGTTATGATCGTCACGCCCCGCACCCGCGCAAAGGCCAGCCGCATCCTGCAATCGGCCGCGATCGCCGCCGAATGGGGCACCGCGCCCTCGGCCGATGACGTGCGCGCCAAGGATGTCGAACGGTTAATGCAGGCGCCCGTCTGGGACGAGGTTCCCGAAGGCGATGACGCCACAATGACCGCCCGGCTGGCCGCGGAACGCGACCCGCAGGCGCTGGCCGCAGCTTTGGTGTCGTTCTGGCGCGAACGCCATTCCGCACCCGAGGAAATCAGCGCCGGCACCGGCCCGGCGCAGGACACCCGCACCCCGCGCGCCCCGTCAGAATTCGGCGCGTCGGTCTGGTTTCGCGTATCCAAGGGCCGCCGTGACCGCGCCGAGGCGAAATGGCTGTTGCCGAAAATCTGTCAGGCCGGCGGCATTACCCGCACCGAGGTCGGCGCGATCCGCATTGGCGAAACCGCGAGTTTCGTGCAGATCGCCGAAGGCGCGGTCAAGAAATTCATGGCCGAGATCGGCCGTGAAGGGCTGATCGAGGACGGTCTGTTCGCCACACGCATGGACGGTGCGCCCGATGCGGCCGACATCGCCTATCAACCGACGTGGAAAGCCGCCAAGGCGCCCCGCGCGCCCCGCACCGACAGCGATGGTTATGCACCGGGGGCCGAACGCCCGGCCCCGTTCAAAGCCCCCGTCAAAGGCCCCGTCAAAGGCCCCGTCAAAGCCCAAGTCAAAGAGCCCTCCAAAGACCCGGTCAAAGCCCCCTACAATTCCGCGCCAAAGCCGGAGCGCGTGGTAGAACGTGCCGCCGAACGCACCGCCCCGCCGCAAGCGCCGCGCCCGGTCGATCCGCCCGTCGCAAAGCCGAAGAAGAAATCCACCTATGATCCTGCGGCGCCGACCGTGACCGACGCCCCGGCCAAACCGGCCAAGCCGCGCCCGGCCACATCCACACCCTATGGCGCCAAACCGGGCGCGAAACCGGGTGCAAGACCAGCGTCCGCCGGGTTTAAATCACATGGCGGCAAGGGAAAACCGGCCAAGGCACAGGGGTTCAAGTCCCATGCAGGGGCCGGCACGGTCTCGGCCAAACCGCCGCACCGCAAGGGTCCGAAGCCCCCGAAAGCGTGACCCCTGTGGCCTGAGTTTCAGGCGTGGCCTTCGCTGACCAGTCGGCGTGCGAGGGCCGCGTAGGCGTCTGCCGCCGCGCTGTGACCAGCGGCGACGGGCGTGCCGGCATCCCCCGCCAACCGCGTGTCCAGATCTATCGGCAATGACGCCAGCAGCGGCAGCCCCAGCCGCGCGGCCTCGGCGGCCACCCCGCCATGACCGAAAATCTGGCTTTCATGGCCGCAATTCGGGCAGATGAAGGTCGACATGTTCTCGATCAACCCCAACACCGGCGTTTTCAGCGTGGCGAACATGTCCAGCGCCTTGCGCGCATCCAGAAGCGCCACGTCCTGCGGCGTGGACACCACGATCGCGCCTTCAAGGTCGGTGCGCTGACACAGCGTCAACTGCACATCGCCCGTTCCCGGCGGCAGATCGACGATCAGCACATCCAGTTCGCCCCATTCAACCTGCCCCAGCATCTGCTGCAATGCTCCCATCAGCATCGGCCCGCGCCAGACCAGAGCCTTGTCCGGGTCCAGCATCAGCCCGATCGACATCAACGTGACGCCATGGGCACGCAGCGGAATGATCGTCTTGCCATCCGGGGCGGTGCCGGGCCGCGCCATGGTCCCCATCATTCGGGGTTGGGACGGGCCATAGATATCGGCGTCCAGCAACCCCACGCGCCGCCCCATCCGCGCCAGCGCGACGGCCAGGTTGGCGGATACGGTGGATTTCCCCACGCCGCCCTTGCCCGACCCCACCGCCAGAATCCGCGCCACACCGGGCGGGTTCAGCGTGCCGGGCGTGGCAGTGGGATGGCCGCCGATTTTCAGCGACGGGGCGGGTTTGGCCGCGCCATGCGCCGTCAGGGCGACTGTCACGCGCGCGACACCGGGCAAGCCGGCGACCACCTGTTCGGCGGCGCGGCGCAGCGGTTCCATCTGCTGGGCAATGGCGGTGCTGGGTGCCTCGATCACGAATCGCACCTGATCGCCATCAATCGCCAACGCCCGGATCATGTCCCGCGCCACCAGATCGCCGCCATCGGGCAGCACCAGCCGCCGCAAAGCGTCTTCGATCTGAATTTTGGTCACGGCCATGAATTTCTCCTGTTCTGCCCAATCGCGCGGCGTAATGGTGCCTTTCCGGGCGGAGAAAGCAAGATCGCCGCCGCGTTGACGCGGAAACTAACTGCGTCAAGGGGAACTGTCGCAAATTTTTGGCATCTGCATGACGTTTCGGCGAAATTGTCTATACGTCACTTGCGCTTGCTGCATGGCAGCATTGCGCCGCGGGCTATTGTGCAAGCGCAGCAATTTGCTATCTTCTAACCAACAGAGGGGATATAACCTCAATGGAAAGAGTAGTGACATGACCCAGATGACCAACCTTTTGCAGCTCAGCGCGCCTTGGTCAGGTATCAAAGCCGACCTCGTCGCCCGCTGGGGCCGCTATCGGCTGTACCGTCTGACCCTGTCCGAACTGTCGAACCTGACGGCGCGCGATCTGGCGGACATCGGCCTGAACCGGTCGCAAGTGCGGGCCAAGGCCTATGAAATAGCTTATGGACCGGCGGCCTGAAATTCGGCGCGCCGACCAGAATTCGCCTTCGGGCACATGACATGCCTTCGGGCAACGACTTCAGGCTCTCCTCTCCTCCTCCCTGGGGGGCCTGATCTTCGGCGGTGGCACCGCTCCTCCTCCCTCGGTGCCACCGCCACTTTTCTACCCCGCCCCGGGGGTCACGCCACACGGCAGCGGGGATGAAATTTGAATTCGACCGGGCCGCTCCTCCTCCCTGGGCCCGGCGAATGGCGAAGGGTCCGCTCCTCCTCCCTAGGACCTGACGCGAAAAAGAGACGGCGGCGCCCCTCCTCCTCCCTGGGCGTCGTCGTTTTCTTTTTTGGGAGCCCGTATCGTGACGTGACCAGACCGGCTCATGCGGTCAGCGGGCGTCGCACGCGAAGCACCAGCCGATAGCCCGGATAACATTCAAGATTTGGCGCAATTGCGGGTCAGAACGGCCCGGTCACATGAACCTCGCCAAGCCGATCAGAACGGCACGTCGTCCGCCGCCGTCACATAACTTGCGATGACCTTTTTCACCCCGGATTTATCGAAAGCGATCTCCAGCTTGTCGCCTTCGATCCCGGTGATCTGACCATAGCCGAATTTTTGATGAAACACCCGTTCACCCACGGTAAAGGACGAGGTGGCCGCAAGGTCGATCACGGTGTTGCGCGCCTCGCGGGGCTGCGCCACCGGGCGGGCGGTGTTGGTCTGCAACCGCCGCCAGCCAGGCGAATTATACACGTCCGCGCGCAGCGCACGGTCCTCGATGCCTGCGCCAAACCCGGATGCGGCCTGTTGCGATCCGTACAGGCCGGGCGGCGTCAGCACCTCGACATGATCGCCGGGCAGTTCGTCGATGAACCGTGACGGCAATTGCGACTGCCACTGGCCGAACACACGGCGATTGCCGGCGAAACTGATCACGCAGATTTCCTCGGCCCGGGTGATGCCGACATAGGCCAGCCGGCGTTCTTCTTCCAACCCCTTCAGCCCGCTTTCGTCCATCGACCGCTGCGAGGGGAACAACCCGTCCTCCCAGCCGGGCAGGAACACGGCGGGAAATTCCAGCCCCTTGGCGGCATGCAGCGTCATGATCGACACCTTCTGCCCGGCCTCGTCGCTTTCATTGTCCATGATCAGCGACACATGTTCCAAAAACCCTTGCAGGTTTTCGAACTGGTGCAGTGCCTTGGCCAGTTCCTTCAGGTTTTCCAACCGCCCAGGCGCCTCGGGGGTCTTTTCGTTCTGCCACATCGCGGTGTAACCGGATTCGTCAAGGATCACACCGGCCAGTTCCTCGGGGCCCATGCCGCCCGCCTGAACCTGAGCGTGCCAGCGGTCGATGCCGGCGATCAGCGCGCGCAATTCCGCCGCCGCCTTGCCCGACAACGCACCTTCGGCCAGCGCAATCCGCGCGCCGTCGGTCAGGGATGCGCCATGCGCCCGCGCGATGCGTTGCACCGTCTGCTGGCCCTTGTCGCCAAGGCCGCGTTTCGGCGTGTTGACGATGCGTTCGAACGCCAGATCGTCGGACGGCGACACCGACAGGCGGAAATAGGCCATGGCATCGCGGATTTCCAACCGTTCATAAAACCGCGGCCCGCCGATGACGCGATAGGGCATGCCGATGGTCAGAAACCGATCCTCGAACGCGCGCATCTGATGGCTGGCACGCACCAGAATGGCGATCTGATCCAGACCAAAGGCGTGCATGCCGCGGGTGCCGCGTTGCATTGCCTCCAATTCCTCGCCGATCCAGCGCGCCTCTTCTTCGCCGTCCCAATGGCCGATCAGGCGGACCTTCGCGCCGTCTTTCGCTTCGGTCCACAGCGTCTTGCCCAGACGGCCCTTGTTGGCGGCGATCACGCCTGATGCGACGGCCAGAATATGCGGGGTGGACCGGTAATTCTGTTCCAGCCGGACCACCTGCGCGCCGGGGAAATCAACCTCGAATTTCAGGATGTTGCCGACCTCGGCCCCGCGCCAGCCATAGATCGACTGGTCATCATCGCCCACGCAGCAGATGTTGTGATGCCCGCCCGCCAGCAGCCGCAGCCAAAGATACTGCGCCACGTTGGTGTCCTGATATTCGTCAACCAGAATATAGCGCAACCGCCGCCGCCATTCGGCCAGCACATCGGGATGGGTCTGAAAGATCGTGACCATATGCAGCAGCAGATCGCCGAAATCGCAGGCGTTCAGGTCGCGCAGGCGTTGCTGATAGGCGGCATACAGCGCGGCCCCCTTGCGGTCGAACGCGTCCGCCTCGGACGCCGGCACGCGGTCGGGCGTCAGCGCGCGGTTTTTCCAGCTGTCGATGACCGACGCCAAGGCCCGCGCCGGCCAGCGTTTTTCGTCGATCCCCGCCGCCGCGATCTGCTGTTTCAACAGCCGCAACTGGTCATCGGTGTCCAGAATGGTGAAACTCGATTTCAGCCCGACCAGTTCGGCATGGCGGCGCAGTAATTTCACGCTGATCGAATGAAAGGTGCCCAACCAGGGCATGCCCTCGACCGCCTCGCCCATCAGGCGGGCAATGCGGTTTTTCATCTCGCGCGCCGCCTTGTTGGTAAAGGTGACGGCCAGAATTTCGCCAGGCCGGGCGCGCCCGGTATGCAGCAGATGGGCGATGCGCGCGGTCAGGGCGCGCGTCTTGCCGGTGCCCGCGCCCGCCAGCATCAGCACCGGCCCATCCAGCGCCTCGACCGCCGCACGCTGTGCGGGGTTCAGACCGTCCAGATAGGGCGCGGACCCGCCCGGCGGGGTGCGGGCAGCCATGGCGCGGGCGGAAAGGGACAGATGGGGTTCGGACATGGGTGAATTGATAGCGCCCGCAGCAAGGAAATTAAAGAGTTGTTCGGGTAATGTTCTGCATTTTGCACCTCACGGGCTTGTCAGGCGGGCACAGGCGCCGGGCATGGTAGCCTGTGTCAAACAACAGGAGACGCGCCATGACCCGGATGACCGCCAAGGATTTCGCCCCCGAATTGCTGGAACTGTATGATTTTTATGCTCATGGCAGGATCACCCGGCGCGAATTTCTGGACCGCGCGGCGAAATACACCGCCATCGGCGTGACCGCCGCGATGGCGCTGGACCTGCTGTCGCCGAATTACGCGTTGGCGCAACAGGTCGCGCCCGATGACGCTGCGATTCGGTCGGAACGGATCAGCTACGCGTCGCCAAACGGGCACGGGGCGGTGAACGGGTTGCTGGTGCGGCCTGCAAGCGTCACAGCCCCGGTGGGCGGCGTAGTCGTGGTGCACGAAAACCGCGGCCTGAACCCCTATATCGAGGATGTTGCGCGCCGCGTCGCCAAGGCGGGGTATGTGGCATTGGCCCCCGATGGCCTGACATCGGTCGGCGGGTATCCCGGCAATGACGAAAAGGGCCGCGAATTGCAGGCGACGGTTGATGGCGCCAAGCTGATGAACGATTTCTTTGCCGCCATCGAACATCTGACCGCGCTGGACGGGGTGAATGGCAAGGTCGGGATTGTCGGGTTCTGCTACGGCGGTGGCGTGTGCAATGCCGCCGCCGTCGCCTATCCGGAACTGGCCTGCGCAGTGCCATTTTACGGCCGTCAGGCCGCCACCGCCGATGTGCCGAAAATCAAGGCGCCGATCCTGCTGCATTACGCTGCGCTGGACGAACGCATCAACGCAGGCTGGCCCGAATACGAGGCCGCGCTGAAGGCGAACAGCAAGACCTATGAGGGCCATATCTATCCCGGCGTGAACCACGGTTTTCACAACGACACCACGCCACGTTACGACGCCGCTGCAGCCAATTTGGCTTGGGACCGCACACTGGCGTGGTTTGCGCGTTATCTGGCGTAACGCCTCTTTTCTGTGCCCTGCGGCTGCGATAGCCGTAGGGCATGGACCTGTTTCAAAAACATCCCGCCATCACAGACCTGAAATCCGCCGCGCGCCGCAGGATGCCGTGGTTCGTTTTCGAATATCTGGAAAGCGCTACCGGGACGGAATCCGTGCATCTGCGCAACCGCGCGGGATTGGACCGGGTGCTGTTCATGCCATCGATCCTGCATGGCGAGTTTGTGCCCGACACGTCCGTGACGCTGTTCGGGCGGACGCATGCCCTGCCCTTTGGCATCTCGCCCGTCGGCATGTCAGGGCTGTTCTGGCCCGATGCCGAACGCCGTCTGGCGCGTGCCGCGACCAAGGCCGGCCTGCCCTACGGCCTGTCCACCGTGGCCAGCCGCACCCCCGAAGAGGTCGGCCCGCATCTGGACGGCAATGGCTGGTTCCAGATGTATCCGCCGCGCGACGAAGGCATCCGCCGCGATATGCTGGCGCGCGCCAAGGCTGCCGGCTTCACCGGCCTGATCCTGACCGTCGATGTGCCGGTGGCCAGCCGGCGCGAACGGCAAACGCGGTCGGGTCTGACATCACCGCCGCGCCTGACGCCGCGCCTGTTGGCGCAGGTCGCGCGTTGCCCAGCCTGGGCATGGGAAACCGCGCGGCTGGGCATGCCCCGGATGCGGCTGATCGACCAATATGCAGCCAAGGTCACCGGGCTATCGTCCACCGAACATGTCGGCTACATGCTGCGTACCTCGCCGGATTGGGAATACTTGCAGTGGCTGCGCGACAATTGGGACGGACCGTTGCTGGTCAAGGGCGTGCTGGACCCGCGTGATGCCGCCCCATTGGAAAAAGCCGGCGTGGATGCGATCTGGGTGTCGAACCACGCCGGGCGGCAGTTCGATGGCGCGCCCGCGACGATTGACATGCTGCCCGCGATCCGGTCGGAAACCCGCCTGCCGATCATCATGGACAGCGGCATCGAAGGCGGTCTGGACATCCTGCGCGCGCTGGCGCTGGGGGCGGATTTCGTCATGCTGGGCCGCGCCTGGCATTACGCACTGGCAGCCCTTGGCGATGCCGGTCCGCCGCATCTGGTCGAAATGCTGAAAAAGGACCTGATCAGCAACATGGGCCAGATCGGCGCGCGGTCACTGGCCGACCTGCCGGGACGTGTGTTGCGTTAGCGCAGCAGCGTCGCAATCCGCCGCAGCGCCAGATCATAGCCCTGCACGCCGCAGCCGGCGATCACGCCATCGGCCCGCAGACTGACGTAGGAATGATGCCGGAACGCCTCGCGTTTATGCACGTTCGAGATATGCACCTCGATCACCGGGCCGTCGAACGCATGCAGCGCGTCCAGAATCGCCACCGAGGTATGCGTGTAGGCGGCAGGGTTGATCACGATGCCCTGCGCGGCGTCCCGGGCCGCCTGGATCTGATCAACAATCGCGCCTTCGTGGTTCGATTGATGAAACACTACGGCCAGCCCCAGATCGGCCGCCGTTGCCGCGCACAGCGTCGCCACATCGTCCAGTGTGTCGCGTCCGTAAACCTCGGGCTGGCGTTTGCCCAACAGGTTCAGGTTCGGGCCGTTCAGGACGTAGACGGTGGCAGAGGTCTTGGCGGGCATTCCTGTCTCCTTTGACCGTCACCGAACCGCAGGGCGGGGCAAAATGCAAGCGTCCGCGCTTCATTCGGCGGCTTGCACCGCCTTTGCAGGGCCGCCATCCGGCAATACGAATTGCGGACGATGCAGCACATGTCGCCCACGCCCGGCACGTTTCGCGGCATACAGCGCCAAATCGGCGGTATGCACCAGCCGGTCCTGTTCCAGCGACGTTTCCCCGTACCACACCGCGCTGCCCGCGCTGGCAGAGATGTGCAGATGCCGGTTATCCCACGGGATCGGTTCTTCCAGACGGGCGATGATCCGCAGCGCCACATCGGCGATGCGGTCGGGCCGGATCACGCCGGGCAGCAACAGCATGAATTCGTCGCCGCCGATCCGCAGCGCCGCGTCACCCTGCCGGATCGCTGCGGTCAGCACGGTGGCCACCCGGCGCAGCACATGATCGCCCGCCGCGTGTCCGGCGCTGTCATTCACCTGCTTGAAATAATCCAGATCCAGATGCATCAGCGCAAACGGCGTGCCCGCCATTTGCAACCGCGTAAACAGGCGGTCGAGCGCGCGGCGATTGGCCATACCCGTCAACGCATCGGAGTAGGCCTGTTCCTCGGCGGCGATCTTGGCACCCTGCAAGCGCTGGTTCAGATGGCGGCTCGCTGCCATGGCGGCGGATTTTGCTTCGATCAGGTACAGCATTTCGATCGCCAGATCGGTCGCGGCGAAATCCGCGGCCGTCAGTGCGAAATCGCGCACCGCATCCACCACCGAAATTCCGAAGGACAGGTTGACCACCGCCCCCCCGTCGGGCAACGGCACCAGCACGCCCTTCAGGCTGGTCTTGGGGGGGGCGTGCAGCGCAAGGTGCAGCTTGACCCCGGCCAGCCGCCGCAGGGCGGCCATGTCCGGTGCCGCACGCGGGCGTTGCACGGCGATCATATCGGAAAACCGACGCCCCAGCGGCGCGGGCACCAGTCGGGCAAATGTCGGCCCGGCATGCCGCACCACACCATCGGGGCCCAATTCGACATGCAGAGGGCAGAGTTCATCCAGCACCTGCCGTCCAAGCAGATCGCTATAAGCCATGGTCATGGGTCAGACCCCGCCCGCGAGGCTGAACCGGCGTCCTTCGGCATGGGCGGCATCCAGAAGTCGGATGCCCACCGTTTCAATCCCGTCCTGCGACGCGGTGTAGTCCAGCAGCACCAGCGCCCCATAATCATCCGCCATCGCCCGCAACATGCCGACCACCGCGTGGCCGGACCCGCGCGGCGCCCCGGTCAGCACCAGCCGGTATTCATCGGGACCGTCGCTGTGCAACGCGATGCCGGGCAGCACCAGATCATCCACCGCCATCCGCGCCCAATCGGGCAGATCATCCAGTGTGTGCAGGAAATCCACGAAATCCACCCCGCCGAATCGCAGCAATCGCCGCAGCGGCGCGACTCGGGCATGGGTGATCAGGTAATGCCCGATATCTTCCAGCACCTCTGACCGGCGGCGGCCCAGTTCCGCCGCCACCGCCGCAAGGATCTGTTCGGTCAGGCCGTCGTCATAGGTCAGCATCGGTTCGAACGACGTGAAATCGAGCCCCGCCCGCCGCACGATCGCGGCCCAGGTCGCGTCGCCATAGCTGTCGCGCGCAAAATCCTGAATTGCGCAGTTGATCAGGCCATGCATTTATTGCCCCGTCCACCCTGATGCCGTGTTAAAACATCACCATGGGCCCAGCCAGTTAACGGCGCCTCAACGTTTCAAATCGGCGGGAAATTACCCCGCCTTGCGCTACCCCAGAGGTCAGAAATCCGTGGGTGCGCCGCCTTCGGCTTTGCGGCGGGCGACGAAATCGGCAAGTTCTTCGCGCCGCGCCACATCCATCGGCGGTTCCTCGAACCCCGCGATGATGTCCTTGAACACCCGGTGCGCGCGTTCGGGGGTCCAGACCGACCCCGCCACCTCCCAGGCCTCATAGTTGCGCCAGTCGCTGACAAAGGGCTGATAGAACGCGGTCTGATAGCGGTCTTGGGTGTGCTGGATGCCGAAATAATGCCCCGACGGTCCAACTTCGCGGATCGCGTCAATCGCGATATCCTCGGGTTCAGTCGCCCAGATCGCGGGTTCCATATAGCGCTGGATCATCTGGATAACCTCGCAATCCATGATGAATTTTTCTGGCGACGCGATCAGCCCGCCCTCCAGCCAGCCGGCCGCGTGATAGACCATATGCGTGCCCGATTGCACCGCCGACCACAGGCTGTTCGACGTTTCCCACATTGCCTGCCCGTCGGGCACGTTGGCCGCGCAGACGCCCGACGCCCGCATCGGCAACCCGTAAAACCGCGCCATCTGC
Organism: Rhodobacterales bacterium; assembly: GCA_038205135.1. Classification (GTDB taxonomy): domain Bacteria; phylum Pseudomonadota; class Alphaproteobacteria; order Rhodobacterales; family Rhodobacteraceae; genus UBA9554. Next base: position 20,755 of record JBBRCF010000022.1, read on the forward strand.
CCGGTCATCTGGGTGGCGCGCATGTATTCGGGCGTGCCGAACGCGGGTGCGCCGGATTTCATGTCGACGTTCGAGGTAAAGGTGCCGATCATGCAGGGGATGCCGGGGCGGACGTACTGGAACAGCGCGATCGCGGATAGCGCCTCGGCCACCGATAATGTCACCGCGCCCGCCATCGTCACCGGGGCCATCGCACCCGCCAGCGTGAACGGCGTGACCACAATCGCCTGCCCCCGCCGCGCCAGCCGCAGACAGCCGTCGATCATCGGCTGGTCATGTTTCAGCGGCGAGGTGGAATTGATGTTGGTATACATGTGCGGGCGGGCGTCGAATTCGTCATGCGTCAACCCGCCCGCGATGCGGACCATTTCCATGACATCCTCGACCCGCTCGCGGCCAAGGGAATAGGCATGTACCACCTTGTCGCAAATCGTCAGCTTGTCGAACAGCACGTCCAGATGCCGCACGGATGCATGCACATCGACGGGCTCGACCGGATAGCCACCAGCAAAATGGATGCAGTTGAAATACTGCGTCAGTTTCAACAGGTTCTGGCACTGTTGGCGCGTCCCCGCCACTTTGCGGCCAATTTCCAGATCATGGTAATTCGGCGGTGACGACACATTGCCGAACAGGATGTGCTTGCCGCCAAGGGTAATCTTGCGGTCCGGATTGCGTGGCATGATGTCGAATTGCGCCGGCGCGTGCGACAGCATTTCCAGCACCCACTCGCGGCCCATCCGTACATTGGTGCCCGATACGGTGCAGCCCGCCTGCCGGAACAGCGCGATCGCCTCTTCGTTCAGGAACTCGATCCCGATATCTTCCAGAATGCGCATGGCACCGTTGTGGATCGCCTGCACACCTTCGGGCGGCATCGGTTCGGTGGGGCGGTCATGGTTGACGGGCAGCCGCCAGGACATCTGTTCGATCGCGGCCGTGCCGCGCCGCGCCGCGTGGCCAGCCCGCCCGCCGGACCGTCCTGCCCCGCGTCCGGCAGCCTTGCGCGGCTGTGTGTCGGGCGTCTGATCCTCGGTGTAGGCCATGGCGGGCTCCTGTCCTGCGGTGACACGCAGAAAACCATGGTCGCGCGCCGTCCTGTTGCCCTGCCGCGACAAATCGTGTCGCATTTACGCGCGGAAGAGCTGGCCACATGACCCGATCGTGTCGCATCAGTCGGCCATCACGCGCAAACGGGTCATGTCATAGCCCTGCCATTGCAGGATATCGCGCGCCGCGCGCAACCGGTCCGGGCTGATCCGGGCGCGGTCCATGATCCAGGCCAGCCGCCCGTCAGGCGACCCCATCACGGCAGTGCGAAAATCGTCATCGACCCAGATCACCCAGACCTCCGGGCCCCGCACCCCGGAGGTATCGGCCCGAACCAGCCGCCCCGGCCCGGTGACCGCATAGGACCCGGGGGGCAGCATCCACCCACCCTGCGTGACCGCCATGCCGCCGGGGGCCACCGCAAGCCGCAACGTCACCGGGGGCAAACTCCCGGCAGCGGTCGCAAAAGCCGCGATCAGCCGCCATTCCCCCGCCATCCGCGCCGCATCGAACCGGGTCGATGATGCAAATGGCGCGCCGGCCGAACGGAATTTCGCCTGATCCGGCGGCGCAGGCGGCACGGGCTCCGTGCACCCCGCCAGCGTGATCAACACCGCCGCTGCCCTTGCCCAGTGCATCTCGCGCCCCTTCATCCCACATCGCGCTGTGGTAGCCGTCCGGTTCGGGCCCGGCAACCGCCATGCGCGGCACGACCCGCCCCGGCGGCGGCAACCGGCTTGGCATCTGCGCGCCCCCGGTGTAAGGCCGCAGCCTGATCATTACACCCGACCGCCAGAACCGGAGTCCCGTCGATGCAGGGCAGTGCCAATCTGAACATCATGCTGAAGGCCGCACGCAAGGCCGGACGGTCGCTTGTCAAGGATTTCCGCGAGGTCGAAAACCTGCAGGTGTCGATGAAAGGCGCGGGCGATTTCGTGTCGCGCGCCGATATCGCGGCGGAAAAGATCCTGAAGGACGAATTGATGGCCGCGCGCCCGACCTATGGCTGGTGCGCCGAAGAAAGCGCCGAAATCGCGGGCGTTGACCCGACCCGGCGCTGGATCGTCGATCCGCTGGATGGCACCACGAATTTCCTGCACGGGTTGCCGCATTGGGCGGTGTCGATCGCGCTGGAACACAAAGGCCAGATCGTCGCGGGCGTGGTGTTCGACGCCGCCAAGGACGAGATGTTCTACGCCGAAAAGGGCGCCGGCGCCTGGATGAACGATTCCAAACGCCTGCGCGTGTCAGGCCGTAACCGAATGATCGAATCGATCTTTGCGACCGGCATTCCCTTTGCCGCCAAACGCACCTTGCCCGCGACCCTGCAGGATCTGGCGCGGCTGATGCCGGTCTGCGCCGGCGTGCGGCGCTGGGGATCGGCGGCGCTGGACCTCGCCTATGTCGCGGCCGGGCGGTACGACGGGTTCTGGGAACGCGAATTGCAGCCTTGGGATCTGGCGGCGGGCCTGTTGCTGGTGACCGAGGCCGGCGGGCTGGTCGGCCCGATCCGCGAAGGCCACAACCCGGTCGAACACGGCGATATCGTGGCCGCGAACAGCGACATCTTCAAAAGTCTGGCCGAAATCGTCCGCGCGCGCCCCTGATGGCGCGACCTGACCGCGCGGCCTGACTGCGCGACCTTGGGCAACGATCAGTTGCGGCGATGCCCGGCGCGCGGCACCCCGGTCATGACGGCCGGATAGGTCGCGGCCGGGTTGGGCGGGTGACCTTGCGTGCGGGACCAGAACCCCGTCCCGCCCAGCCGCAGGAATGTCGGCAGCGCCAGAATGACCCCCGCGACGAACCCGCCCGCATGCGCCCAATAGGCCACACCGTCGGTTTCAGTCTGCGCGCCGAACCCGCCGACCAATTGCAGTCCGAACCATACGCCCAGCATCACCCAGGCCGGCACCGGAAAAATCCGGAAAAAGATGATCAGGATCAAAAGGATATCGACCTTTGCGCGGGGAAACAGCAACAGGTATCCCCCCATCACGCCCGCAATCGCGCCGGACGCTCCGACGGTCGGAATTTCGGATCCCGGGTCGGCCATCACATGGGTCAATCCGGCAGCGACCCCCGTGGCCAGATAGAACAACAGAAAACCCAGATGCCCCATCTCGTCTTCCAGATTGTCGCCAAATATCCACAGGAACAACATGTTGCCCGCCAGATGCATCAAGCTGCCATGCAGGAACATCGACGTTATTAATCCGCCAACGGCGCCATCTCCGGTGACCGAGGCCGGAAACAGCGCCCATTGATTGAAAAACGCGTTCAGCGCCGCCTCGTCCTGAAACAGCGGCCAATAGGACAGAAATATGCCGATGTTCACGGCAATCAGCACCCAAGTCACATAGGGCGTGTGGCGGGACGGGTTGTGATCGCGAATGGGTAGCATGGCGGCAACCTGTCCCGGCAACCCGCCCGCCGTCAATCCCCCGCTTGACCTGTGCGCAAGGCGTGCCATGTTTCGATCATGCGCAATGTGATCGCCTTTCTGCTGCTGACAACCGCGCCCGCGCTGGCTGACACCTGCCCCGCCGCGCCGGACATCCGGCTGGCCGAAGAACGGCTGCTGGCGCAGTTGCAAACCGCGCAGGACGAAACCACCGCGCGCGGACACATGAATGCGTTGTGGTCGCTGTGGACCAAAGCGCCCGATGAAACCGCCGGCGCGATGCTGGACCGGGGCGTGGGCCTGATGCAGCGCGGCGAATTGCTGTTGGCGGCCAAGGTGCTGGACGGGCTGACGGTGTATTGTCCCGACTGGGCCGAGGGGTGGAACCAGCGCGCCTTTGTCGCCTTTCAGGCGGGCGATTTCGCAAATGCACTGACGGGGCTGGATCGGGCGCTGGCGTTGGACCCGCGCCACGTTGCGGCCCTATCCGGACGCGGGCTGACGCTGCTGGGTCTGGGTCGCGAAGCCGAGGGGCGCGCGACGCTTGAATCCGCGCTGCGCCTGAACCGCTGGATGCCGGAACGCAAGCTACTGGAAAAACTGCGCGGCAAGGACCTGTAAACCGCAAAACCACAAGGGGACCGGCACCATGTCAGGCAACAGGCTGCAACGCGGGCTGACGGCCACGCTGTGAGCGCTGCTGGCGGTGCCCGCCGGCGCCGCAGATTGCACACCCGCAACCCTGGAGGGGCGATGGCGCGTCCTGACGCTTGGCCCCGACGCGTTGCCGGACCGGGCCGAGATCGGTTTTGCCATGGAACAGCGGTTGTTCGCGCAGGTGGGCTGCAACCGGTTGGCGGGGGGCTATACGCCGGCGCATGGCGTGCTGCGTACGGGTCCGATGGCCGCGACACGGATGGCCTGCCCGGCAGACCTGATGGCCCGCGATGATCGGCTGGTGGACCTGCTGGCCGCCGGCGCGGCCTGCCGACTGAGTGATGCCGGCCTGCTGCATCTGGGCACGCTGGCCGCACCTGACCTGACCGCCACACGCTGACCACTTTTCATCCGCGGCGGGATCGGGCATGCAGAGCACCGCAGGCCCGCGTGGTGGAACGGTAGACACAGGGGACTTAAAATCCCCAGGCTTTGGCCATGCCGGTTCGAATCCGGCCGCGGGTACCATGATCCCCGAAAAAAATCAGGGTGCGCTGCCAATCTGGCCGCGCACCCCGGTATTCTTGCAAAATGGCCGGTTTATCCCGCGGCGCGTGCATCCGGGCGGAAACCGATGCGGTCAGACACGGTGAAACGTCCGCCTTTCAGTTTTTCGATCTTGCCCGCCCGCAGCAGCATCCCGAACGACCGCAGCCCGTCTTCGCGACTGTAATCGACACCGTTCAGTTGTCGCACCTTGGTCATCAGCTGCGGCCGCGAAAACGCGTCCTGGCCTTCGACAAAGGCCAGATATGACGCCGCCGCCTCCAGCACATCCGACAGCGACTGCGCACCGACCTGATCGGCGAATTCGGCGAAACCGCCTGCCGGCGCTTCGATCAAGGGGACGGCATTGGTCATCTGCGACGCCGTGCGCGGCAATGTTGCATCAGCCGCATCTCGCCCGGACGCTGCGGCGGGGCGCGTCGGCGCCTCCGCGTCGGCAACCGTAATCCGCCGCGGCCGAACCGTGACGGATTGGCCTGTGGACCCGGACGACTGCGCGGGCAGATCAACGCGTTGTTCCGCCACCAACCGCAGCGGGGCCGGGCGCGGGTCGGCCGGCCGGGGCGTCATGCTGGAACCTTCGGCAACCGGACGGCGCGGACGCACCACCGACGCCAGATCTTCGCGATACGGCGCGACCTCGGTTGCGGCCTTCAACACGCCGCCTTCCTTCTTTTCCGCCTTTGTCGCGGCGACAGCGGCCCGCAGATGGGCGATGGCGCTGCGGCGATGGGTGTTTTCCGGTTCGTCCATTTCCGAGATGGTCTTGGCCATCAACCGCATCACGTCGCGGTCGGCATTGGCTTCGGCCAGCCGTTGCCCCGCCATGCCGCGCGGCAGCATGTCATCGTCCAAATCATCGTCCTGATCTTCGGACGTGGCACGGTCGGCGGGGGCGGTTTCGTCTCGACGGGTGGCGCGCAAACCGTTGGCGGGCGCGGCCGGGATCACCGCTGCGGCGGCCTCGGCCTCGGCAGCAGCGGCGGCAGCAACCGCAGCCATGACCGCGGACCGGGTATCCCCCGCGAGGATGTCTTCGTCATCCTCTTCGTCATCATCACGGGCGCCGCCCATGATTTCGCGGTCGTCCTCGTCCTCGTTCTCGTCTTCGTCCGCAAACAGCGATTGCGTTGTGTCCGCGTCGGCGACCCAGTCTGCATCCAGTTCCAGATCGTCATCCAGCGCGTCGTCATCCAGCGCGTCGTCATCCAGCGCGTCGTCATCCAGCGCGTCGAACGGGATCAGCCCGCCCTGCCCGGCAGAACCGCCCAGTTCGGCCTCGACCTCGGCCAGCTCCCGCGCCAGATCGGCCTCTGCGTCGCGGGACAGGGCCGAGCTGCGCGGCGGAACGGCCGAACGAGCACTGACGGGGGCCGATACCACGGCCGCCGTGCGCGTATCAGGTGTCTGGTCGTCCGGAGTTTCCTCGATCAGACCGCGGGCGATTGCGGCCTGGAAATCCGCACGTTTCATCTTCATCACGCGGGCCCGCAGCGGAGGCACCGCAGAAGCTACAGTCACAGCGGCTTTGGGTTCCGTTTCGGTCGTCAGCGCTGCAGGCGGTATCACCGCCGCCATTTCCGGCGGGGCGGCGGGTGCGGCGACAGGCTCTGCCACCAATCCATCGGCGCGCCGGGCCGCTTTCGCCTGCAGACGGGCCAGGATGAGATCCAGACCATCATCGGACGCCGCAGCGGGGTCGACCTGCGACACGTCATCAGCCGCCGGGCCGCTCGTGATCGTTTCGATTGCCACAATTCCGGTGGCCACAATTTCGGTGGCCACAGCTTCGACGGTCACGGCTTCGCGCGCCATCCTGTCGGCAATGCGCGCGTCTGCACTGTCGTCGTCCGCAGTTTCGACGGCCAAATCGTCGTCCGCATCATCTGCCGCAAAACCGTCAGCCGCAAACCCATGCGCCTGGTCGGCGTTCCAGACCTCATGGCGGGTGGGCGCGCGCGTCGTGTATGCGGTTTCGTCATCCGCCATGCCGGACGTTGCGGCACCGGCGATCGCTGGCGCATCAATCACAGGTTCAGCGTCGTCATAGCCGATGTCATCGTCTTCGATGAACTCGCTGTCATAAAGGTCCAGAACGTCTGCAACATCTATTGCGCCATCGCCTGCTGCCACGTCCTTGTGGTCTGCTGCCAGATCGCGGGCATCGGTGTCATCCGTGGCGAGGGCAAAAACCTGCGGCTCCACGGGCGAAAAATCGGGCTGTTCAAGATCGACCTGCAAGAAGCCTTCGGCGACGTCAGCGGTCGGATCAGCGACCAGCATCATGGCATCGACAGGCGTTTCTGCATCCGGATAAACCAGAATGCCCGCCATCACGTCATCCATCACCGCAAACGCGTATTCATCCGTTTCATGTTTGATTTCACGCGCGGTTGCCGTTGCGACGCCCGGGGCAACGGCCAAGGTCGGGCCATTCACCGTCACATCGGCATGTTCATCGTCGGTCAATGCGTTATTGTCACTGGCCGACATGACCTTGACCGGTTCCGATGCCACGACCACAGCCTGCGCAATGCCGAACGCGTCGGCATCGGCGTCAACAACGTGATCCGGAACCGGATCGGTCGTTTGTTCTGCCACAGTTTCCGACGCCGGCGGGTTGGCAATGACCACAGATTGCGGGGCGATATCGCGCACACGCGAAACGACGGCACGGATCCGGTTCAGTTTCGCGGCGACCGATGCGGGATCAGGCACAACAGGTGCCGTGGCGACCGTCTGCGGGACATCGGTCACAATTCCATTCTGTGCCTTGGATGCAGGGTACAGATCATTCGCAACAGGTGTCTTCTTAGGGGTTCCCTGGGCAATGGTGACCGTGTCGACACGCGCAGACGCCGCATGGGTGGTTTCGGCCATCGCCCCGCCAACAGCGGCGTCGCGCGTGGTCGGATCGGCAAAGTTCACATCCGCAGGTGCCACATCGGGCTGGATTGCAGCGGCCACTGCCGCAGCGCCCAAGGATGTGGCCCGCAGCACGATCCGGTCGCGGTCCATGCGCGCATCGACCCGCCGGGCAGTTTCACGTTCTGCAATCCGGGCCAACATGTCGGCATCCGGCGTCGGCGGTTCGGCCCCGAAATACCGATCATCTGCCGCAAGATCACGAAAGTATTCGGCGATAGCCTTCATCGTCTCGAAAGAATCGTCAAACCCTTCCAGGGTGCACGAGAAGGTGCCATACGACACCGTCAGAACCTTGTTCGTGGTCACCATCACACCTTGCTTTCCTTGCTGACACCTGCCGCACACACGATTGGTGTCCTGTTCGACTTAATGATTTACCATACATCCCACGTCGAAAGCGGAACGAATCTTCGATATTTACCGTATCATTTCGTGTTCATATTGTGGTTCGTCTTAAAGCTGGTCAGCAATCAAGGGAAAATTTACATGATTGTTGACGATATCGGTCCAATCACGCTGATTGGCAGCGGTGACGCCGATCTGGCGACAATCGCTGCAGCGCGCAGGTTGGCGCCGGTGGTGGTCGCGGCCGATGGCGGCGCGGTGGCGGCGCTTGCGGCGGGTGCGGTGCCGCGCGCGGTGATCGGCGACATGGACAGCCTGCCCGATGCCACGCGCGCGCAGCTGGACCCGGTGACGGTGCATGTGGTCACCGAACAGGACAGCACGGATTTCGAAAAATGCCTGCAACGGCTGCGCACGCCGCTGATTTTGGCGGTGGGTTTCACCGGCGACCGGATGGACCATCAGCTGGCGGCGCTGACCACGCTGGTGCGTTATCCCGCACAGCGCTGCATCGTGTTGGCGCCGGGTCAGATAGCGTTCTTGTGCCCGCCCGCGCTGACCCTTGACCTGATGCCCGACACGCTGGTGTCGCTGTATCCGATGGGTCCGGTGACCGGCACGTCGCAGGGGCTGGAATGGCCCATCGCCGGGCTGCGCTTTGCGCCGGATGGCCGGGTCGGCACGTCAAACCGCGCCCTCGGACCGGTGGCCCTGACGTTTGACGCCCCGCGGATGCTGATCATTCTGCCGCGAAAGACGCTGACGCTGGTTACGGCGGCGCTGTTGGTGGCACCAGACCATTGGCCGGCTGCACCAGTTTCTGACGCGCCGCCCGTACCGTGGCCCGTTCCTGCAAGATGATGTAAAGCCCGGCCGCGATGGTGACGGCGATGCCCAGCACGGCCAGCCCATTCGGCAGGTCGCGCCATATGGCCCAGCCGATCGCGACGGCCACCGGGATTTCCAGATATTGCATCGGTGCCAGCGTCGCCGCCGGCGCATAGCGCAGCGACCAAACCATCAGCAGATGGCTGACGCTGCCCACAAGGCCGATCGTCAGCAGCAAACCCCAGTTTTCGGCCGACACCACCGGAACCGCAAACACCGGCACCCCCTGCGCGGCCCCCCAGATCATCAGGGGCGCCAGCAGCGCCACCGCGATCCAGCCCGACACCATCTGCATGCCGACCGGGTCGGTTTCCTTGGCGATCTGGCGGGTCAGCAGCATGAAAAAGGCAAAATTCACCGCCACACCCAAAGGCAGCAGCGCCGGCCAGCCGACGGCGGCAAAGGATGGCTGCACGACCAGCAGCGTGCCCACAAACCCGGCCGCCGCCGCCCACAGACGTCGCGGGCCTACCTCTTCGTGCAGCAGGAAATACCCCAATCCCAGCATCAGGAACGGCATGACAAAAAGGATCGCCACCGCATCCGCCAGCGGCAGGTATTGCAGCGCGGTGAACATCAGCCCGATCCCGACCACATGCAGAACGGTGCGCGCCACCACGATGCCCAACACCCGGCCCCGCATCCGCCAGACCCGCCCGCCAGCCCAGACCACCGGCACCAGAATGACCGCCTGCACCGCGAAACGGACGAACACCGCCAACCCCAGCGGCACACGTTCGCCCAACAGCTTGGCCAGCGCGTCACCGAACGGGGCGAGCACGCAAAATCCCAGCATCAGCAGGATGCCCAGCAAAGGTTGGTCTTTTGTCATGGCTGCCACGCTAGACAGGGCGGGCGGTCCGCGCAACTTTGGTGTGCGTGCATGCCGATCACTCTGCCCCTGCGCGCAGGCGGCGTTCTGCCAGACGTTCGCGGTGAAACACATACAATCCCGACGCGACGATGATGGCGATGCCGGTAAAGCTGAGCGCATTCGGCAGATCGCTGAACACCAGCCAGCCAAAGGTCACGGCCATCACGATCTCGCTGTAATGGATCGGGGCCAGCACCTGCGACGGCGCGAATTTCAACGCATAGGACATGAACAGATGCGCCACGGCGGACGCCGCACCGAGACCGGCCAGCCACGCCCAGGCAAGGCCCACGGGTTGCACGATGGTCAGCGTCGGCACCGCGAACGCATCCGTCACCAGCAGGATCGGCAGACAGATCACGGCGGCAACCACAGAGGTATGAAACTGCATCGGAACCGGGTCCATCAGCCGCGACAGGCTGCGGGTGGACAGCATGTACAGCGCAAATGTCACCGCGGTGCACAGCGGCAGCAGTGCCACCAGTCCGAATCGGGCAAAGGACGGCTGGATCACCAAAAGCGCCCCGCCGAACCCCACGGCCACGGCGGCCAGACGGCGCGGACCGACGGGTTCCTTAAGCCAGAACCGCGCGATCAGCAGGATCACGAACGGCTCGACGAATGCGATGGCCAACGCATCGGCCAGCGGCATGAACCGCACCGCGCCGACAAAGGTATAGGTGGACAGGATCAGAAACACCGCCCGCCAGATCAGCGGACGCAGCGTGCCGGACGGCCGGCGCAGGCCATGCCCCAGCGCCAGGCACAACGGGGCCATCAACGCGCCCTGCACCAGAAAACGCGCCAGCGTGATCTGGCCCACCGGGATGGTCTGCGTGGCCAGTTTCGACGCAACGTCGATCAGCGGCGCGGTGATGCAGAACGCCACCATCAGGGCGATGCCCAACAGCGTGCGATCAGCGGGATGTGTGGCGGTCATGGTCATGGCAACGGGCTAATGACGCACCGGCGGACTGTCACGCCCGTTTGCGACATCGAAGGTCAGCCCCGAAACAGCGGCACGCGGCCAGCCAGGTTGGCGGCGATCTGTTCCATCTGATGCGGACGGCCGATCAGCGCGGCTTGTTCCACGCTTTCGGCCATCAGCACATCCGCGCGGGATGCGCCCGATTCCGCCAGTGCGATCAACCGCTTTGCCGCGCGGATCGCCGACGGCGACCGGCCCGCGATCTGGCCCGCCAAGGCCATGGCGGCCGCCAGCGGATCGTCGGCCAAGTCCGTGACCAACCCCAGCGCCTGCGCCTGTGCGCCTGTGATCTGTGCGGCGGTGTAGGTCATCCGCCGCAGCACATCCGACCGCACCAGCCCCGGCAGCACGACCATGCCACCCATGTCAGGCACCAGACCCCATTTCATCTCCATGATCGCCAGCCGGGTTTCGGGATGCGCGATGCGAATATCGGCCCCCAAGGCCAGTTGCAGCCCCGCGCCGTAAGCCACGCCATGCAGCGCGGCGATCACCGGCACCGGCACGCGGCGCCAGACCAGACAGACCTCTTGCATCAGGTTGGCGTCGTGATGGGTGCGCGGCAGGATGCGCGCTTCGGGCGATCCAGCGGCAAAGGCGGCAAAACTTGCCACATCGAGCCCTGCGCAGAACCCCTTGCCGTCACCAGAGATCACCACCGCGCGCACGTTTGTATCTTTCAGCGACTGCCCTGCCGCCACGACCGCCTCGGCCATCGCCGGGTCCACCGCGTTCATCTTGTCGGGCCGCGTCAGCCGGACATGGGCGATGTGATCCGTGATCGTCACGGACACCCGCGCCGCGATATCGGCCGGGTCCGGCGTTCTGGCGTGGATGGCGGGCTGCGGCGCGGATGCGGTCATGGTGTCCTCCCTTGGTCTTGCGGCAGACTGCCCTGCATGCGGCGTTGCGGAAAGAGGGAACGTGGCGTCGGGACCTGCAGCCAACCCTCTTGCCGGGCCGCGCCTGATCCGGTTATCTCGGGCAATGACACATCCCCGCCTGACGCCCCTTGCCCTGACCCTGCCCGAAACCGTGCCCTTCGTCGGCCCCGAAGCGCAGGAACGCGCGCGCGGCGCCGCCTTTGCCGCCCGGATCGGCGCGAATGAAAGCGTGTTCGGCCCGGCGCCCGCCGCCATTGCCGCCATGGAACACGCCGCGCGGGACGTGTGGATGTATGGCGACCCGGAAAGCCATGACCTGCGCTCGGCGCTGGCGTCGCATCATGGGGTGGGGATCGCAAACGTGGTGGTCGGCGAAGGCATCGACGGGCTGTTGGGCTATCTGGTGCGGCTGATCGCCGGGCCGGGCGATGCGGTGGTCACGTCCGACGGCGCCTATCCGACCTTTAATTACCATGTCGCGGGATTTGGCGCAGCGTTGCACAAGGTGCCTTATCGTGACGACCGCGAGGATCTGGCCGCCCTGATCGCCCGCGCCGCCGCCGTGGACGCGAAACTGATCTATCTGGCCAACCCCGACAATCCGATGGGCACCTGCCATACGGGCGCGGATGTGGTGGCGGCGCTGGATACGTTGCCGCCCGGCTGTATTTTGGTGCTGGACGAGGCCTATATCGAACTGGCCCCGCCGGGCACTGCAGCGCCGGTCGCCATCGATGATCCGCGCGTGATCCGGATGCGGACGTTTTCCAAGGGGCATGGCATGGCGGGCGCGCGGGTGGGGTATGCGCTGGGTGCCGCGCCGCTGATCCGGGCGTTCGAAAAGGTTCGCAATCACTTTGGCATGGGCCGCATCGCACAGGCGGGGGCGCTGGCATCGCTGGGCGATCCGGGCTGGATCGACCATGTGCGGACCGAAGTCGTGGCATCGCGCGCCCGCATCGGCGCGATTGCAGCGGCGGCGGGTCTGCACGCGTTGCCATCCGCGACGAATTTCGTCGCGGTGGATTGCGGCGGCGATGGCGCGTTTGCGCGCCGCGTGCTGGACGGTCTGATCGTGCGCGGCATCTTTGCCCGCATGCCGGGCGTTGCGCCCCTGAACCGCTGCATCCGCATTTCCTGCGGCCGGACCGCTGACATGGACGCGCTGGCCGCTGCCCTGCCCGAGGCCGTTGCAGCCGCGCGCGGCTGACCCGCCAAGACCGGCCGCGGACCCGGATTGCGGGTCTGCACGGCGATGTGAGTGGCCGGCACCGCCGCAGACGGTATGATATCCTTAGATATAAGGAGAGCCCGATGCGCGCGACCACCCTTTCCCTGATCCTGACGCTGGGCACTCTGCCCGTCGCCACGGCGGCCACCGCCCAGACAGTTGATCATTCCGCCCACAAGGGTCAAGCGGTGGCGGACGATGCGTCGCCATCGACAAAGGCCTTTGTGGCGGTGAATGATGCCATGCATCGCGACATGGCGATCGAATTCACCGGCAAGGCCGATGTGGATTTCGTGCGCGGCATGATCCCGCATCACCAGGGCGCCGTCGATATGGCGCGTATCGTGCTGGAATTCGGCACCGACCCGGAACTGCGCCCCTTTGCCGAGGCCATCATCGCCGCCCAAGAGGCCGAGATCGCCTTCATGAACGCGTGGCTGGCCAAGAACGGGATGTAATCCCGCAGGTGGGATGCGGCGTTGCCCCACCCCGCCGTTTCACGCCGCGATGACACGAGCCGCCGCCGACAGCGCCCCCGGCCCATGGTCGATGTTCAGCGCGACAAATCCCGCCTCGATCGACCCCAGCATCCCCAGCACCATATGCGGGTTCAGATGCCCCATGTGGCCGATGCGGAAAAATCCGTGGCTTTCCGGGCTGCCGGGTTCCGCCATGCCCAACCCGATGCCCAATGTCAGGCCCGCCTCGGCTTCGGTCCATTCGCGCAACCGTGTTGCATCGGGCGCGTTCATCCGCAGCGCGGTGACGGCGCGGGACCGCAGCGCCGGGTCCTCGATATTGCAACGCAAGCTGCCGCCCTGCCCCCATGCGGCTACGGCGGCCCAGATCGCGCGGGCCAGCCGGTCGTGACGGTCCCAGATCGCTTCCATCCCCTCGGCCATCATCATGTCCAGCGCGGCGCGCAAGCCATAGATGTGATGCGTGGGGGCCGTGCCGCCGGAAAACATGTGGAACTGTGTCGGGTTGGCACGCGGCGTCCAGTCCCAGTAACGGCTGACAACCGGCATTTTTGCGCGGACCGCCACCGCCTTGTCGCTGAAAAACACCAGACCAAGCCCCGGCGGCGTCATCAGCCCCTTTTGGCTGGCGGCGACCATGACATCGACGCCCCAAGCGTCCATCTCGAACCGGTCACAGCCCAGCGATGCGATGCAATCGGCCATCAACAGCGCGGGGTGACCCACGGCATCCAGCACCGCGCGCACCCCCTGCACATTGTTCAGGACCGACGTCGAGGTATCGACATGCGTGACCAGAACCGCTTTCAGCCGATGCGCGGTGTCGGCCCGCAGCGCGTCCTCGACCCGGTTCAGGTCCATCGGCGCGGATTTGCCGAAATCGATGATGTCGGTCTGGATCCCCAGCCCCTGCGCCTGATCGGCCCAACCATGCCCAAACCGGCCTGTCGCGGGCACCAGCACAGCCTGCCCCGGGGCCACCGTGTTGGCCAGCGCCGCTTCCCACGCCGCATGGCCGTTGCCGATATAGACCGCGACGTGCTGCGCGGTGCGCGCGACGCTCCGCAGGTCGGGCACCAGCGAATAGGCCATTTCGACCAGTTCGCCTGCGTAGATGTTGGGCGCGGGCCGATGCATGGCGTTCAGAACGGCATCGGGCATCACGGACGGGCCGGGGATGGCCAGATATTCGCGGCCATGGGTACGGGTCATCGGGCAACTCCTGTCATTTGCAGCATGACTGTATTCCCCAGCGTGGCAGGGTCAACCGGGGGCGGCGTCGCGATGGCATGCTGTGCAAGGAATAACGCTGCGCAGGCCATGCGGGCAGCACGTCGCGGCGGCCGGCACAATCCGGTAGAAACCGGCGTTATGACACAGCCACGGCGCGCGGCGCAGACCCCGCTTGCCGCCTTTCGCCGCGCGGCATAGAACGGCGCGCATGGATGATACCCCCGCACCCGCGCGCACCCCCGCGCAGACCGCAGCCCCCGACCCCGACCCCGACAAAAGTCGCGCCCTGCTGGGCTGGGTCTGGCGGAACTATCTGTCACACCACATCGCGCTGCTGGTTCTGGCGGTCCTGTTCATGGCCGCAGAAGGGTCGATGCTGGGCGCGCTGTCCTACATGATGCGGCCAATGTTCGACGATGTGTTCCTTGCCGGCAATGGCGGCGCATTGGGTTGGGTCGGCGGCGCGATTCTGGGGGTGTTTCTGGTGCGCGCCGCCGCGTCCATCGCGCAGAAATACGTGCTGGCGATCGTGTCGCAGCGCACCGCCGCCCACCTGCGCACCGATCTGCTGGACCACCTGATGACGCTGGACGGCACGTTCCACCAGACCCATCCGCCGGGGTTTCTGATCCAGCGGGTGCAGGCCGACGTGGGCGCGGTGAACGAGGTCTGGACCGCCATCATCACCGGCGCGGGCCGCGATCTGGTTGCCTTGGTGATCCTGATGGGGGTGGCGATAAGTGTCGATTGGCAATGGACGCTGATTGCGCTGGTGGGCCTGCCAGTGATGCTGATGCCCGCTG
>JBBRCF010000023.1:0-35908 GCA_038205135.1 Rhodobacterales bacterium
GCCCGTAGCGTAAAACGCCGCCGCGCCCTTCCCGGCCAGCTGGCGCAACGTATCTGCATAGGCGGGGTTGCGCAGCGTGTCGCCCGCGCGCAGCGGCTGTCCTGCGGGCAGGAAATACGCGGCGGTCGCCGGATGCCGCGCCAGCCGTTCCGCATCGCCCGCGACAAGCGTCGCCAGACGCGGCGACACGGCAAAGCCAGCCTCGGCCAGCCGGATCGCGGGGTCCAACAGGTCGGGCCATGCGCTGCGACCCCAGCGGCGGTGCGCGTCGGCCATCAGCGCCGGCGTGCCGGGCACGCCGACGGACCGCCCGCCCACCACCGCGTCAAAGAATTTCATCGGTTGGCCGTCTGGGCCAAGAAACAGTTTCGGCGTGGCGCTCTGCGGCGCGGTTTCGCGCCCGTCCAGCGTGGTTATCGCCCCTGTGGCCGCGTCATGCCAGACCAGAAACCCGCCACCGCCCAGCCCCGAGGATTGCGGTTCCACCAGCCCCAGCACCGCCTGCACCGCGACAAACGCATCCGCCGCCGTACCACCCGCCGCCAGCACTTCGGCTCCGGCTTCGGTGGCCAGCGGATGCGCGGCGACGATCATCCAGTCCTGCGCGGTGACAGGGCGCCCCGCCGTCTTGGCCGCCTGCGCATCGGCGACCCGGGCCGATCCGGCCTGCACGCCTGTTCCGGCGGCTTCGGGTGCGAGGGTGTCCGCAGATTGTTGCGCCATTCCAGGCAGCGCCATCGCCATCGCCATCACAAGCGCCGTTACCAGCGCCGTTACCAGCGCCACGAACTTGCCCTGCCTGCAATGTCGCATTCTGGTCACTCCTAGAGGCGGGTGTAGCCCTACAGCATTGCCGGAACCACCTGATCCGGCGGGCGGTGGCCGTCGGCGAAGGTCTTGATGTTCAGGATCACCTTTTCGCCCATTTCCAGCCGGCCCGCCGTGGTCGCCGACCCCATGTGCGGCAACAGCACGACATTGGGCAGGCCCAACAGGTCGGGGTTCACCCCGGTGCCATGTTCGTAGACATCCAGCCCCGCCCCCGCCAGATCACCCGCCCGCAGCATCCGGGAGAGAGCATTTTCGTCGATCACCTCGCCGCGCGAGGTGTTCACGATCACCGCCTCTTTTTTCATCAACGCCAGCCGCCGCGCATTCATCAGATGAAAGGTAGAGGGCGTATGCGGACAGTTCACCGAAAGGATATCCATCCGCGACACCATCTGGTCGAGGCTTTCCCAATATGTCGCCTCGACAGCCGCTTCGATCTCCGGGCGCAGGCGGCGGCGGTTGTGGTAATGCACCTGCAACCCAAAGGCCCGCGCGCGCAGCGCCACCGCCTGCCCGATCCGGCCCATGCCCAGAATGCCCAACCGGCGCCCGGCCAGCCGCCCGCCCAACAATGCCGTGGGCGACCAGCCTTGCCATTGCCCCGACTGCATCATCGCCATGCCTTCGGGCAGGCGGCGCGTCACAGCCAGCATCAGCGCCAGCGTCATGTCAGCGGTATCATCCGTCAGCACACCCGGCGTGTTCGACACCAGAATGCCGCGCCGTCGCGCGGTTTCGACGTCGATGTGATCGACCCCCGCCCCGTAGCTGGCGATCAGACGCAGCTTTGGCCCCGCCTGCCCGATCAGACCGGCGTCGATTTCATCCGTGACGGTCGGCACCAGCACGTCGGCCTCTTGCATGGCGGCGACCAGTTCGGCCCGGGTCATCGGGCGGTCATCATCACGCAGCCGCAGGTTGAATAATTCCGTCATCCGCGTCTCCACGGCCTCGGGCAACCGTCGCGTAACGACAACACTCAGGCGCTGAGTTGGCATGTCGGTCTTTCCCCCGCTTTCCTTGCTGGTCTGTTACTGGCACAGTGCCCGAAACACGACCCGGGGCACAAGAACCCGCGGGCGGAAAATGGGCTGAAGTTGCGGCAGAAAATCGTGCAGGTTCCGATGACAAGACATCCTTCGCTGGCGGCGCGGCTGGTTGTGGCCACGTTGGTCATGACATCCGCCGGATCCTATGCCGCGCCGTCGCGCGCTGCGGACCCAGTCGTGGCCCCGGTTGTGGCCGCGGTGGTGGCCCCGGTGGTGGCGGATACGGTTGCAGCGGTCGCCCCGACCGACCCCGCGATGGTCGCAGACCCGATCACCAAGGGACCGGTCACCACCCTGCCCCTGCCGCGCTTCGTCTCTATCAAAAGCACCACGGTCTTTGCCCGGCGCGGGCCGTCCACCACCCACCGGATCGACTGGATTTACCGCCAGAACGGCCTACCAGTTGAAATCATTGCGGAATATGGCCATTGGCGGCGCATTCGGGATCGCGATGGCGAAGGCGGCTGGGTGCATTACGCCCTGTTGTCCGGCACCCGCACGGTGATCGTGGACCACGACATGCTGGACCTGCGCAACCGTGCTTCTGACGACGCGCCCGTGGTGGCCCGCCTTGAAACCGGCGTGATCGCCCGGCTGGAAGAATGCACGCCCGGATGGTGCCGGATGATTGCAGGCGGATACCGGGGCTGGGCGCCCAAATCAGCCGTCTGGGGCGTGCGGGCGGCTGAAATCCGCGACTGAGTGTTGAGGGACCGGGACCGGTTCCGATCCCGCGTGGCCGTCGGGATGTGCCCGGACAGAACGCGACCTTGATGCGGCCTTTTCGCAACCCAGGATTGCCGAAAAACCCCGCCTTGCGCAGTCCGATGTTTGGCAGGTCTGGGCTATCCGGCGTTTTCGGGCTTGCACCGGGTCATGGGTTTGATTAGAGACCGCCGGCAGTTGGGGTATCGCCAAGTGGTAAGGCATCGGTTTTTGGTACCGACATTCCTAGGTTCGAATCCTAGTACCCCAGCCATTTTTCCCGCAGCATCCGACCCCTGATCGACCGCAGACTGCGCGGCACCGGCCCTGCACAGGCGAACCGTGGTTCGTTGTTGGTCCTGAACCCGGGCCGCGGGGAAGGGCGATCGTGACGTGCTAGCACAGATACGGGCGTTCACGTTCAGAATGCGTCCAGGTTAACCACTATCACCGACGAACCTGTTGCGCAGAATGCCGCCTGACGGCAACACCGCGGGTCCGCGACGCAATGGGCTTTGCACTTTTGCACCGGGTCGTTAAATGATTCTGCAGATGCGGCACGCGCATCTGGCGGGGCGCGGGGCGATTGTCGCGTGCGCGGCGCGTGCTGGGGAAAAACGGGGCTCCTGACCAAGGGGCCAAGGGGGCGGTATGCGGTTGATCTGTCCGAATTGCGGGGCGCAATACGAAGTACCCGAAGCGGTGATCCCCACCGAGGGGCGCGACGTCCAATGTTCGAATTGCGGCGTGACGTGGTTTCAGCGGCCTGCCGGACAGGACCCCGAAGCCGCCGAGGATCTGGGCGAAAATCCCGTGGCCCAAGGCTGGCCCGACCTCGATGCAGAAATTGCCGCTGATCCGGATAGTGTCGCTGGTTCAGTCTCTGGTTCCGTCTCTGGTCCCGAGCCAGAGACTATTCCTGACCCCGCGCCGGATGGCAAACGTGCACAGGAATCCAGTCCTGCGGCTGCCAGTCCTGCGGCGGGTCCGGACATGCCCGAACCTGTCGGGTCCCCGGTGACGACGGCCTCCACCCCCGCGAATAGTTCGTATGACGGTTACGAAGACGACGAAGCCCCGCCGCTGCGGTCATCGGCGCTGCGCCGGCAACTGGACCCGGCCGTGGCCGACATGCTGCGCGAAGAGGCGGCGCGTGAAGCGCGGGTGCGTGCCGGCGAGGCAGCCCGCGCCGCGCCTCTGGAAACCCAGACCGAACTGGGCCTTGTCCCCCCGGCTGAAGACGAAACAGCCCGCCGCATTCGCGAAACCCGGTCGCGTCTGGCGCTGTTGCGCGGGATCGACAAAGCCGCGGTTTCGGCAGAGCCCACCTTGCCGGCGCGCCCGGGCATCCGAGCTGGCGCCGGCGCGTCCGCGCCAGCATCATCCCCGGCCACCGATACGGCCGCGCCGCTGCCACCAACGCCAGCATCAGTTTCGGCCACGGCATCAGTGGCCGTTGCTGCGGTCATCGCTGCGGCAACGCCTTCGCTGCGCCGCGAATTGCTGCCCGATGTCGAGGAAATCAATTCCACTCTGCGCGTCGGCAGTGACCGCCGCCCCGCCGAAGCTGCGGATCACGACATGCCGGGCGCGCCGCAGTCGCGGACCACTACGACCGACACGGCGCAGCGGGCCGGGTTCCTGCGCGGGTTCACGATCCCGTTCGTGGTGACCGCAGCGCTGATCATGCTTTATGTCCAGGCACCCCGGGTTGCCGTCATGCTGCCCGGTCTGGCCGGACCGCTGGCGGCCTATGTCGCAAAGGTGGATGGACTGCGCGGGTGGCTGGACCGTCAGGCCCTGACGCTGTTGACCACGCTGGATGCCGCAGCGACCAAAGCCGTGGACCCCGGACCAGCAACCGGAAACGCCCCGGCAGACAAGCCAGCCAACTGACGGGTTGCGGGCAAGATGGCTTGGCGAAATAGCCGCGTCGGCGTAACCGGTCAGAACCGGTCCAGCAACCGCTGCAGATAATCGCGTTCAATCTCGGGGCGTTCGGATTCGCCTGACCGGCGGCGGATCTGGTCCAGCAGGTCCTGTGCGCGGCGATACACATCCTCGCCCTGCAACAAGCTTTCATCCGTGCCGGTTTCGCGGCCGTTCGAGCCCGGGCGGCGGCCCAGCGGATCGCGCGTCTGGCCCTGCGGATCGCCCATGGCCTGACCGTCCTGCCCGGGCTGGCCGCGCTGCGCCTCGGCCATCGCCTGGCCAAGGTTGCGGATGCCCTCGCGCAGGGCGTCCATCGCCTCGCCCTGTCGGTCGATCGCTTCGGCCAGATCATCCTGGCGCAACGCCTGTTCGGCACCTTCCATGGCGCGGTCGGCGCGTTCCAGCGCATCGCGCGCGGCGCGTCCGGCCTCGGACCCGTCATTGGGCAGCCCGCCGCGCTGGCGGTTCAATTCGTCGCGCAACGCCTGCTGGCGGTCCTGAAGGCTGCCTGCCAGATCGCCGTCCTGGCCCTCGCCCTCGCCTTCGCCTTCACCCTGACCCTCGCCTTCGCCTTCAGCCTGTCCCTCGCCCGGGCGGGCTTGCTGCTGGCCCTGACCTTCGCCCTGACCTTCGCCCGGCTTCTGACCCTGCTGGCCCTGCTGCCCTTGCTGACCTTGCTGTCCCTGCTGCCCCTGCTGACCTTGCTGACCTTGCTGACCTTGCTGACCTTGCTGGCCCCGTTGCCTCTGGCCCTGCTGCTGGCCGCGATTGGCGTTGGGGTCAAACCGTTCCTGCAGATCACGGAATGCCTGATCCGACAGCCCCTGCTGATCGCGCAGGGTTTCGGCAAGCCCTTCCATCGCGCGTTCGCCTTCGGATTGCGGACCCTGGCCCTGGCCTTGCGTCACGCGCATGTTTTCCATCATCTGCTGCAATTCCTGCAGCGCCTGCTGGGCTTCGGCCATGCGGCCCTGTTCCATCAGTTCCTGAATGCGGTCCATCATCGCCTGCAGATCGTTCTGCGTCATCTGCATGGCGTTGGGGTCGGACAGCCCGTTCTGTTCCGACATCTCGCCTTCGTTGGCCTCGGCGTCGCGGCGGGCCTGCTGGGCCAGCTGGCGGATGTAGTCATCGGTGGCGTCGCGCAATTCCTGCATCAGGCGAGCGATTTCCTCTTCGGATGCGCCGTTCTTCATCGCCTCGTTCAGACGTTCCTGCGCTTCTTGCATCCGGGTCAGGGCGCTGTCGATATCGCCTTCTTCCAGTTCCAGAGCGAAATCCCACAGGGCCTGGGCAATTTCGTCGCGCTGTTCCGGGGTCAGGCCAAAGGTAGTCGACGATTCCAGCCGCCGCACTATGCCGCGCAGGCGCAGATAATCGGTTTCACGCTTGAACACGCCTTCGCTGGGACGGTGCGAAATGGCGCGCAGCACCTGCGCCACGCGCGGGGCATTGTCGCGGGTCCACAGCAGATCGCGGCGCATTTCCACGATGGACCCGGCCAGCGGGTCAAAGAACCGCCGCGCGCGCAGCGTCATCGCCACCGGCCCGGATGCGCCTTCCTGTGCCATCGCGTCGCTGGCAAACAGGTCCAGCGTCACCGGCAGGTTGGCAAAGGGATGATCGCTGAAATCCTCGGTCAGCGTTTCGGTGATTTCGGCGCGGTCGCCCGCAATGGGCAACGGCAGCACGGTTTCGATCGCGTCGCGCGATTCGGGGACGGCCGCCAGGCCATAGCGGCGGTCCACGGCGTCCAGATCCAGCATGATGCGGGCGCGACCTTCGGTCACGGCGTAATCATCCGAAGCGGTGAAGGTTTGTTTGAACACGCCATCGGCCGACGCTTCGGGTGCACCAACCGGGGCGATGCTGGGTGTGCGGTCGGCCAGAACGGTCACCGACCATGCCCGCCCGCCACGCCCCAGAACCTCGATTCTGCCGGCCTGCGCGATCAAGAATTCCGGCGCCGGATCAGAGGCCGGCGCCGATTCGGTGCGGGCCGACACGGTTTCGGCCAGCATCAGATCGCCGACCTCGCCATACAGCCGCAGGGTGACCGCCGATCCTTCTGGCACGTCGATCTGGTCTGGCAGGTCGGACATGTACAATACGGGCAGGCCGGTATGCGGCGGGGGCGCGATCCAGCCTTCCCAGCTGGGCCCGGTCGCGACATCGGTTGCGCCGGGCGCCATGCCCGCCACCGATGACACCCGCCCGACCGACCCGAACACCAGCGCCACCGCCAGCGCAGCCGCGGCCACGTAGCGCAGGGCGAAAGGGTCGCGCGTCGACAACCGCAGATCGGGGTCTACTGCGCGCGCGGTGGCCGCGCGGGCGGCCATGCGCGCCTGATGCGCGCGCCAGACCATGGCCGAGGCCGGATCGCTGACCCCTATCGCCTGTGCATCCAGCATCGCGCCGATGGGGCGTCCGGGCAGGGTCGCGTCCAGCCGATCCAGTGCCGCACCCGGTCCGGGCCAGCGCAGGACACGCACGCCCAAGACCAGCGCCGCCAACAACGCCAGCATCCATGCGACACCGACAGCCCAGACAATCTCGACGGCTACCACGTCCTGCAGACCCAGCATCAACAAGGCGATGCCGGCGATCAGCACCGACCACAGCGGCCAGAACGCGCGCACCAGCGCTTCGGCCCGCATGCCCCACAGCGTCAGGCGCAGCGGCCAGACCAGTTTGCGCAGAACCTCGTGATCAGCCGCCATCCGTACTCCTGCCGTGCAGATCGCCGCGCACGCCAGCCGCGCGCAAGTTCAAAGCCACTCTGGAATGGTATCCCGGTTTATCATTTCGTCAAAGGTTGGTCGTTGCCGGATAACGGCGAATTGTTGCCCATCCACCAGCACCTCGGGCACCAGAGGCCGGCTGTTGTATTCGCTGGACATCACCGCGCCATAAGCCCCCGCCGACCGAAAGGCGACCAGATCGCCCGCGCCCATCGGCGGCAGCATGCGCCCGCGCGCAAAGGTGTCGCCGGATTCGCAGACCGGGCCGACCACATCCATCGGCACCTCGGGGGTGCCAAGGCCGATTTCCACTACCGGGATGATGTCGTGATAGGCATCATACATCGCGGGCCGGATCAGGTCGTTCATCGCGGCGTCAAGGATCAGGAACTGCCGTCCCTCGCCCTCTTTCACGTAGATCACCTGGCTCAGCAGCAGACCGGCGTTACCGACGATCAGGCGGCCGGGTTCGATTTCGATCTGACAGCCCAGATGCCCGACCTCTTCGCGGATCACCTGCCCCCAGTCCATCGGCAGCGGCGGCGGCTCATTGCTGCGCGTGTAGGGGATGCCAAGCCCGCCGCCCAGATCCAGCCGGCGGATGTCATGGCCGTCGGCGCGCAGGGTTTCGGTCAGTTCGGCCACCTTGCGATAAGCGGTGCGGAATGGGGTCAGATCGGTCAACTGGCTGCCGATATGCACGTCGATGCCCACCACATCCAGACCGCGCAGCAACGCCGCCTCGGCATAGACGGCGCGCGCCCGCGCAATTGGGACGCCGAATTTGTTTTCGCTTTTGCCGGTGGCGATCTTGGCATGGGTTTTCGCGTCCACGTCCGGGTTGACCCGGATGGTGATCGGCGCCACCACGCCCAGCGACAGCGCGACCGCGTTCAACAGCGCCATTTCCGGTTCGCTTTCGACGTTGAACTGCCGGATGCCGCCGGTCAGCGCCATCCGCATCTCGGCCTCGGTCTTGCCCACGCCGGAAAACACGATCCGGTCACCCGGCACTCCTGCGGCGCGGGCGCGCGCGTATTCGCCGCCCGACACCACATCCATGCCCGCGCCTTCGCGCGCCAGCACTGACAGCAGCGCCTGATTGCTGGCCGCCTTCATCGCGTAGCAGACCAGATGGTCCATCCCGGCCAGCGCCTGATCGAACAGCCGGAAATGCCGGGTCAGCGTGGCGCGGGAATAGACATAGACCGGCGTTCCGACGGTCGCCGCGATATCGGGCAACGGCACGTCTTCGGCATGCAGGATGCCGTTGCGGTACAAGAAATGGTCCATGGCGTGCCTCCGGGCGATCCCTCCGAAATAGCAGTTTGGGCCGTCTGTGCAATGGCGGCACAAGGGGCATCGGGCAGGGAGCGGCGCCCCCTGCCCAATTCTTTCAGCGGCGCAGCCCGCGCACAGTGTCCTTGATGTCGTCGTTGAGGTCCAGCATGTGCGCGCCCACCTCACCCAGCGCCCGCAAAGCAACCTCTGCCGCTTCGGACAGCAGTTTTTCCGCGGCTTCCGGCCTCAGGTCTTCGGCCTTGTCCACGCTTTCGGCTTCGCGGAACTCCAGCGCGATGCGATAGATCGCGGCGCCTGCCAGCGCATCCAGCGCCGCTTCGGCGATGGCCAGACTGAGCGGATCAACTTCGCGCCTTTCGATCTCACGCGGGTCAATCCCGGGCAGCAACGGTCCCGGAGGCACGATCGGCCACAGCAGTTTTTCGCGGAATTTGATCGGGAACAGCGGGATCAGCCAACCCAGCGATTGGCATTGCGGTGCGGATTTGCCCATCACATCGCGGGCGATGCGCCCGATCCGGATCAGTTCCAGCGGCGCGATCTTCTCGAACGGCAGGTCCAGATACATCAGGTCCATCGCAATGCGGTGGTTCCAGCGGATATGCCACAGCGCGCGCCAGCGAATACAGGCCTGCGTTTCGGGCCGCGCCAGCCAGACGCCGGTGTTGCGGAAATAGGTCTTGATGGTTTCCAGATGCGCCTGCCCCGCGGTCGAGGCATAAAACCCCGTGGCCTGCACCGGGTCGGGATTGCCGATTTCGCCGCGCAGGTTGATGTTGAAGAAATGGTGCCAGGTCGCATCCACCGCCACACGGCCCCGGTCCGCCGGGTGCCCGTCCAGCACGCCGATGGCGCCGAAGGTCTTGTCGTTCACCGCGCCCTTTTCAATGATCCCCGACTGGTTGTCAGACCATGCGATGATTTCAGGACGGATGCGACGGCCGTTGACCTCGGGGTATTCCTCGCAGTCATAGCCATCCTGGGTCAGCGTCGCGGTCAGGTCGGCGGGGACGTAGCATTCGCCCTCATGGCCATGATCCGGCAACACCCGGATGACGCCGTTCGGCCCGCACAGCACGGGATGCGGATACCGATAGCGGCGGTAGCCAAGAAACAGAGGCGGCGTGAAATACATCTTGGGCCGGATGCCTTGCGGCACATCGTCGGACTGATCATCGAATTCCACCACACCGACGCCACGGTCCATCGTGGTATCGTGCCTTCCGGTGCCGCTGCCCGACGGGGCAGCAGGTTCGCCCAGCGGGCCGGGATTGGGCCAGTGCCATTTCCGCATCGACCGGACGCGCGGGATCGACCCGCACATCCTGACACCCAGATTGGCATGGTCACCCGTGGCAAAAACGCCGCCACCGCTGTCCATGAATTCGGCGACGGCGCGGACGTCGGCGGGATCAATCGACCCTGAACTGGCCACCGCGAACATCCAGATCACGTCGTATTTCGACAGATCATACGCTGAAAAGCGGAAGTTCTGGATGTCGGCCGTCGGATCACCGGCCCAATGCGCCGTGGTCACCACGAAATGCGCCCCCGGACCGGGGCGGGTGTCGAAGGCGGAAAGGAATTCTTCCAGACCGAAATCGGCCCCGCCAAAAGACCCGCTGCTATCGGTGACGACCAGCATGCGGATTGCGCAGCTTAGTCGCAGCACCGGAATGAACCGGCCCGGATCGCGCCACATCAGGTCGCGCTGTATGTTCAGTTTGTTCAGTCGATTGGTCAGGTCAGACGCCTGCGATGTGAGGACGATATCCATCGTCGCTCTCCTTTGCTGATGAAAATGCAGTTTCCAAAATTTTGCGCCGGTGAAGTTTGGCATGCAGCGCACAGCAATGATCGCAGGCCGCAACCATCGGTTACAGTCCGGTTTACCTTACCTAAGGGAAGCTGTAGCGGCTTTCGGCTTCAGACCGGCCGGGTGCGGAGGAAAAGATACAGCGGCAACCCGCAACTGACCCCGATGCAGAACGTCGCCGGAATGGCGATCAGGGCCGACCAGTTGCGCCGGGCCTGCACCTCGGCGATGATCCACACCGTCAGGGTGATGGCGGCGATGGTCAGATCCCAAGTCAGCCCGGTGGTGGACGCATTCACATACCATGCGTCGATCAGACCCGACAGGCCGGTGCCGGTTTCGCGCATGTAGGTGACAAACCAGTACATCGGATGCACCGCACCCCAGACCGCCAGCGCCAGATAGACGATGCGCAAAGCCGACATCTAAAGGCCCACCCCGATGTGGAACGGACCTTTGCGCAGGCCCAGCCCCACGCCGGTGCGCACACCCTGCGGGGTGATCGCCACATTGACCCCGCCGGTGGGCGTGATGGGGGCGGTGTCCGGGCCGCAGCCCGCCAGCAGCACCAGCGTCAGCAAAACAAATCTCAGCATTTCAGCCCCTTGGCGCACAGGACGACGCCGATGCGCGCCTCGCCCGACACTGTGACGCCGGATTGCCCCGGTGACGCAGGGCGTTCCGGGAAACCATCCGCGCCGCAAGACGCGATCAGCATCAAAGACATCAGGGCAAGTGCGCGCATCGCGACCTCCGTTTTCCGCAGTTTAACAGGAACCAGGCACACGGCCAGCGTTTTAGCCCGGCCGTGTCAGCAGAGCCGTGTCAGGTCAGCCATGCCAGCCCGGCCATTTACCCCAGCCGGGCGCGCCAGACCGCTAACTGTTCGCGCACGCGGTCCGGCGCGGTGCCGCCATAGGACAGCCGCGAACGGACCGAGTTTTCCACCCCCAGCACACCGAACACCGCGTCCGTGATCCCCGGATGCACCGCCTGCATGTCGGAAAGTCGCAGGTCGGGCAGGTCCACGCCCTTGGCCTCGGCCACGGCCACCAGCGATCCGGTGACGTGATGGGCATCCCGGAACGGCAGGCCAAGGCTACGCACCAGCCAGTCGGCCAGATCGGTGGCGGTCGAAAACCCCGCGCCGGCACTGGCAGCCAGCGCCGCGCGATTGGCGGTCATGTCGCTGACCATGCCGGTCATCGCGGCAAGGGCCAGCATCAGGCTGTCGGCGGCATCGAACACCTGTTCCTTGTCCTCTTGCATGTCCTTGGAATAGGTCAGCGCCAGACCCTTCATCACCATCATCAAGGCCACGTTCGCGCCCATGATCCGGCCGATCTTGGCGCGGATCAGTTCGGCCGCGTCGGGGTTGCGTTTCTGGGGCATGATCGACGACCCGGTCGACCAACGGTCGGACAGCCGCACGAACCGGAACTGCGCCGATGACCAGATCACCAATTCCTCGGCAAAGCGCGACAGGTGCATGGCGCAGATGCTGCTGGCGGCTAAAAATTCCAGCGCGAAATCGCGGTCACTGACCGAATCAAGGCTGTTGGCCGTCGGCCGGTCGAACCCCAGCGCCGTGGCCGTCATGTGCCGGTCGATCGGAAAGGACGTGCCCGCCAGCGCCGCCGCCCCCAAGGGGCATTCGTTCATCCGCGCGCGCGCATCGCGAAACCGCCCTGCATCCCGCGCCAGCATTTCCACATAGGCCATCATGTGATGCCCCCATGTCACCGGCTGCGCGGTCTGCAAATGCGTGAACCCGGGCATGACCCAATCCGCGCCCGCCTCGGCCTGATCCAGAAACGCCCGCATCAGTGCGTCGATGCCCGCAATCGCCGCATCGCATTGGTCACGCACCCATAGCCGGAAATCCACCGCCACCTGATCGTTGCGCGACCGTGCGGTGTGCAGCCGCCCCGCCGGTGCGCCGATCACCTCTTTCAGGCGGGATTCCACGTTCATGTGGATATCCTCCAGCGCGGTGGAAAATGCGAAGGTTCCGCCCTCGATTTCTGACAACACCGTGAGCAGGCCTTCACGGATCGCGTCCGCATCGCTATCCGTAATGATACCTGTTGCCGCCAGCATCGCGGCATGGGCGCGCGAACCGTCGATGTCCTGCCTTGCCAGCCGTTTGTCGAACCCGATCGAGGCGTTGATCGCCTCCATGATCGCATCGGGTCCGGCGGCGAACCGGCCGCCCCACATCTGGTTCGAGGTCTTGGTCATGGGATGCCTTTCGGGAAGCGGGACATGCGGAAATTCATGGCTGTCGTTGTTTACATGGCACTGGTGCTGGGCGCAAACCCCGGCCTCGCGGCAGGTGGGGCCGCCGATCTGGCCATGCTGTTGACCGGCGATCTGGCGAAATTCGTCCGCCATGACGCGCCTGTGGCGATGCCCGAGGCGACATTTGCCCGCCCTGACGGCACTGTTGGCAGTCTGGCGGATCACAAGGGCCAGTGGGTGCTGGTCAACCTGTGGGCGACGTGGTGCGCGCCCTGCCGGGTGGAAATGCCGATGCTGGCCGCGCTGCAGGCCGCGCATGGTGGCGAGAAATTTCAGGTCGTCACCATCGCCACCGGCCGCGACAGCCCGGCCAAGGTGAACCGGTTCATGGACCAGATCGAGGTCACGAACCTGCCGCGCCACACCGACCCCAATCAGGCCTTTGCCCGGGCGGTCAAGGTGTTGGGCCTGCCGGTGATCCTGCTGATCGACCCAGAGGGCCGCGAGGTCGCCCGCCTGATCGGTCCCGCCAAATGGGACGGCCCGGATGCGCTGGCGCTGGCTGCATCGCTTTCGGCGGATTGACGTCGCTATCGATACCCTTACCGCGATGATTGCGCGTGAAGCCGGGCCTGATTTCGCCTATAAGTCGCAAATCTGCCCAATGATCGCCCGCCATGCCCTGTCGTTTTCGTTTCATCATTTCACGCCGCTTGCTGGTTCAGCATTTCACGGGTGATCTTAGCCTGCCCGAGGTGCTGGCGCATTATGATCGGGTGCTGTGCCACCCGACCCTGCCCGCGATCAGCCATGAATTGACCGACTTGCGCAGCATCAGCGCGCTGGAATTCGGTGGCCGGCCGATGGCCGGTCTGGTGGCCATGCTGTCTGCCGAATATGTGCGGCGGGAACGTTCGTTCCAGCGCGGCGCGGTGCTGGTGGGGGCCGGGCCCAGCGAATTTGCCGCGCGGCTTTTCATGGATGCGTTGCCCGCCACCGTGCAGCCGCGTTATGCGATCGTCCGCGACACGGCGGCGGCGCTGGCCTGGCTCGATCTTGGCACAAAGCGGGCCCGGCGGCTGGGTGCGCCGCACTATGACCGGCCCGTTGTGCCGTTCAATCGCCCGCTGCGGTGATCCCTGGCAAACCCGATGATCGCGCCGTAACAGCGCGGTTTTCCATCACGAATCGCGCCTGCAACGCCACCACATCGGCATGGCAGGGGCAGGTCACCACATGGTCGTTCACCAGCCCCGCCGCTTGCATGAATGCGTAAACCGTCGTCGGCCCACAGAAAGCGAAACCGTTTTGCTTCAATTCCCGCGCAAGCGCCGCGCTTTGCGCGGTCTGGCTTGGGACGGCGGCCAGATTCACGCGGGCCTCGGCCTGCGGTCGGCCGCCGACATGGCCCCAGACCAGCCGCGCAAAGGCCGCGTCGCCCCCAAGGTTGCGATAGGCACGCCCATTCGCGACGGTGGCCGTCACCTTGCCGCGATGGCGCACGATGCCGGGATCGGCCACTGCGGCGTCAATGTCGGCCGGACCCCATCGTGCCAGCACATCAGGGTCAAACCCGTTGAAAACCCTGCGAAACCCGTCACGTTTGCGTAGGATGGTGATCCAGGACAGGCCGGATTGAAACCCCTCCAGCACCAGCAATTCGAACAGCGTCCGTCCGTCCGTGATCGGGCGGCCCCATTCGGTATCGTGATAGGCGTGATACAACGGGTCTGTCCCGGCCCAGCCACAGCGTTCCATTCAAGGCTGCCTTTCCAACAATTCGGCGCGAATCCGCGGTTTCAGGTTGTGTTAACACGCTGCGGGCCAAATGTGGGAAACCGAACAGGACACATGCCATGCCGCGCGTCATCCGTCCCAACGGACACGAATTGCCACCCGGTCTGGAAAGCCCACTGGCCCATGCCATGGCCGACCGCGACCGCGCTGCCTTGTCCATGGTGGCCGAGGCGGTGCGCCATGGCAACCTGCGGCTGGCCTATCAGCCCATCGTACAGGCAGCCCGCCCCAACCGGCCCGCGTTCTACGAAGGGTTGATTCGCATTCTGGATGAAACCGGCCGCGTCATCCCGGCGCGTGATTTCATCTCTGCGGTGGAAACCACCGAACTGGGCCGCGAAATCGACTGTGCGGCGCTGGACATGGGGCTGCGCGCGCTGGCACGGCACCCGGGGCTGCGGCTGTCGATCAACATGTCGGCGCGGTCAATCGGCTATCCGCAATGGCTGCGCATCCTGCGTCGCGCGCTGGACCGCAACGATACGCTGGGCGAACGGCTGATTCTGGAAGTCACCGAAAATTCGGCCATGCTGGTGCCGGAACTGGTCACCGCCTTCATGGGGGATCTGCAGCGGCGCGGCATCACCTTTGCGCTGGATGATTTCGGGGCCGGTTTCACGTCGTTCCGTTATCTGCGCGATTTCTATTTCGATCTGGTCAAGATCGACGGCCAGTTCATCCGGGGCATCCATGCCGATGCCGACAATCAGGTTCTGACGCGGGCGCTGATTGCCATCGCAAAACAGTTCGACATGTTCACGGTCGCCGAACAGGTCGAATCCGCGTCGGATGCCCAATGGCTGATCGATGCGGGCGTGGATTGCCTGCAGGGGTATTTCTACGGCGCCCCCACCGTGGCACCGCCCTGGATGCAGGACGGCGCGCATCAGGACCTGCGCGACACCGCATGATCCTGCAACATACCCGTCATGTTGCCGTCGTATGCGCCCGCATACGCCGGAACTGTTGTCGCAGCGCAGCATTTCCGCTAAGGCAACCGTGATGGCGGCGGACCGCCCGAAACTTTCGGGGACCCCGCATGAACCTGTGGAGGATCCCATGACCAATGTCGTTATCGCCTCGGCTGCCCGTACCGCAGTCGGGTCGTTCACTGGCGCGTTCGCGAACACGCCGGCCCATGAACTGGGCGCTGCCGTTCTGGCCGAAATCGTTCTGCGCGCCGGCATCGACAAATCAGACGTTTCTGAAACCATTCTGGGCCAGGTGCTGACTGCCGGTCAGGGCCAGAACCCCGCCCGTCAGGCGCATATCCACGCCGGTCTGCCGATCGGATCCGCCGCATGGGGCATCAATCAGGTCTGCGGTTCGGGCCTGCGCGCGGTGGCACTTGGGGCACAACACATCCAGCTGGGTGATGCCGCCATCGTCGCGGCGGGCGGTCAGGAATCGATGTCGATGTCCACGCATTGCGCACATCTGCGTGCCGGCGTGAAAATGGGCGATGTCAGCTATATCGACACCATGATCCGCGACGGTTTGTGGGACGCGTTCCACGGCTATCACATGGGCCAGACGGCGGAAAACGTCGCCAACCAGTGGCAGATTTCCCGCGACATGCAGGACGAATTCGCCGTCGCCAGCCAGCACAAGGCCGAAGCGGCACAGAAAGCCGGCAAGTTTGCCGACGAAATCGTGGCCTTCACGGTCAAAACCCGCAAGGGTGACACCATCGTCAATCAGGACGAATACATCCGCCATGGTGCCACCATGGAGGCGATGCAGAAACTGCGCCCCGCCTTTACAAAAGACGGCTCGGTCACCGCAGCGAACGCATCCGGCCTGAACGATGGCGCGGCGGCGGTGCTGTTGATGACCGACAAGGATGCCGAAAAGCGCGGCATCACCCCGCTGGCCCGGATCGTGTCCTACGCCACCGCCGGCGTTGACCCGTCGATCATGGGCGTTGGCCCGATCGCGGCCAGCCGCAAGGCGCTGGAAAAGGCCGGCTGGAAAGCATCCGATCTGGACCTCGTCGAAGCCAATGAAGCCTTTGCCGCGCAGGCCTGCGCGGTGAACAAGGATATGGGCTGGGACCCGTCGATCGTGAACGTCAACGGTGGGGCGATTGCCATCGGCCACCCCATCGGCGCGTCGGGCGCGCGCATCCTGAACACGCTGTTGCATGAAATGCAGCGTCGCGGTGCAAAGAAGGGTCTGGCCACGCTGTGCATCGGCGGCGGCATGGGTGTTGCGATGTGTGTCGAACGGCCGTAACCGCCTCTGCAACAACGATTTTGGAACGAAATTTCATGGGGCGCTTGCAAGGGTGCCCCATATTTTAAGCCGCATCGCGGAAAAACGCGCGCAACAATATTGCGCTGGCGCGTTTCCCCGCGTAACAGAGTTATCAACGCACTCACGCCATCATTGGAGGATACCATGGCCAGAACCGCACTTGTCACCGGGGGTTCACGCGGCATCGGCGCGGCGATTTCGCTCGCGCTGAAATCCGCAGGCTGCAACGTCGCCGCGACCTATGCCGGCAATGACGAGGCCGCCGCCAAGTTCACCGCCGAGACCGGCATCAAGACCTACAAATGGAACGTCGCCAATTACGACGATTCGAAAGCCGGCATCGCGCAGGTCGAGGCCGATCTGGGCCCCATCGATATCGTGGTGGCCAACGCCGGCATCACCCGCGATGCACCGTTCCACCGCATGACGCCACAACAGTGGCAAGAGGTGATCGACACCAACCTGACCGGCGTGTTCAACACCGTGCATCCGGTCTGGCCCGGCATGCGTGACCGCAAGTTCGGCCGCGTGGTGGTGATTTCATCGATCAACGGCCAGAAAGGCCAGTTCGGTCAGGTCAACTATGCCGCGACCAAGGCGGGCGATCTGGGCATCGTCAAATCGCTGGCACAGGAAGGCGCGCGGTTCAACATCACGGCGAACGCGATCTGCCCAGGCTATATCGGCACCGACATGGTGATGGCCGTCCCGGAAAAGGTCCGCGAGGGCATCATCGCGCAGATCCCCGCCGGCCGTCTGGGCGAACCCGAGGAAATCGCGCGCTGCGTTGTCTTTCTGGTGGCCGACGACGCCGGGTTCATCAACGGCTCGACCATCTCGGCGAACGGCGCACAATTCTTTGTCTGACGTAGCTTTTGTGCATTAATGCACAAAACCCGCGCCCGGATCGGTATTTGTCGTTCCGGGCGCACGCTTTATCTGGGGTGCAAAGGAGAACCGCCATGCTCACCCAGATCCAAGGCCTGCACCACGTTACGTCCATCGCGTCGGGCGCACAGGAAAACAGCGATTTCTTTACCAAGGTGCTTGGCCTGCGCCGGGTGAAAAAGACCGTCAATTTCGACGCGCCGCAGGTCTATCACCTGTATTACGGCGATGAAACCGGCAGCCCCGGCACGGTGATGACCTATTTCCCGTTTCCAAGATCGCGACGCGGGCGGGCGGGCGCGGGTGAGGTCAGCGTGACGGCCTTTGCCGTTCCGCAAGCGTCGCTGGCGTGGTGGGCCGACCGTTTTGCCACCTTCGGCGTGCAGGGCGTGTTGCCGGAAACCCGCATGGGTGAAAACCGCTTGCGTTTTCAAGGGCCGGATGGCGACGGTTTCGCGCTGGTGGAAACCGCCGATGACAGCCGTACGCCCTGGACCGGCAACGGGGTGCCGGCCGATGTCGCCATTCGCGGTTTCCATTCCGCCGACATGCGGTTGCAGGATCGCGGCGCCACGGCGGAACTCTTGCGTTTCATGGGCTATACCGAGGCCGACCGGCAGGGCAACGTGACGCGGTTCATCCGCGAGGGTGGCAATGATGCCAACCGGATCGATGTTGAGACCCTGCCGCTGCTGACATCCGCCGAACAGGGCGCGGGGTCGGTGCATCACATCGCTTTTGCGGTGGCGGACCGCGCCGCGCAACTGGTGGTGCGGCAGGGGCTGCTGGATACCGGATGGCAGGTGACGCCGGTGATCGACCGCGATTATTTCTGGGCAATCTATTTCCGCACCCCCGGCGGCGTACTGTTCGAGATCGCAACCAACGAGCCGGGATTTGACCGCGACGAGGATCCCCGTTCGCTGGGGCAGGCGTTGAAACTGCCGGCGCAGCACGAACATCTGCGCGGCGCGCTGGAAAGCCGCTATCTGGAGCCGATCCGTGACTGACTATCGCTATGCGGAAACAAAAGGTGACGGCCCGTTGCTGTTCACTTTTCATGGCACCGGCGGCGACGCGCAGCAGTTTCACGGTTTTGGATCGCAACTGCGGCCCGGCGCGCATGTCATCAGCCCCGAAGGCGATGTGCTGGAACACGGCGCGCGGCGGTTCTTCCGCCGCACCGGCGAAGGCGTCTATGACATGGCCGACCTCGCGCTGCGCACCGACGCGATGGCGGGGTTCATCGCGGCGCAGGGCACCGGCGAACCGGCGCTGGCGTTCGGCTATTCCAACGGCGCAAACATCCTTGCGTCCGTCGCGTTCCAGCGGCCCGACCTGTTCGACCGCGTCGCATTGTTGCATCCGCTGATCCCGTTCACCCCCGCACCGCAACCGGGTCTGGCGGGCAAGGCTGTCCTGATTACCGCCGGACGGCGTGACCCGATCTGCCCGGCGCCGCTGACGCAACGCCTTGCCGACTGGTTCGACGCCCAAGGCACCGTGGTCAGCCTGCATTGGCATGCCGGCGGGCACGAGATCGCGGAGTCCGAGGTGGATACCCTGAGCGCATTTTTCGATCCGGCCTGAAGGTGGCCTGAATGCGGCTTGACGGGCGGTCGGGATCGGCTACCCCTGCAGCGTCTTGCCCACGCCCTGACCGGAGGGTCCATGTCGCGCGCCACGCTGATCGGATTTTCCGCCATCCTGTTGTGGTCGGTGCTGGCGTTGCTGACCAAGGCGACCGAACCCGTGCCACCGTTCCTGTTGAATACGCTGACCTTTACGATCGGCGGGGCCATCGGGGTGGTCTGGGTGCTGCGTGGCGGCGGGTTGTCGCGGCTGCGCGGCGTGTCCTGGCGGGTCTATGCCTTTGGCACGGCTGGATTGTTCGGCTATCACGCGCTGTATTTTTCGGCACTGCGGCTGGCACCAGCGGCAGAGGCCGGGCTGATATCCTATCTGTGGCCGTTGCTGATCGTGTTGTTATCCGGGTTTTTGCCCGGTGAACGGCTGCGCGCGGGCCATATCATCGGCGCCGTGCTGGGGTTTGGCGGCGCGGTGCTGATCATCGGTGGCGGAACGGCCGGCTATGATCCGGCGCATCTGCCGGGTTACCTGCTGGCCTTTGGCTGTGCGCTGACGTGGTCGGCCTATTCGGTGATTTCGCGCCGGATTGGCACCGCGCCGACCGAAACCGTCGCGGTGTTCTGTCTGGCCACGGCGGCGCTGTCGCTGCCATTGCATCTGGCGTTCGAGCCGACCGTCTGGCCGGCCTCGTCGGCCGGGTGGCTGGCCGTTCTGGCGCTTGGTGCGGGGCCGGTGGGCCTCGCATTCTACACCTGGGATATCGGCGTGAAACAGGGCGACATCCAGATGCTGGGCATCGCGTCCTATGCGGCGCCGCTTTTGTCGACGCTGGCGCTGGTGGCTGCAGGGGTTGCGCAGCCAACGACATCGCTGGCGCTGGCGGCGCTGGCGATCACGCTGGGTGCCGGGCTCGCGGCGCGCGCCAGCCTGCGGCGTTAAGCGGTCGCGGTCAGCCGGGTAATCTCTTCCTTGATCTTGAGCTTTTGTTTCTTGATCGCCGCAATTTCAGCAGTGGTGGAACCGGGCGCGCGTTGCAGCGCCTCGACCTTGTCCGACAGGGCGAGGTGCTTTTTCTTCAGCTCCTCGATATGCGACGTCAGGCTCATGGGGTCCTCCTTTTTGTAACATCAACACGACAAGTGGAACATGTTTCCGCGCCTGTGTCACGCCGCAGCCGCAGCATATGGCAAAGAAAGCCCTAACGCGCCCAGCCCTCAGGCGGGAAAGGGCAGCGCTGCCGCGTCTTTCAGCACCGCGCTGATGGCGGGGCTGTAATGATCCCAGTCGCCGGGATGGGCGTCGCCATCGTGCAGCACCACGCCCGCATGCAGCCGAAACGCCGCACGACCGCCTTTGCGGCCCCGGATCAGGCACAGATGCGCCGCACGGCCCGCGCGCGGCCACAGCGGCAGAACCTGCAGCGACCCCAGCCGCGCCCCCATCAGCGCCAGCAGATCGGGCAGCCGTTCGGCGCGGTGGATGAAGGTGACATTCCCGCCGGGTCGAACCCGTCGCGCCGCGACATCGACCCAGACGGCCAGCGGCGTCGCCTCGCCCCGCGCCGCCTCGCGCGCGGGATCACCGCCCGCAACCGATGCAGCGCGGTCGAAATAGGGCGGATTGGCAATGACATGGTCAAAGGCCAGCCCGCGCAGATCGGCGGGCAAGGCGGCAATATCCGCCTCGATCACCGTCAGCGGCAAGTTGTTGTCTGCGGCATTCCGCCGCGCCAATGCGGCATAGGCCGGTTGTACCTCGATGCCCGTCACGGCCACCCCGGGCACGCGTCGCATCACCGCAAGGCCCGCCGTGCCGACACCACAGCCCAGATCCAGCACCGTCTGCCCGGCCACGGCGGGCACGGATGCGGCCAGAAACAGCGGATCAACCCCGGCGCGATAGCCCGCAGCGGGCTGCCACAGGCGCAACCTGCCGCCCAGCAGGGCATCACAGGTTTCGGTGGTGGCCTGCTCAATGATCAATGGGGCGCAAGCCATTGTCGCGCAACGCCCGGAACCCCCGCGCGTAATCGTCTGGGTGCACGACCAGCCGGCGCGGAAACAACCCGATACCGCCTTCAAGGACGCTCATATTTACGTCCCAGACAAAGCACACTATATCCTCCCCGGACAACAGAGCCTGGGCAAAAGCGATCTCGGTCGGGTCGGTGGTGCGTAGCAACTCTTTCATACCAAACAGATAGACACAGGGCGCGACCCTGTCAAAGCGGGACGATTGCCATGGGCCTGGATCAGCACGCCACCAAACCGCACGAAGCGTTGGCCGCCTATCTGGAACCCGCGCTGATTGCGGTGGATGCGTTGATCCGCGACCGGATGGCGTCGGAACATGCGCCGCGCATTCCGCAGGTCACGGCGCATCTGATCGAGGCGGGCGGCAAACGGTTGCGCCCGATGCTGACGCTGGCCGCTGCCGAAATGTGCGGCTATGCGGGCGGCGATCACGTAAAACTGGCCTCGACGGTCGAATTCATCCACACCGCCACGCTGCTGCATGACGACGTGGTCGATGAAAGCCACCAACGGCGCGGGCGCCCCACGGCCAACCTGCTGTGGGACAACAAATCTTCGGTGCTGGTGGGCGACTACCTGTTCGCGCGCGCGTTCCAGTTGATGGTAGAACCGGGCAGCCTGCGGGTGCTGGACATTCTGGCGAATGCCTCTGCCGTGATCGCCGAGGGCGAGGTTCTGCAACTCACCACCGCGCAGAACCTGACCACCACCGAGGCGATTTATTTGCAGGTCATCCGGGGCAAAACGGCAGCGCTGTTTTCCGCCGCCACCGAATCGGGCGCGGTGATCGCTGGCGCGGATGACGCCACAGTGCGCGCGCTGTTCGATTATGGCGACGCCTTGGGCATCGCATTCCAGATCGCCGATGATCTGCTGGATTATCAGGGTGACGCGAAAACCACCGGCAAGAATGTCGGTGACGATTTCCGCGAGCGCAAGGTGACGCTGCCGGTGATCCGCGCCGTGGCGGCGGCGGATGCGGGCGAACGCGCGTTCTGGGTGCGTGTCATCGAAAAGGGCAACCAGCAGGACGGCGATCTGGATCAGGCCATGGCGCTGTTCGCCCGCCATGCTGCCTTGGACAGCACGCGCGACACCGCGTTGGCATGGTCGGACCGCGCCCGCGCGGCACTGGTGCCGTTGCCGGATCACCCGTTGAAGGCGATCCTGACCGATCTGGCGACGTATGTCGTGGCGCGGTTGCGCTAAGGCAGCAGAGCGGCCGTCTGGACCCACCAGCCGGGCGCGGCGCGGCGCAACCGGACCGCCAACGCCACGGCGTCATCCTGCGACGGGAACAATGCATAGCACGTCGCGCCGGACCCGGACATGCGCGCCAACGGTGCATCTTGCATGGCGGCCAGCACCTCTGCGATCACGGGGGCCCCTGCGATTGCCGGGGGCTGCAGATCGTTGCGCGTGGTGCGCAACCACCCGATCAGCATGCCGGCATCCGCAAAGGCGGGGATCGGCGGCAGCGGCGGGTTGTTCTTGAGTACCAGCGCCTTGAACACCGCCGGCGTGGGGGTGTGGACCCGCGGGTTCACCAGCACCAGATGCGCCGGTGGCAGCGGCGGCAGCGGGGTCAGCACCGCACCGATACCCTGCATCCGCTGCGCACGCGGCATCATGCAGACCGGCACATCGGCCCCCAGATGCGCCACATCACCCGACACGGCGCGCCCGGTCAGCCGGACCAGCGCGCGCAAGGTCGCCGCCGCATCCGACGACCCGCCCCCGATACCCGCTGCCGACGGCAGATGTTTGTCCAACGTGATGGCGGCCCGCTGCCCCGGACAAAACCAGTCCGCCGCCCGCCAGACCAAATTCGTGGCATCGTCGGGCACGCCGTCCGACATCGGGCCTGTGATTGTCAACGCCAGCGCATCGGACGGCGCAACCGTCACCCGGTCAGCGATGTCGGCAAAGGCTACCAGACTGTCCAGCAGATGATAGCCGTCCGCCCGTTGGCCCGTCACATGCAGCGCAAGGTTGATCTTGGCGTGCGCGGCTTCGCTGATGACCTCAGTTCGCGGTCTTGTCATCGGCGACCTTCAACGGCGGTGCGCCTTCGTCGGCCAGCACCTGATCCAGCCCCACATCCAGCTTGCGGCGGATGCGGTCCGGGTCGGCTTCGCCGCTGGCGTCCTTCAGATCGACAAAGGACAAGGCGCGTTTCCATTGAAACTGCGCCTCCAGCCGCCGTCCGACCGCCCACAGTACATCGCCCAGATGATCGTTGACCACCGGATCGACCGGCATCAGTTCGGCGGCCCGTTCCATTGGCCCGACCGCCTCGTCGTAGCGGCCCAGCCGGTACAGCGCCCAGCCCAGACTGTCGGTGATGTAGCCGCTGTCGGGCTGTGCCGCGACGGCGCGTTGGATCATCGCCAGCGCCTCGTCCAGCTTTTCCTGCCGTTCGACCAACGAATAGCCAAGGTAATTCAATACCTGCGGCTGATCCGGGCGCAACTGTAGCGCCATGCGGAAATCGGGTTCTGCCTTGTCCCACAGGCGCTGGCGTTCCTGGGAAATCGCGCGGGCATAGAAGATGAACCACTGGTCCGCGCCCGGGACCGCATAAAAAGCCAAGGCCCGGTCATAGGCCGCGACCGCTTCTTCGAACCGTTCTTCCTGCCGCAGCACGTCGGCCAGCGTCACATGCACCACGGCCAGATCGCCATGGCTGCGGGTCAGGGCCTGCAGGACTTCGATGGCCGCTTCGATCTTGCCAGAGCGGCGAAGGGCCTCGGCACGGCCCAGCTCCGCGGCATGGAACGACGGATGACCGGCCGGCACCTTGCGGTAGGTTTCGACCGACAGATCGAACAGGCCCAGATCATCCAGCAGCCGTGCGCCCAGCAGCACAGTATCAACATGGTCAGGCCGCAGGTATTCTGCGATCCGCGCATAAAGCAGCGTATAGTCATCGCCCGCTTCGCCATTCAGGGCGGCCCCAACGGTGAAAAACACCTCGGCCACGCCATCGCGCGCGTTGCGCAGGTGGGTAAAGGGCAGCTTTTCGTCAGCGCCAAGCGCCACCTGCATGGCGCGCAGACCGGGGTCCAGATCATCGCCGAACAATTCCGTAAAGAGCGCCAGCGCGTCCGCGCCGCGGTCCAGTTGCGACAGCATTTCAACCTGTGCCAGCACGGCGCGGCGGGTCATCCGCAGCGGTGCGGCGCGTTCATCGGTCAGCGCAGCCTCGGCGCCCTCGAAATCGCCGACTGACGCCAGAGCCAAGGATTTGTGATACAGCGCAAAGGCGGCCAACCCGTCCTGTGCCACCAGCGCATCAAAGCCCGCCAGCGCCGCGGCCACATCCCCCGCGCCCAGCCGTGCCCAGGCCCTGACCAACCCGTCGACCAGCGGCCCGATCCCGGTATCGCCGGCGGCACGTTCGGTGACCGCCGCCCAATCGCCGCGCGCGACCGCATCGGCCACCAGAATCATCTGCGGCCCCTGTGACCGGCCACCGGTTGCGGCAAACCGTTGGGCCAGTGGCACGGCGGTTTCGACCTGCCCCAGCGACAGATAGGAAATCGCTGCCGCCTCCAGCAAGCGGGCGTTCGACGCGTCGCGAGCCAAGGCGCGGCTGTAATTTTCGGCGGCCGCCTTGAAATCGATATCGTAGCCTGCCTGCCGCGCCGCCAGATAGGCACCGGCGTTGGCCTGAGCCTCGGCAGGCGCGACCAGAACCGGCACGATGACCGGACCGGCCAGGACCCCCACGACCATCGCCAGCAAATTGCGCTTCAGGTGCACGTCAAATCCTCCGGGATCATCATCGAATCAGCCTAGCGAAGCGCACGGCAAAGGCAACCTGCGGGCGCGGGTTCCGCCACCCGATCCGATCACATGTTCGGATAATTGGTTCCACCACCGCCCTGCGGCGTCACCCATGTTATGTTTTTCGACGGGTCCTTGATATCGCAGGTCTTGCAATGCACGCAGTTCTGGAAATTGATCACGAACCGCGGGTCACGGCCATCCTCGCGCACCACCTCGTAGACCCCCGCCGGGCAATAGCGTTGCGCGGGTTCGTCATACAGCGGCAGATTGACCCGGATCGGCAGGTCGGGATCCGTCAGCCGCAGATGCGCCGGCTGATCCTCGTCGTGATTGGTAAACGAAAACGCCACATTGGTCAGCCGGTCGAACGACAGTTTGCCATCGGGTTTCGGGTATTCGATGGGGCGGTGTTTCGCCGCCGGTTCGGTGGCATCGGCGTCGGATTTGCCGTGTTTCAGCGTGCCCAGCAGTGACACCCCGAAAATCGACTGAAACCACATGTCAAACCCGCCCAGCGTCAGCCCGCCCAGCAGCCCAAATTTGCCATTCAGCGGCGCGACATTGCGCACCGGTTTCAGATCGCGCCCCACCACACCATTGCGCAGCGCGTGATCGTACCCCGCCAACACATCGCCGGCCCGACCCGCCTTGATCGCGGCCCGTGCGGCTTCTGCCGCTTCGATGCCAGAATGCATGGCGTTGTGGTTGCCCTTGATGCGCGGCAGGTTCACCAGCCCCGCAGAACAGCCGAGCAGAACGCCGCCCGGAAACGCCGTTTGCGGCACGGACTGGATGCCGCCTTTGGTAACGACGCGCGCGCCATAGGCGACGCGCTTGCCGCCTTTCAGCAGTTCTGCCAGCATTGGATGATGCTTCAGGCGCTGGAATTCCATGTAGGGATACAAATAGGGGTTCTTGTAGTTCAGATCGACGATTAGGCCGACGTAGACCTGATTGTTTTCAAGATGATAGATGAAGGATCCGCCAGTGTTCTTGGTCCCCAGCGGCCAACCCATGGTGTGTGAAACCTCGCCCTGATTGTGCTTTTCAGGTGCGACTTCCCAGATTTCCTTCATGCCGAGGCCGAATTTCGGCGGCTCGCAATCCTTGTCCAGACCGAATTTCGCGATCACCTGCTTGGCCAGCGACCCGCGCGCGCCTTCGGACAGGAACACGTATTTGCCGCGCAATTCCATGCCGGGCTCGTAGGCATCGCCCGGCGTGCCGTCGGGGTTGCGGCCGAATTCACCGGCAACCACACCCACCACCGCGCCATCATCGCCGAAAACCAGTTCGGAACAGGACATGGCAGGGAAAATCTCGACCCCCAGATCTTCGGCCTGCCCGGCCATCCAGCGGCAGACATTGGCCATCGACACGACGAAATTGCCATGATTGTTCATCAGGGGCGGCATCAGCCAGTTGGGCAGACGGATGCGGCCGGCCGGGCCCAGGACCCAGAAATTGTCCTCCTTGACCTCGGTATGCAGTGGCGCGCCCCTGGCTTTCCAGTCCGGGATCAACCGGGTCAGACCGGCGGGGTCCAGCACCGCACCCGACAGGATGTGCGCGCCAACCTCTGACCCTTTTTCCAGCACCACCACCGACATGTCGGGGTCCAGCTGTTTCAGCCGGATCGCCGCCGACAGACCCGCAGGCCCCGCGCCGACGATCACCACGTCATAGTCCATCATTTCCCGTTCAATCTGGGTCATCGGTCGTTTCCTCCGTCGATCCTGCGCGCTGTAACAAAGTTGCGCAGAGGGTTAGCCCGCGTCGACGCGGAACGTCAATCGCGACACCGCGTTATAAGCGGCATTGCGACAGCACGCCGCCGGACCCCCTTGCGCAAAGTCGGTCTTCCGGGTCATCTAGGTCGGCAGACTGGTATGCGAAGGGCTTCGGGGTAGCAATCCCGGTGCCCTTCGCTTTTGATAAGGGGAAGGGTCGCATGGAAAAGATCCCGATGACGCGCGCCGGCCATGCCGCGCTTGAATCCGAACTGAAGCATCTGAAATCGGTCGAACGCCCCGCGATCATTCAGGCCATCGCCGAAGCGCGCGAACATGGCGACCTGTCGGAAAACGCCGAATACCATTCCGCCCGCGAAAAACAGTCCTTCATCGAAGGCCGCATCAAGGAACTGGAAAGCGTGATCAGCCTGTCAGAGGTCATCGACCCCACCAACCTGTCGGGAACGGTTAAATTCGGTGCGACCGTCACATTGGTGGACGAAGACACCGAAGAAAAGAAAACCTGGCAGATCGTCGGCGAACACGAGGCCAACATCGAAAAGGGGCTGCTGAACATCCGTTCGCCGATCGCGCGCGCGTTGATCGGCAAGGATGTCGGTGACAGCGTCGAGGTGAAAACCCCCGGCGGTGAAAAGTATTACGAAGTGGTCCGGATCGACTTTCGGTGATACAATTTCCCGCAGACCGGCCGCCGGAGCGCCTGCCAGAACGTCTGCCAGAACGTCTGCAAGAACGCCCGACAGACCGGCCGAAGGGGCGCACAATGCCAGTCGACAGCGACCAGACAAGATCGACACCGCTGGGCCTTTATGACCGGCCGGCAGGGATGCGTGTGACCAGCATCGAAATTGCCGCGATCGGGTTGTCCTGCGTTTGGCTGGTGGTGTCGGCGTTTTTCGCACTGCGCCTGCCGCCGGCCGCATCGGTCGAACTGGCGGGCCTGCGGTTTCTGTTGACGGCGCTGGCGATATTCCTGCCGGTCGCGATGATCTGGGTGGCGGCCACGGCAGCCCGCGCCAGCCGCGTGATGCGCGAGGAAAGCGCCCGGTTGCAGGCCGCCATCGATGCGATCCGGCAGGCCTATCTGGCGCAGGCCCAAGGCCGGATGTCTGGCAACGAGCCGTCGGTGGCGCGCAAACTGGACGAAATCGCCGCCGCCGCGCGCAAGACGGAAACCGCGCTGGCGACCTTTGCCACATCGCGCGACCGGGTATCGACCGCGATCCGCCCGAAACCACCCGAACCGACCCAGATCGATACCCAGGTGCAACTGCCGCTGGGCACCACCGCCGAAGACATGGCGCCACCGCTGGACCGCGCCGATTTCATCCGCGCGCTGAATTTTCCCGATACCGCCGATGATGAGCAGGGCTTTGCCGCGCTGCGCAAGGCGCTGGCCGACCGCGAGGCGCGGCAGTTGATCCAGGCCAGCCAGGACGTGCTGACACTGCTCAGCCAGGATGGCATCTACATGGACGACCTGCGCCCCGATCTGGCGCGGCCCGAGGTCTGGCGGCGGTTTGCGGCCGGGGAACGCGGGCGCGCTGTTTCGGCGCTGGGGGGGATCCGCGACCGGTCATCGCTGGCCTTGTCGGCCGGGCGGATGAAGCAGGACCCGATCTTTCGGGATGCCGCGCATCATTTCCTGCGCCGCTTTGACCGCGTATTCGTGGAATTCGTCACCAGCGCCAGCGACAGCGACATAAGCGATCTGGCCAACACCCGCACCGCACGCGCGTTCATGCTGCTGGGACGGGTGTCGGGAATGTTCGGCTGACGTTGTTCAGAACGATTGCAGCGATGGCACCAGCGCCGCCAGCGCCTTGAATCGGTCTGGATCATCGGTTTCGTAGAGCCGCCGCGTGGATACGCCGGGGATTTGCCCCCATTGTTCCATCAGCCGGTTCGGGAACCAGCTTGATTTTATCTGGTTGAATTCCGGCACCCCGGCC
Organism: Rhodobacterales bacterium; assembly: GCA_038205135.1. Lineage (GTDB taxonomy): Bacteria > Pseudomonadota > Alphaproteobacteria > Rhodobacterales > Rhodobacteraceae > UBA9554. The sequence continues at coordinate 28,683 of JBBRCF010000023.1, forward strand.
AGAATAGATGCGGTCGACCGCGTGCAATTGGCGGGCAGTTGGTTTCCCGCCACCAGCATGCGTTGCAGCACCGCCTCGGCGGTTTCGGTCGAAACGCGCATTGTCTGCACGACGACATGGTGGGTTTCGCGCGCATGAAAACGGGTAAAGCTGTCGACCACCAGCGGCGTCGCCCCAAACACCACATCGCCGCGTTCGACGATGCGTTCGTTGCGGAACGATCCGGCCGGGTCCCACAGGACGCGCTGCGACCCGTTCACCACCATCGCCGTATGGGCGCCCGCCCCGGTTTCATTGTTGATCATCGTCAACAACGTCAGTTCGGGTGGCCCGTCATGGCGATAGATGGCGCGCGACACGCGGTCATTGTTGCTGTCGGGAACTTTTAGCGCCTCGTTCGTGCAGCCGCCAAAGGCCAACATCAGTGCAAAAGCGATTTCAAGGCGGCGCATGGGATCTCCTTCCGGACGAAAACCGGAACTTGGTAAAGGGATCAGCCGTTGACGATGGCCGTAAAGACCAGCAGCACGATGATGACAATCACGCTTTTCGTGACCACGCCGATGAAACCGGCAAAGGTTTTTTCCTGCGTGTCAGTGCTCATCGAGCCGTGCTTGTGGTACGCCATGTCCTGTTCCTTCTGATCTGCAAAAAGTCGCGTTTCGATCGATTGGCTAGCCGATTCCAGCGTTTATGTCACGTGCGGATGTCACGGCGGTAACCAAAGACTGCCGCCGCGTGGCGCGATGGCCGATCAGGCGTTGCGCCAGCGCCACGCACCATCCGGCCCCATGTTGCGGGTCACACGACCCTGATGCAGCAGGTGGTTCAGGTGCGCCACCGCCTCGACCAGCGCGAGGCCATAGGTTCCCGCGTCAATCGTGCGTTTGAACAGCGGCGGGAAACATTCCGCCGCCGTGCGCGGGACGTCCAGATGACGCACCAGCCGTTTCAACCCGCCGGCATGATTGTCGATCAACTGCCGCATCCGGGTGGGTGCCCCGGTGAACGGCAATTTATGCCCGCCCAGAATCAGGTGATCCTCGCGCACCAGCGTCGCGAACCGCGCGCAGCTGTCCAGCCATTCCGCCAGCGGATCGGCCAAGGGTTCCGACGGATGCACGCCGATATTGGGCGAAATCGACGGCAGGATCTGATCCCCCGCCAGCACCAGCGCGTCATCGCGGCTGAAAAACACCAGATGTTCCGGCGCATGACCATGGCCGACATGCACATCCCAGGTCCGACCGCCCGCGCGGATCATGTCGCCCTGCTGCAGCCGGCGGTAACCGACGGGCAGCGGATGCGCCATGTCGGCAAAGTTGAACGGCCGTTCCGTCAACCGCGTTGCATAGATCGCCGGATCCATTCCGGCTGCGCGCCAATAGGCCAGCGCCGCCGCGCTGGGTTCGGTTTCGACATCAAGGATCAGCATCCGCGCCAGTGTCCATGCGGTGCGGGACGCCCACAACTCGGCCCCTTGCGCCATAAACCAACCGGCGGCGCCGACATGGTCGGGATGATGATGCGTCAACAGGACGCGTCCCACCGGTTTGCCGCGCAGCGGGCCGGCCAGCAGGGTGTCCCAGATCGCCATGGTCTTGCGCGAATGGATGCCGCAATCGACCAGCGTCCAGTGGTCGCCTTCATCCAGCGCATAGATGTTGACGTGATCCAGCGTCAGCGGCAGCGGCAGGCGTAGCCACAGGATGCCGGGGGCGACCTCGATGGCGCTGCCGGTGTCGGGCGGCGTGTCCCAAGGATAGCGGATCGGGTCCGCCATGCGATCGGTTTCGCCGTCCATCACGCGGCCAGATCATCGGGCGACAGCGCGAACAGATCCGCCGCGCCGATCTGGGCGTGGTCCAGCAGACCCGCATGTTCCGGCAGCAGACGCAGGATGTAGAATCGCGCCATCGCAGTGCGCGGCCCCGCGCCACCCTCGGCCACCGCCGCCGTCAGGTGGTAATGCGCCCCCAGCACGCGGGCAAAGGCCATCAGGAACGGCACCGATCCGGCAAAGCGCATGTCCATGTCGGATTGTCCGACCATCCATTCGATGCCTTCGCGCAGGCTTTCGGTCGCTTCCCACACCGCGGCGGCCAGATCCGGCAGACGGGCGCGGGCAACCTCGGTGGCCGCTTCGACCTCGTCCAGCAGGCGGTACGCGGCCTCGCCGCCATCCATCATCTTGCGGCCCACCAGATCCATCGCCTGAATGCCGTTGGTGCCTTCGTAGATCGCGGTAATCCGCACATCGCGGCTGAACTGCGCCGCACCGGTATCCTCGACAAACCCCATGCCGCCGAACACCTGCACCCCGGTTTCCGCGACGCGGATCCCGGTTTCCGACCCGAACGCCTTGGCGATGGGGGTCAGCAGCGCCGCCCGTGCCCCCCATTCCGGGGTGCCGGTTGCTGTCGCCAGGTCGATTGCCACGGTGCAGGCCAGCGCGATGCTGCGCGCGGCAAAGGTATCGGCCTTCATCGTCATCAGCATCCGGCGGACATCGGCGTGCTGGATGATCGGCCCCATCTGGTCGCGGTCGCGGGCATAGGCCACCGCGTGCTGCGTCGCCGCTTCGGCCACACCGACGCCCTGCACGCCCACCGACACGCGGGCATTGTTCATCATGGTGAACATCGCCGCCATGCCCCTATGTTCGGCCCCCACCAGCCAGCCGCGCGCGCCATCATACTGCATCACGCAGGTCGGGCTGCCGTGGATGCCCAGTTTGTGTTCCAGACTGACCACCTTCAGCGTATTCGCCGCCCCCAGCGACCCGTCCGGGTTGGGCAGGTATTTCGGCACCATGAACAGTGAAATGCCCCGCGTGCCACCCGCCGCGCCCGGCAGCCGGGCCAACACCAGATGGCAGACATTGCCGCCGAAATCATGATCGCCCCAGGTGATGTAGATTTTCTGCCCGGTGATCGCATAGGTGCCATCGCCATCGGGCTCGGCGCGGGTTTTCAACGCGCCCACATCCGACCCGGCCTGCGGTTCGGTCAGGTTCATCGTACCGGTCCATTCACCGCTGATCAGACGTGGAATATATAATGCGCGGATATCATCATTGGCGTGATGTGCTAGCGCTTCGATCTGACCTTGGGTCAGCAACGGGTTCAGTCCCAGCGCCATGCAGGACCCGGCCACCATGTCGTTGAACGCCACGGTCAGCACCTGTGGCAACCCCATGCCGCCATAGGCCGGGTCCGCCGACAGGCCCAGCCAGCCGCCATCGGCCAAGGCCCGAAACGCTGCGGCATAGCCGGGGCTGGTGCGCACCACACCGTTTTCCAGCCGCGCACCCTGCAGATCACCGCCCCGGTTCAGCGGCGCCAGCACGTCTTCGCACAGGCGACCCACTTCGAGCAGAATCGCCTCGACGGTGTCGGGGGTGGCATCGGCGAACCGGTCTGTGGCTGTGACGCGATCGAACCCCACGACATGATCCAGAATAAAACGGAAATCGGCAACGGGGGCGCGGTAGGCCATCGGAAACTCCCTGAAGCGCGGCGCTTGGCAATGGGTGCGGCCGCGTCTATGCAACGACCGATACACAGCCCGCCCCTGTGCGATCAACCAAAACGCGGCGTCAGACCCCCGAGGCCCTGCATCATGTCCTCCGCCAACACCCCCGGCACGACACCTGCCGCGTCCACCTCAACGCCTGGTGTCACGGCTTTTGTCACGGCCACGCTGACCGCCGATGCTGCGGGCATCGCCCGCGCGGCAGCGCTGTTGCGGGCGGGCGAACTGGTCGCGTTTCCGACCGAAACGGTGTACGGGCTGGGCGGTGACGCCACAGACGACCGGGCGGTGGCGCGGATATTCGCCGCCAAGGACCGGCCCCGGTTCAATCCGCTGATCGCGCATGTGGCCGATGTGGCGGCGGCGCAGCAACTTGTGGAATGGTCCGATCTGGCCGACCGGCTGGCGCGCGCGTTCTGGCCCGGGCCGTTGACGCTGGTGTTGCCGCTGCGGCGCGATGCGGGCGTGTCGCTTCTGGTTACGGCCGACCTGCCAACGCTGGCCGTGCGCGTGCCCGCGCATCCGGTGGCGCGCGCGCTGCTGGCTGCGGTGGGGCGGCCCGTGGCGGCGCCTTCGGCCAACCCATCGGGCCGGATCAGCCCGACCATGGCCGCGCATGTGCTGGCGGGCCTGACAGGCCGCATTGCGGCGGTGCTGGATGGCGGGGCATGTGCGGTGGGGCTGGAATCCACAATCCTTGGCCTGACACCCGACCCGGTACTGCTGCGCGCGGGCGGCGTGCCGTCCGAGGCGCTGGCGGCGGTACTGGGCCATCCCGCCGCGTTGCATCAGGGCGGCACGATCACCGCGCCGGGGCAACTTGCATCGCATTACGCGCCCGGCGCGCGCGTGCGGCTGGACGCTATGGCACCCGGCCCAGACGAGGTCCTGCTGGGTTTCGGTGCGATGGATTGCACGCTGAACCTGTCCGTCACGGGCGATCTGACCGAGGCGGCGGCGAATTTGTTTCGCCACCTTCATACGCTGGACGCGTTGTCGCCTGCGGGCATCGCGGTCGCGCCCATCCCTGATACCGGGTTGGGTCGCGCCATCAACGACCGGCTGCGCCGCGCCGCCGCACCCCGGACCTGACGCGCCCCGGACCTGATCCGGGGCCTCTCGCTGACCCGCTCCGGAAGCGCTACAGGTTCAGCGCGGGAACATGATCACGTTGCGCCGCGCCGCACCGGTTCTGGTGTTGGCGATGGCATCGTTGATCTGATCCAGCGTGAACCGCCCCGAAATCAGCTCGTCCAGTTTCAGCCGGCCTTGCTGATACAGATCCACCATCCAAGGGATATCGCGGCGAATGACAACGTCACCCATCTTGGACCCGACCATTCCCTGACCGACGGCCGCCAGCATCACCGGTTCATAGGTGGACATCGCACCGGAATGCGGCATGCCGACCATCACCACGCGCCCGCCATACCCAAGGTATTTCGGCGCGGCGTCATAGGCCGGAATTGCGCCCACGGTGACGATCACTGCATCCGCACCGCGCCCGCCCAGCAGGCGTTTGGCTGCGGCCCAGGGTTTGCCCTCGGTCGCCAGCACGCCATCGGTCGCGCCGAATTCGCGGGCAATCGCCAGTTTTTCGGACGTCATATCAACCGCCACGATGCGCCGCGCGCCTGCGATCCGGGCGCCCTGAATGGCGTTCAACCCGACGCCGCCCGCCCCGATGACCACGACATCCTGCCCCGGGCGCACGCCGCCCGCATTGACCACAGCGCCGACGCCGGTGATCACCCCGCAGGAAATCAGCGACGCCGCATCCTTGGGCATGTCCGCCGGGATCACCACGATCTGGCTTTGGTCCACCACCACGCTTTCGGCAAAGCCTGCCGTCGCCATGCCATGTTCCACCGGGCTGCCATCGGCCAGCGTCACCGGGCCCGCCATGCGGTCATAAGGTGTGTCGCAGATGGTGGGTTTTCCGCTGGAACAGTTCGGGCAATGGCCGCAGGCGCGGATCAGGGTGACACAGACGCTGTCGCCCGGTACGATGCCATGCACGCCCGCGCCGACGGCCGTGACGATGCCCGCCGCCTCGTGGCCATAGATCGCCGGCAGATTGCCGCCCCATCCGCCGTCGATATAGGTGATATCGGAGTGGCAGATGGCGCAAGCATCCAGCCGCACCTCGACCTCGCCGGTTTCGGGGGCGCGCAGCAGCACCTCCACAATGGTCAGCGGCTGCCCGAAGGCGTGACAAACGGCGGCGCGAATTTTCTGCATGGGTCCCTCGGTTTTTCGGTTCGTGGCGAAAATGCCCCGGCGGCAGCGCATCGGCTAAGCCGGAAACGACACCAAATGCCGCAATCAGCGCGGCCTTACGCGCAGGAACAGACCCAGCGACAGCGCCATCACCACCGCCGAGGCCAGGAACGGCGCCCCCGGCAGATAGACCGGGGCGGCAACCCCGGTAAATGCGGCAAATACCTGCGTCAGGGTCAGGGGTGCCAGGATCATCGCGATCGACATCAAGGACGTCATCACGCCCTGCAACGCGCCCTGCGCGTCGTCGGGCACCGCGCGGCTGGCAATGCCCTGCAAGGCCGGAAACCCGATCGCCCCCAGCGCTGACACCGGGATCAGCGCCAGCAGCCACCAGCCCGACGTCAGCACCCCGATCACCATCAACGCCAGGAATTCGATGGCGAACCCCCAGATCACCGTGCGCCGTTCGCCCAGCCACCGGATCGCGGGGCCAACCAGCAACCCCTGCACCAGTGCCAGTGACAGGCCATAGACCGCCAAGGACGCGCCGATCAGGCCGGGTGACCAGCCGAACATTTCGGCGGTGAAATAGGACCAGATCACCGGATAGACCGCATTGGCGAGGTGGTAGAAAAAGAACACCCCCAACAGCAGTTTCAGCCCCGGAAACCGCGCGATCAGCCGGAACGCGCCGAATGGATTGACATTTGCCCAGCGAAAGGCGCGGCGCGTGCGGTCGGTCACGGTTTCGCGCAACACGAAAAAGCCCAGCACCGCATTGGCCGCCGACAGACCCGCCGCCGCCCAGAACGGCGCGCGGGTGCCGAATTCGGCCAGCAACCCGCCCAGAATCGGCCCCAGCACGAACCCCGCGCCGAATCCCGCGCCCAGCAGACCGAAATTCGCGGCTTTTTGCTCCGGGTCGGAAATATCGGCGACATAGGCTAACGCGGCGGAATGCGTCGCAGCCGTGATGCCGCCCACGATGCGGCCCAACAGCAACAGCCACAGCGATCCCGCCAGCGCCATCACCACATAATCCAGCGCCATGACCACCAGCGACACCAGCAGCACCGGCCGCCGCCCGACCGCGTCCGACAGGCTGCCCAAGGTGGGCGCGAAGACGAATTGCATGAAGGCAAACGCCGCCGCCAACAGCCCGCCCCAGATCGCGGCCTGTGCCAGATCGCCTCCCGTCACCTCGCGGATCAGGTCGGGCATGATCGGCATGATCAGCCCGATCCCCATCGCGTCGATGGTGACGGTCAGAAAGATGAACAGCATGGGCAGGTTCATGGTGCGGCCAGCACGGCGCGCACCCGCACGGCAAACGCGCGGGCATCGGCGGGCGCATGGCCCATCTGCGCCTCGGGTGCGAACACATCGTCCAGCGGCAGCGTCGGATAGGCCGCGCGCGCCAGTTCCGCCAGATCGGCGCCGCTGCGGATCGCGTCCTGCGCCAGCGCCTT
>JBBRCF010000024.1:0-35285 GCA_038205135.1 Rhodobacterales bacterium
TTCAAACATCACCGATACCAGCGGTAGCGGGATCACCACCAGCGCCACGGCCGCCGGAATAGTCAGCGCCAGACTGATTTCGGTGCCGCGCGACAACGCGTCGCGGGCGCCTGCATCATCGCCCGCCTGCAGCCGCCGCGCCAGTTCGGGCAACAGCACCACGCCAACGGCGATGCCCACGACCCCCAGCGGCAATTGATACAGCCGGTCGGCGGCATACAGCCAGCCGACCGCGCGGTCAAAGTAACTCGCGACTTGCTGCCCGACCAACAGGTTGACCTGCACCACGCCCCCCGCCAGCGCCGCGGGCACCCCAACCGACACCAGATGCGCCATTTCGGGCGTCCAGCGCGGGCGGGTCGGGATCAGGTGGAACCCTGCGCGTTTCGCCGCTATCCAGACCAGCGCCAGCTGCGCCACCCCTGCGACTGGGATCCCCCAGACCAGCGCGCGCGCCACATCGCCGCCCGCCCAAGCCGCCAGACCCATGCAGCTCACCAGCACGACGTTCAACAGGACCGGGGCAGCAGCGGCGGCGGCGAAATGCCCCAGCGCGTTCAGCACGCCTGACAACAACGCCGCCAGCGAAATGAACAGGATGTAGGGAAAGGCGATGCGGCCGAATTCGACGGCCAGATCGAATTTCTCGGTCCCGGCAAACCCGGACGCCAGCCCCCAGATCAACCACGGCATCGCCGCCTGCGCGATCAGCGTAAGCGCGATCAGCACGGACATCAGCCCAGAAAACGCTTCGGCCGCAAACCCCTGCGCGTCACCGCCGCCCTGTACCTTTTTTGCGAAGATCGGGATGAAAGCGGTGTTGAACGCACCTTCGGCAAAAAACCGGCGGAACATGTTGGGCAGACGGAACGCGACGACAAAGGCCTCGTAGGCCGGCCCGGTCCCCAGCCAACCCAGGATCATCGCATCCCGGACAAATCCAAGGATCCGGGACGCCAGTGTCCAGACCCCCACGGTCAGGAAGCCGGACATCAGGCGAATGGATTTCATCGTGGCCCCTTTCTGCAACGCCGCAGCGGTAGCGCAAGCGGAGATGTCGCGAAAGGGGGGCGCTGCCCCGCTCGCGCCGGATCAGCTCCGGGGCTCACCTCCCGGGGTATTTCCGAACCGAAGAAGCCGTATCGCGGTGCACCCGGCTTCTCTGGTTGGAAAATACCCCCGCCGGAGGCATCCGGCGGGCGCGGCAAAGACGTCGGGCCGGATCAGCAGTAGCGTTCGATCCCGCCCCATTGCGCCTCGGCATACCGGTCACCATGCGCCCAGCCGGGCGGCAACACCGTGTCGATGCGGGCCAGATCGTCCGGCGTCAGCTGGACCTCGCAGCCGCGCAGCAGGTCGCGGAAATGCGCGACCGACCGGGTGCCGGGGATCGGCAGCACATGCGGGCCGCGGTGCAACAGCCATGCGATGGCCAGCGCGGCGGCTGGCAGACCCATGTCGGCGCTCAGGCGGCGGAACCTGTCGCTGATGGCGCGGTTGGCGTGATAAGCGGCGGGCTGGAACCGCGGGTTCGGCCCGGTGAAGGGTAGGGTGGCCGCCACCGCCTGCGGGATCGGGTGGTCGGTCAGCAAGGACCGGCCCACCGGCGAAAACGCCACCAGCGCGCTGCCCAATTCGGCCGTCGCCTGCACCAACCCCAGATCGGGGGCGCGGGTGGCCAGCGAATATTCCGATTGCACGGCCGCGATGGGGGCAATCGCGGCGGCGCGATGCAGTGACGCCGGCGCGATTTCGGAAAAGCCGATGGCACAGGTCTTGCCCTTGGCCATCAGGCGGGCAAGCGTTTCGGTAACCTCTTCGATCGGGCGGGTCAAATCGCGGCGATGGACATAATACAGGTCAACGCAGTCGATGCCCATGCGGGTCAGCGACGCGTCAAGCGCCGCTTCGAGGTAGTCGGGCGCATTGTCGAAACGCCGCGGCGGGCCGGGGACGATGCCGCCCTTGGTGCAGATCACCATCCGGTTGCGGGCATCCGGGCGGTCGCGCAGGAACGCGCCGATGGCCGTTTCTGACCGGCCCATGCCATAGATATCGGCCGTGTCGATCAGGTTGACCCCGCTGTCTAGCGCCAGATCGAGGATGGCGCGCGAGGCTTCGTCGGTCGTCGGGCCATAGACATCGGAAAATGACATCGCGCCGACCCCGAGGGGTGATACGGCGGGGCCATTGCGGCCAAGGGTGCGCATGATCACAGGCGAGCCTCCACTTCGCGGACGGCGGCGTCAACGGCCGCGTCGATGGTCATTGTCGAGGTGTCGATCTGCACCGCGTCATCGGCGGGGCGCAGGGGCGCATCCGCACGCCCCATGTCGCGGGCGTCGCGGGCCTGCACGTCGGCCAGCACGGCATCAAAGGCCTGTTCCTGGCCATCTTCGCGCCAGCGGCGTTCGGCGCGCACATCGGCGCTGGCGGTAATATACAGTTTCACCTCGGCCTCGGGGCAGATCACAGTGCCGATGTCGCGGCCATCCAGCACCGCGCCGCCGTCGCGGCGGGCAAAGCAGCGCTGATACGTCACCAGCGCCGCGCGCACCGCAGGGATGGCCGCGACGCGGCTGGCCGCCTCGGCCGACTGTGGCGTGCGCAGATCGGGGCGGGCAAGGTCTTCGGGGGTCAGCGTTTGCGCCGCCGTGACAGGATCGCCGCCTTTGGCCCCGACCGCGCGATACAACAGCCCCGTGTCCAGATGCGCAAAGCCGAACCGCGCCGCCACTGCCCGGGAAATCGTGCCCTTGCCGGCGGCGGCGGGGCCGTCGATGGCAACCGTGAACCGATCAGGCATGCGCGATATCCGCCCCCAGACCGACCATCAGCGCCGTGAAGATCGGGAAGGACGTGGCAATGGCGCCGCCATCGTCGATCCGCATCGGGGCCCGCGTCGCCAGCCCCATCACCAGAAATGCCATGGCGATGCGGTGATCCAGATGCGTGACGGCTTCGGCCCCGCCCTGCACCGCGCCATGCCCCGCGCCCTGCACGATCATCCAGTCCGGGCCGTCGTCCACTGTTACGCCTGCCGCGCGCAGGCCCGTGACCATGGCGGCGATGCGGTCGCTTTCCTTGACGCGCAATTCCTTGACGCCGCGCATCACGGTCTGGCCTTCGGCAAAGGATGCGACCACTGACAGGATCGGGTATTCGTCGATCATGCTGGCGGCGCGGTCGGGGGGCACGGTCACGCCCTTGAGGTCGGGTGAAAACCGCGCGCGCAGATCGGCGGCGGGTTCGCCGCCTTCGTCGCGCAGGTTTTCGAATGTCAGGTCCGCGCCCATTTCCTGCAAGGTGGTGAACAGCCCCGCCCGCGTCGGGTTTAGCCCGATATTGGGCACCAGCACATCCGACCCCGGCACGATCAGCGCGGCGCAGACCGGGAACGCGGCCGACGACGGATCGCGCGGCACGGCGATGACCTGCGGGCGCAGTTCGGGCCGCCCGGTCAGGGTGATGATGCGGCCTTCGTTGCTGTCCACGCTGGTGATTTCGGCCCCGAAGCCGGCCAGCATGCGTTCGGAATGATCGCGCGTCGGTTCGCGTTCGATCACCACGGTCTGCCCCGGCGCGTTCAGACCGGCCAGCAGCACGGCAGATTTCACTTGCGCGGATGGCACCGGGACGACATAGCGCACCGGCACCGGATCGGACGCGCCCACCACCGTCATCGGCAACCGGCCACCGGCGCGCCCGTAGGACCGCGCGCCGAACAGCGCCAGCGGGTCCGTCACCCGCGCCATCGGGCGTTTGCGCAGGGACGCGTCGCCGGTAAAGGTCGCGGTGATGGCCGATGTGGCCATCGCCCCCATGATCAGTCGCACCCCGGTGCCGGAATTGCCGCAATCAATGACCTGATCCGGTTCGCCAAATCCGCCCACGCCGACGCCCTGCACATGCCAGACGCCGTCACGGTGATCGATTGTCGCGCCAAACGCCCGCATCGCGGTGGCGGTATCCAGTACATCCTGGCCTTCCAGCAGTCCGGTAATGCGGGTTTCGCCCACGGACAGCGCGCCGAGGATCAGCGACCGATGGCTGATCGACTTGTCGCCCGGCACATGCGCGACGCCCGTCAGGGCACCGCCCGCGCGGGCGATCATCGGAAGGGCGGCACCATGAGCGGACATGCGCTGTCTCCTGTAGGGTCGCCCCCGATTATCCCATGGCCCGCAGGTCGTCCACAGGGTTCCGGAGATGTGCAAACGCTGCTAGCCTTTCAGAACGGCGGGGGTGTGTTTTCTGCGGGGGGTGCGATGTCCTTGATTGTCGACGCGATGGCCGGGGGCACCACGCGCCATTTCCAACCTGCGCCGCAAATCAGGGATTTTGGGGCGGACAACGCCCCCGAAACCGGGATGAATGCCCGGCTGGCCATGCTGGTCGGTCTGATCGCGCTGGGCCTGCCGGTGGTGATGTTGCTGACGCCTGTCGTTGGCGGGTGTCTGCGCGATTCGATCAGCCATCATTATTACGAGCCGCTGGTCGGATCGGTCTTTGTCGGCATGCTGTCGTTCATCGGCGGGTTCCTCATCGCCTATCGCGGTGAAAACCGGGCAGAAAACTTTGGCGCTTCGCTGGCCGGGCTGGGGGCGTTTGGTGTGGCGGTCTGGCCGACGACCGGGCATGGCTGCGAAACGATGGCGGGCGTCACGTCGCGGGTGTTCGTCGTGGCTAACCCGGACGGCAATCTGGAACTGGCGTCCGACCATGACCCGTTCAGTCTGTTTGCCGGTGTGGCCGACCTGCACGCCATGTCGGCCGCGATCGTGTTCGGGTTTCTGGGTCTGTTCGTGCTGGTGGTCCTGCGCCGGGTGGTCCCCGACCGCCACATGGTCAACGGGCAGATCATCCCGACCAAACGCGCCCGCAATGTCCTGTACAGCCTGACGGGCGGCACGATCCTGTTGTGCATCGCGGTGTTGGGCCTGAAATCAATGGGGAATGCCGATTTTCTGGCGAAATGGAACCTGATGAACCTGACCTTCTGGATCGAGGCGGTGGCGCTCTGGGCTTTTGCACTGGCATGGCTGGCCAAGGGGCGGGTGTTCGTGGCGGTGAACGATCCTGTCTGATACATAGCCTAGACCCGGACAAACCGCAGGTAATGCGGGCGGCGGCCCTCGCGCAGCGCCTTGGTCTCATAGCGGGTGGATTGCCAGCCATCCCATGGCGTATGGATGTCACCTTCCAGACGGGCGAACCCGGCGGCCGGTACCGTGTGCAGGGTCTGGCGGACATAATCGGGAATATCCGTCGCCACATACAGCACCGCGCCGGGCTGCATCACCTTGTGCAGCGGCAAGAGGTGTTCCTGCGTGACGAAACGGCGGCGGTGATGGCGCGATTTCGGCCAGGGATCGGGGTACAGCAGATAGGCGCGGTCAAACACCGGGGCGGGCAGCACCTCGAACAGTTCGCGCGCGTCCCAGGGGTGGATGCGGATGCGGTCGGTCAGCCCGCCATCCTCGATCTTGGCCAGCGCCATGGCGACGGCGTTCAAGAACGGCTCGCAGCCGATGATCGCCACATCCGGGTGGGTCTCGGCCAGCCGCACCATATGTTCGCCGCCGCCAAACCCGACCTCCAGCCATACCGGGCGGCCCGGAAACAGCGCGTTAAGGTCAACGGGGGTGCGATCCGGGTTGTCGAACACCGAGACCGGGCCGGGTGACAGGCGCGGCAACAGATGTTCCAGCAGATGTTTCTGCCGATCGCGCAGCGTCTTGCCGCTGATGCGGCCGTAGAAATTGCGCCGTTCGGGCATTTCGGGATCATCGGTCATCGGCTGTCCTTTTGCCCCCGCGCCTACTCAGCCGCTTGGGGGCCGTCAAGACGGGTCAATCCCGCCGCGTCGGCACGGCCTGACCCATCACCGCCCGCGTGCCAGCGCCGCCGCCCGCAGCAGCATGTCGGGCGTGATGAAGGGCACGAACCCGGCATCGCCGCCCAAAGCTGCATAGCGGTCCAGCTGCGCCCGGTCCCCACGCAACACCAGCGCTGCCAGATGTAACAGCCCCGCTGACCCGGGCCGCGACGGGGCCCAGCCAGCGGCCTGATCCAGATGCATCGCGATATCGGCGGCGGCCAGTTTCGCCTCGGCTTCGGTCACGGCGCTGGCAAGGTTGGCGCGGGTCAGCACGAAACCCTGCCGTTCCACCGTGATGCGATGGATCAAAGGCGGCGGTGGGTGCGGCGTGGAGATCGCGGTTGCGACGGCCAGATAATCCGGCGGCGACAGAAAGCAACGCAGGTTTAGTCGCTGGTCTGGGGCGTAGCGGTCGGTAGCAAGTCGGGTCTTGATCATCGGAAATATCTTTGCCGCGCCCCGGTCATCGCTGTGCAGGAACACGGTTTCGCCTTCCCGGATCACCCGGTCCCAACCCCGCGCCCGCAATACCGCCGTCAGATCGCCGCGCGTCACGGGTTTGGGCGCGACCCCGCCAAGGCTGGCCAGCTGCGCCTGCCAGTCGCGCAGCGCGACAAGGCGGTGGCTTTCCAGTTCGGCCTCGGTCGGCAAGCGAACGCGTGTCCCGTCGGGCAAACAAAAGGTCTCGCCCGGGGTAACGATGATCGGCGCGGGTTGCGTCTGCACGGGTTCGGTCCGGGCAGGAGCAGATTTCCATCGCCTGCCCCCGAAGGCGCCGGATAACCAGCGCCACACTGACATCACATCGCCTTTTTCAGCGCCTCGACCAGATTGGTGCGTTCCCAGGAAAACCCGCCATCGGCCTCGGGCGCGCGTCCGAAATGGCCATAGGCGGACGTGCGGGCATAGATTGGCCGGTTCAATTCCAGCTGCGTGCGGATGCCGCGCGGCGTCAGGTCCATCACACGCGGGATCGCGGCCTCGATGGCGGCGGCGTCAACCTGACCTGTGCCATGGGTGTCGACATAGATCGACAGCGGTTTCGCCACGCCGATGGCATAGCTGACCTGAATGGTGCAGCGCGCTGCCAGCCCGGCGGCGACCACGTTCTTGGCGACATAGCGCGCGGCATAGGCGGCCGACCGGTCCACCTTTGTCGGGTCTTTGCCGGAAAACGCGCCGCCGCCGTGGGGCGCGGAACCACCATAGGTATCTACGATGATCTTGCGCCCCGTCAGGCCAGCATCCCCGTCCGGTCCGCCGATCACGAAGGTTCCCGTGGGATTCACCCACCATTCGGTGGCGTCGGTCAGCCACGCGGCGGGAATTATCTCGCGGATATAGGGCTCTACGATGTCGCGAATGTGCTGGGAGGTCTGCTTTTTCGACGTGTGCTGCGTGGACAGCACGATCGACGTCACTTCGACCGGCTTGCCATCGGCATAGCGCAGGCTGATCTGCGATTTCGCATCCGGGCCCAGCGTCGGTTCCTGTCCCGATTTGCGGACCTCGGCCAGACGGCGCAGGATGGCATGGGCATACAGGATTGGCGCCGGCATCAGTTCCGGGGTTTCCGACGTTGCATAGCCGAACATGATCCCCTGATCGCCCGCACCATCACGATCCACACCCTGCGCGATATGCGCCGACTGGGCATGCAGGTAGTTGTGAACCCTGATCTTTTCCCAATGGAATTTCTTTTGCTCATAGCCGATGTCGCGCACGCAATCGCGCACGATGTCTTCCACCTTGTCCACCATGGCCGCGGTCGCTTCCTTGGACGACAGGCCGACCTCGCCGCCGACAACCACGCGATTGGTGGTGGCAAAGGTTTCGCAGGCTACTCGGGCATTTGGTTCCGCAGCTAGAAACGCATCCAGAACAGCATCGGAAATCCGGTCGCAAAGCTTGTCGGGGTGCCCCTCGGAGACGGATTCCGAGGTGAAGGTGTAATTCATACGGGACATGGGGAAGTGCTCCATTGGGTTACCCCGCCACGCCAGGAAGCCGTTGTGACAGGTCACACAGGCCTAAGCCGCAGGCCCCGTTACGTCAATCGGCGTCGTCGTGCAAAGGCCCCCAACAGCAGCAAAAGTGACACAACTGCCGGCGGGGCATCGCCGAAACGGGCATATGGCGTGATGGTCCGCGCAAGCGGCAACGCGGCGTCCACCCAGCCGGCGGTGTTCAGCGCCACCTGCGCCGTCACGCGGCCCTCGGCGTCGATCATGGCGGATACGCCGGTATTGGCGACCCGTACCATCGGCAGGCCCTGTTCGATCGCGCGGAACCGCGCCTGCACCAGATGCTGATAGGGGCCGGAGATTTCGCCGAACCACGCATCGTTGGTGATGGCGATCAACAGGTCGGGCCGTTCGGGTGCGCCCAGCACATCTTGCGCAAACACCGCCTCGTAGCAGATCAGCGGCAATGCGCGGCCCAATCGCGGGCCCAGATCGATCAGCGCCGGTCCCGCCCCGGCGGAATATCCCCGCCCCTCGGACGCGGCAAAGCCGTAGATGCCGAACCGTGCCATCAGATCGCCGAACGGGACATATTCACCAAAGGGCACCAGATGATGCTTGTCGTAAATCGCCCGCGGCAGCCCGTCCGGTCCGATCAGCACCGCCGAATTGAATACCTGCCAGCCCTGATAGCGCTGGATGCCCAGAAACACCGGCGCGCCGGCGGCATCGCCGATCTGCGCCAGCAGATCGGCCGCTTCGTCCAGCATCACGGGCACGGCGGTTTCGGGCCAGACGATCAGATCGGGCCGCGCGTCACCGGCGGCGGATCCTGCGGCGGAAAAGCTGATCTGGCGCTGATAGAAAACCCGCGCCATTTCGGGATCCCATTTCAGCGCCTGCGTGGCGTTGGGTTGAACCAACCGGACCATGGCCGCATCCGGGGCAGGGGGCGTCCCTTGTGGTGGCAGCGGCCAGACCAGCAGCACCAGAGGCACGCCGAGCCAGCCAGGACGGCCCAACAGCACCGGCCCCGCCACCAGCGCCACCAGCAGCAGCGTCAGGCCATGCGTGCCGATCAGCGCCGCGCCCTGTCCGGCGCTGCTGTCCACCAGCCCATGCACCAGCATCGCCCAAGGAAACCCGGTGAACACATAGGCGCGCAGCAATTCCGTCGCTGCAAAGGCCCCCGTCAGCGCCAGCACGCCGCGCCAGCCGCCCTGCGGCGCCAGCCATCGCGCGACGCCAAAGGCCAGCGCCCAGAACAACGCGAGCCCCCCCGCCAACAGCACGAGCGCAAACGGCGCCATCCAGCCGTAGCGGTCCGGTTCCACCAGAAACGGTTCGACGATCCAAAGCAGGGCTATGGCAAAATGCCCGGCCCCAAAGGCCCAGCCGATCCAGACTGCTTCGCGCGGCGTGCTGGCGCGCGACCACAGCCAGATCGCACCGGCCAGCCCTGCGACCAGCGTCGGCACCCACAGCAGCGGCGCCTGTGCCAGCGCGGCCAGTGCCCCCGCGCCAAAAGCCAGCCCGCGCGCCTGCCAACGCGGCAGCGCCAGCGCGGGCAGCACGGCTTCAGGCATCGCGTTTCGCGGTCAGCCGCACCCGCAGCCGCTTGATCCGGCGCGGATCGGCATCCACCACCTCGAATTCAGGCCCCGACGGATGCTGTACCACCTCGCCACGCGCCGGGATCCGGCCCGCCAGCATGAACACGAGGCCCCCCAGCGTATCGATTTCCTCGCCGTCCACGTCTTCGTGTTCGGTCAGGGGCACGCCGATTTCCTCTTCGAAATCTTCCAGCGGGGTCTTGGCCAGCGCCAGCCACTGGCCGGGTTTTTCCGCTGTCCAATAGCTGTCGTCGTCTTCGTCGTGTTCATCCTCGATTTCGCCGATGACCTGTTCGATCAGGTCCTCGATCGTCAGCAGACCGTCCACGCCGCCATATTCGTCGATCACAAGCGCCATGTGCCGGCGTTCTGTCTGCATCTTTTGCAGCAGCACGCCGATGGACATTGACGCCGGCACGAACAACAGCGGCCGCAGCATGGTTTTCAGCGTGTATCGCGGGCTGGGTGCGGTGTTGAACCCGTGTTTCAGCGCGAAATCCTTCAGGTGGATCAGGCCCTGCGGGCTGTCCAGCGTGCCTTTGTAGACCGGCAGCCGGGTCATGCCACTGTCGCGGAACACCGCGACCAGTTCGTCCTTTGTGATGGTCAGCGGCACCGCCACAATGTCGGATTTCGGGATCGCCACGTCATCCACGCGCATCCGGCGGAGGTTGACCATGCCGTGCGCGGCACCCGGACCAACGGCGCGGGGCGCCTCGGTCTTGGCCGTGTTTGTCGGGGTGTCCGCCCCATTCTTTGACCGGAACAAGCGGCGCAACAGCCCGCCCGGAGACCCACGTTGCGGGCCGCTCTGGTCTTTCTCTTCCGGAAGCGCGCTTTGCGCCGCCCCGGACGAGCCGTCGATCGAATCGCCCATATGTCCTTTCCGAATCTATCGGTGCCGGGCCGATTATAGCCCGTCTCGTTGCCTATATGGGTCAGCCAGACCCAGTTTGCCAAGTATTGCGGTTTCCATCCCTTCCATGCGGGTGGCCTCAAAGTCACGCTGATGATCATAGCCCAGCAAATGCAACAAACCATGCACCACCAGATGGGTGACGTGATCCGCCATCGGCAGGCCCGCTTCATAGGCTTCGCGCGCACAGGTGTCATAGGCCAGCGCGATATCGCCCAGTGACCACGGGTCCTCGCCGTCCCATGGCAGGGGCCGGGCGGGCGGGGTGCCGTCGCTGGCTTCGGACAGGTCCTCGGACGGCCAGGACAGCACGTTGGTGGGCGTTGGTTTGCCACGAAATTCGGCGTTCAACTCTGCGATGCGGGCATCGTCGCAGCCCATCAGGCACAGGGTGAACCCGTCCGACGGCAGGTCCAGATGCGCAAACGCACTTGCCGCCGCACGCTGCGCAAGACCGGGCAGTCCCAACGCGTCCCAACGCGTGTCTTCGATCACGGTGTCGACCAGACTGTCCATACCGCGTCCTAACCATCCCACGTTGAAACGGCAAGCCTGCGGCGGCAGGATGGCGCGGCGGCGGTGAACCACGGGGTGCCACCACAGATCAGCCTTGGACCTCGCCACAACCTGCCCGGAACCAGCGGTCGGCAGCACGGATCACACCGACCCTTCGGCCTCGTAGGCCTCGATGATCGCGGCGACCAGCGGGTGGCGCACCACGTCTTTCGAGGTGAAATAATTGAAGCTGATCTTGGGGATACCCTGCAGCAACCGTTCGGCATCGGCCAGCCCCGACGACACGCCGCGCGGCAGATCCACTTGGGTGCGGTCGCCGGTGACCACCATGCGCGACCCCTGGCCCAGCCGGGTCAGGAACATCTTCATCTGCATCGACGTGGCATTCTGCGCCTCGTCCAGCACGATATAGGCGTTGGACAGTGTCCGCCCCCGCATGAACGCCAGCGGCGCGATCTCGATCCGCTTTTCCTCGATCAGCTTGGCGACCTGCTTGCCCGGCAGGCAATCGTTCAGCGCATCGTACAAAGGCTGCATGTAGGGGTCGATCTTGTCTTTCATGTCGCCGGGCAGGAACCCCAGCCGTTCGCCGGCCTCGACCGCCGGGCGCGACAGGATGATCTTGTCCACATCACCCGAAATGAACATCGACACGCCGACCGCAACCGCCAGGTACGTCTTGCCGGTGCCCGCAGGCCCGATGCCGAAACAAAGTTCATGTTTGAACAGGTTCTGCGCATAGGCTTTTTGCGCCTCGGTGCGGGGCTCGACGATCTTGCGCCGAGTCTTGATTTCGATCGTGCCGCCCTTGAACATCTCGATCTGGTCGCCGGGCTGGATGCCGGTGCCGCGCTCAGAGCCGCCCATGCGCAGTTCGCGGTCCACATCACCCTGTTCCAGAGCGCGCCCGGCCACCAGGCGGTCATACAGCGATTCCAGCACCGCCTTGGCCTCGGTCACTGGCCGGTCTTCGCCCAGCACGGCCAACTGGTTGCCACGCCGCAGGATCTGTACTCCCAGTTTCTGTTCCACCGCTGCAAGATTTCGGTCGAACTGCCCACAAAGATCAATCAGCAGGCGATTGTCGGGAAATTCGATCCGCTGTTCGGTCAGCAACGCGGGATCGGAGGGCGGGGGCAGGACTGTGGCGGTCAATCAGCGTTCCTTCTACCAGCGTGTTCAGACATGGTGGCCGATCCTTTGGACACTGGCAATATCACAACCCGATGACGGTCGGCATTTTCCGGCCCTGCGACGAAAAGAGCCGCGGGTTGCCCCGCGGCCCGATGGGATGACGGCCGCTTGACAGATCGGATCAGATCGGGTCGGTCACGGTCGAGCCGGACTTGAACGGGCCGACGGCCGTGTTGGGCGGGGCTGCGCCGGAACAGACCGGTTTGCCAAAGGGATCAAGCCGCATGGACATGTAGCCTTCGACACCATCGTCGATGATCCAGTGGTCGCACCCGTTGGGATCGACCCAGATGCCGGCCACCAATTGACTGAGGTGCTTGCTGTCAAAGCCTCGGTCGACGGTCTTGTCCTGTTTGTCTGCGCAGGCGGCAACCAGAGCGATGCCCGCAAGGGCGGTCAGACGGATGATGATTTTCATGATCTTTCCTCAGCGGAAGCAGATGATTTCGACGCGGCGGTTCTGCGCCATGCCGGCTGCCGTTCCGTTTGGCGCCGCCGGGATACGTTCGCCATAGCCGCGGACGTCAATGACATTGGCGCCGACAGATTTTGCGACGGCGGCCACAGCACTGGCGCGGTTATAGCTGAGGCGGATGTTGTATTCATCACTGGCGCGACTGTCGGTGTGACCCGCAATCAGAAACGCGCGCGCCGGGCTGGACCGAAAGAAATTCGCCAGGTTCTGTTTGCCGCCCGCCGTCAGGCGGTAGCTGTCGGTGGTGAAATACTGGTCCGTGTTCATCACACCGCAGACATTCTGGCGGTTGCAGACCGGAATGCCCTGACGATTGACATGGTTGGACATGTACCCCTCGGCACCATCGTCCATCACCCAGTGTTCGCACCCGTCCGGGTCAACCCAGATCGTCGGCACGTACCGTTGCGACGTATTCGGGTCGGTTAAGTCGTTGCGATCGCCCTGGGCGAAGGCGCTTCCCGCACTTGCTATGGCGAACGCCGCAGCAAATTGAACGGCGCGCGCGCCTTGGCGACCCGCCTTGCTTGCCATTTTTTTCACGGCTTTGTCCCTATCTTTGTATCCCCCGTTGGTGCGGGCTTTCGCGACAGGGTTCACATAACCGACACGAAAGGGCAGTCCCAACCCCAACATGTTCCAGCTTGGGGGAAATTGTTCAGGGTGTGAAGCTAATTCTGCGCAGAAACGTGACCGAAACAGGTCCGGTTTACGGGTTGTTTCAACCAAGGCGAGAATCGGGCGGCCGTTCCCTAAACCAACACCCCCGCCAATGAGTTGCGTTCCGATCCGATGATCCGCACCGCGCGCAAATCGCCGACAGCGATTCCCATGGCGGTGACGTGGACCGCGTGCAGATGATCGGATTTTCCCATCATCTGGCCGGGCATCCGGCCCGGTTTTTCGAACAACACGCCGACAGTGCGGCCGATCATCGCCTCCTGGGCGGCGCGCTGCTGATCGGCGATCAGCGCCTGCAGCCGGCGCAGCCGGTCATCGCCCACATCATCCGGCAGCGCCGCGCGTTCTGCGGCGGGCGTTCCGGGGCGGGCCGAATATTTGAAGGTGAACGCGGTGCCGAACCCCACCTGTCGGATCAGGTCCAGCGTGGCGGTAAAATCAGCCTCGGTTTCTTCGGGGAAAGCCACGATGAAATCCGATGTCAGCAGCAGGTCGGGCCGCACCGCGCGCAGCCGGTCCACCAACCGAAGGTAATCGTCCGCCGTATGGCCCCGGTTCATCCGTTTAAGGATGCGGTCAGACCCGGATTGCACCGGCAGGTGCAGATACGGCATCAGTTTTTCGACCTCGCCATGCGTGGCGATCAGGTCGTCATCCATATCGCGCGGATGTGACGTGGTATAGCGGATGCGGTCCAACCCTTCGATGCGGGCCAATTCGCGGATCAGCCGGCCCAGCGTCCAGTCGCCGTCCGGCCCCGCGCCGTGCCCCTGCCCATGATAGGCATTCACGTTCTGCCCCAACAACGTGATGTCGCGGACGCCACGTTCGACCAGACCCTGCGCCTCTGCCAGCACACGTGCGGCTGGGCGGCTGACCTCGGACCCGCGGGTATAAGGCACCACGCAAAACGCGCAGAACTTGTCGCAGCCTTCCTGCACGGTCAGGAACGCCGCCGGACCGCGTCCGGCCTTGGGCCGTTCGGGCAGATGGTCGAATTTGTCTTCGGCGGGGAATTCGGTTTCCACCATTCGCTCGCCGCGCCGCACGGCGCGTTCCAGCGCGGGCAGGCGATGATAGGCCTGCGGGCCGACCACCAGATCGACCAGCGACGACCGCGCCAGAATCTCGGCACCTTCGGCCTGCGCCACGCAGCCGGTCACGCCGATTTTAAGGTCGGGATTGTCCGATTTCAGCGGCCGCATCCGGCCCAGTTCGTGATAGACCTTTTCGGCGGCCTTTTCGCGGATATGGCAGGTATTCAGCAGGATCAGATCAGCGTCTTCGGGCGTATCCGTCGTCACATAGCCTTGACCGCCCATGACCTCGGCCATGCGTTCGCTGTCATAGACGTTCATCTGACAGCCGTAGGTCTTGATATACAGCTTTTTCGGCCCGGTCATGCGGCAGGCGTCCTTTTCACGGATTGGAGCGTGACATAACGCGTGCTGCCCTGCCTTGCAATGTCGGGGGATTTCGCGGAATTTGCGCGCGGCAATGCGGGTGCTGATACAGGTGCTAATAAAGGTGCTGAAACGGGCGATGATATTCAGGCGGACATTATGATCTACACCGATCTGAACGATTTTCTGACCCGGGGGGGCGCCGCCTTGGCCAAGGGGCCGGTTGCGG
Organism: Rhodobacterales bacterium; assembly: GCA_038205135.1. Classification (GTDB taxonomy): domain Bacteria; phylum Pseudomonadota; class Alphaproteobacteria; order Rhodobacterales; family Rhodobacteraceae; genus UBA9554. Next base: position 14,873 of record JBBRCF010000024.1, read on the forward strand.
TGATCTTTGCCGAAGACGAGGTCGAGGTCGCCAGCACGCTGCGCCACACCATCGGCTGCGGCTTTGCGGCAACGCTGGCGGTGATGCCCGCCGGCTTCGGGCTGGCCGATGATGTCGCCGACAAGGTGCACCGCATCGGGGCCGACCTGATGGGCGCCCAGGCCGTGCCGGACATCATCAACCGCCTGATCGACGCCGCACCCGGCTTGTGGATGTTCTACGGTTTCAATGCCGAATACCTGTTCTTTCCGTTCTCGGAAACGCGGACCGTAGGCGAAATGCTGACCTACCATACCGAAGAGCGGCGCGATGCGATGCTGACCTATGTGGTCGATCTGTATGCGGGCGATCTGGGGCACAGTCCGGTTGGCGTGGCACTGGAAGACGCATGGCTGGACAAATCGGGGTATTATGCGCTGGCGCGCAACGACCCTGACAATCACAACCACCCCAAGGAACGCCAGCTGGATTTTTTTGGCGGGCTGCGCTGGCGGTTCGAGGAACATATTCCCCCCGCGCGGCGCAAGATCGACCGCATCAGCCTGTTTCGCGCCAAGAAAGGCCTGCGGCTGCGGGCGGATCACAGTTTCAACGACGAGGAATACAATACCTACGCCTGCCCATGGCATCACAATCTGACGGCGGCCCTGTGTTCGTTCCGTACCGCCAAGGCGTTGAAACGCAATCCCGGGTCCACCTTCGACATCCAAACCTTTCGCTGGCACAATTCGGTGCCGTTCCAATGGCATTCGCGGCAATTGATGGATCTGGGCCTGATGGAACCGGGGCAGTGGTTCTGACCTGATCGCCGGGCAGCCGTTACGCTGCGTTCGGCGCGACACGGCTTCGTTGACAGGCCCGACCCCCGCGGCCACGCTCGCTCCAGCTTTGGGAGGAGCGCATATCATGACACAGACACAGACCGTCACCGTCCCCCATCTGGGGGGCTCGCAGATCGGCTATCGCCGGCCGAAGCCGCATGACCCGTCCAAGCCCACGCTGGTTATGGTCAATTCCTTCAGCACGTCCGCGGACCTGTTCACCCCGCAGTTCGAAGACGCCGCTCTGGCTGCGACGGCCAACCTGATCGCGTTCGAATTGTTCGGCCACGGGGCCACCCGCAGCCCGTCGGAACAGTTCACCTATTGGGACACCGCCATTGCAAACCTGCTGGCGATGGATGCGCTGGGCATCGACAAGGCCTATGTGATGGGCACGTCGCAGGGCGGCTGGGTCGCGGCGCGCATGGCCATGCTGCAACCCGGGCGCATTCTGGGGATCATTCCGCTGGGTACGTCGATGGATAACGAAAGTGCGCGCACCCAGGCGCTGGGTTGCTGGAACGGCAGCGAAGCCTGCACGCCGGTGATCGATGCCTTGGCGGCCCCACTGGGCGATGATTGGACCGTGGATGGCGGGTTCACCGATTTCATCCTGTCCGCAGGCATCGGCGGCCCTAAATCCGAAGAACAGCGCCAGCATTGGCACAAGGTTCACCGTGAAAACTACAGCGGTGATGCGGCCCGGCGGCGTCTGCGGATGGCCGCGATCAACCTGCGCGACCGCGACGGGTTGCATGGGCGGCTAAGCTATATCACCTGCCCGGTGCTGTGGATGCACGGCACCGCCGATCAGGTCTATTCGGTCGCCAATGCCAAAGAGGAAATCGCGCTGTTCACCGGGTCCAGCAACGCCCGCCTGCAGGTGGTCGAAGGCGGACAGCATTTCCTGTCGGCCTCGCACCCCGCCGAGGTGAACGCCGCGACTGTGAAACTGATCAAGTCCGCCGCCTGACGGCGCATCAAAGGGCGATCCGGGTCTGCGGCCCCTTTTCGAAGGGGGCCGCAGACCCGATATGAACGGTGCGTCACCACAGGACTGCCCGCCATGTTGCCCGATGCCACCACACTGCGCGCCCGCGTGCCGGGCTTTGTCCGGGCCCAGTTCCTGTGGCCGGGCACGCTGCGCCTGCACGCGGCGGCGCTGGGGGCGGATGTGCTGCGCGCACCGCTGAACATCCTGTTGGCCCCGGTGCTGGTGCTGGTCCGCGCGTTGGGATGGCTGGCGCGGCGGCTGGGTTGGATGCGTCTGGCCGTTTGGCTGGCGTCGCGCCGGGTATTGCTGCGCACGGCCGTCGCCGCACAGGTCGAAGCGGCGGTGCTGCGCGATCTGCTGGGAATGGCGGCGATGCCCGGGCAGGACACCGCAGCGGTTTTTGCGGGCTTGCCCGCGCCCGCGCCGGCCCGCATCGCGCGGCTGATCACCGATTATGCCGCCACCCGGTCTGCCGTGGGCGAGATCACCACGGCGCTGGCGACAGTGTTGCTTGGGGCCGCGCTGTTTCACGCGCTGACGCCGGGGTTGGTGTCGTTTGCGCCCGGACTGGCGCAAAGCGTGGCCGAAACCCGCGCCATCGCGGAATTCCCGCTGGGGCAGGGGGTCGGCGGGCTGTGGTACGGCGTGTTTCCTGTCGGCGCATCGCCCGGATTAGTGGCCGTGGTGCTGGTGGCGTTGGTGATGGGGGGCGCGGTGTTCACCGCCTTTGCCGGCGTCCTCGCCGATCCGGTTCAGGTCTGGACCGGGCTGCACCGCCGCCGCCTGCTGCGGCTGATCGACAGTATCGACGCGGCGCGACAGGGGCTGGACCATAAATTCACCACCCGCGAACACCTGTTCGCGCGGGTCTTCGACCTGCTGGACAGCGCGCTGAGCATTGTGCGGCTGTGGCGCGGTTAAGGACGCAGCACCAGAGCGCCACCCGCATCGGCAACCTGCGCCCATAGCGCGCAATCGGCGGCCCACGCGGCCCGCACCTGCGCTTCGGCCTTGGCGGAAATATCGGTCGGGGCAGCAGGCGACACGTTCTGGCGGCCGACCTTCACCGCCTCCAGTCCGATGCGTTCGGCCACGAAGGCAGGCAGCAGTTCATCCTCCTGGGTGAACAGGTGATCCACTGCCACGCCGGCGGCATTGGACAGGAAATCAACCTGCCGGCCCACAGCGGCATAGGCCGGCGGCGCGTCGGAAATGGCGGCCAGTGCAAACGCCTCGAAACTGACACCGGCGGCAGATTGATGCGCGCGCGCCATGTCGGGGCGCTGGCGATAGCGATACCACGACCGCAGATAATCCAGCGGTTCGCGGATCGCCGCGGCGCGGTCGGGCGTCAACCCGAACCCGTCCGCCAGCATAGGCGCGATGTGGCGTTCGTACTTCGTCAGGCTGACATGCTTGAACCGCGGCTGCCCGGCCATCACGATCTGCGCATGTTTGCGAAATGCCAGATACAGCGCGGTGGACCCGGTTTTCGGAGTGGCGAACACGGCAAGGTTGGCGGGCGCAAAGATCAGCATCGCCGCGCCACGGTAACCATCACGCCTGCCAGTTGCCGGCAAAGCCTTCGGGGATCAACAGCACGTCGCGGCCAAGATCCGCAATCGTGCGCCGCCCGCACAGCGCCATCGACACGTCCATTTCGCGGTGGATCACCTCCAGCGCGCGGGTGACGCCCGGCTGGCCCATCGCGCCCAGACCATAGGTGAAGGCGCGGCCGATATAGGTGCCCTTGGCCCCCATCGCGACCGCCTTCAGCACGTCCTGACCGGACCGGATGCCGCTGTCCAGATGCACTTCGATCTTGTCGCCGACCACGTCCAGAATCGGGTCCAGCGCCCGGATCGACGAAATCGCCCCGTCCAGCTGCCGCCCGCCATGGTTCGACACGATGATCGCATCGGCCCCCACGTTCAGCGCCGCTTTTGCATCTTCGGGGTCAAGGATGCCCTTCAGGATCACCGGGCCGCCCCACATATCCTTGATCTGCTTGATCTTGTCCCAGTCCAGCGTGGGGTCGAACTGTTCGCCGGTCCAGGCCATCAGGGATGACGCATCGGAAATCCCCTTAACATGGCCGACAATATTGCCGAATTGCCGCCGTTTGGTACCCAGCATCGACAGGCCCCATGACCATTTGGTGGCGAGGTTCGCCAGCGTCTTGACCGTCAGCTTGGGCGGCGCGGACAACCCGTTCTTCAGGTCCTTGTGGCGCTGGCCCAAAATCTGCAGGTCCAGCGTGATCACCAGGGCCGAACATTTCGCATCCTTGGCGCGCTGGATAAGGCGTTTCAGGTAATCCTGATCCTTCATCGCATACAGCTGGAACCAGAACGGTTTGCTGGTGTTCGCCGCCACATCCTCGATCGAACAGATCGACATGGTGGACAGGGTAAAGGGCACGCCGAATTTTTCGGCCGCGCGGGCCGCCTTGATCTCGCCGTCCGAGTCCTGCATCCCGGTCATGCCGACCGGGGCCAGCGCCACGGGCATGCTGACGGGTTCCCCGATCATCGTAGAGGCGGTGCTGCGCCCTGACATGTCGGTGGCCACCCGCTGACGCAAACGGATCCGGTCGAAATCGCTGACATTCTCGCGAAACGTCTGCTCGGTCCACGATCCGCTTTCGCAGTAATCATAAAACATTTTCGGCACACGCCGCCGGTAGATCGCCTTCAGGTCGTCGATGCTGGTGATGACGGGCACGGCGTGGGCTCCTGTGTGAGGGTGGTCAGCCCGGCTTACCAAAATGCCGGTCCTGCCGCAATCCGCGCGTGCTTGCACCCGCCTGCGCCGTCTGACACGATGCCCCCGCCACACGATGCCCCGGAGACGACGATGACCCGCGCACTGTATTTCGATGATTTCATTCCCGGTTTCACCTTTACCACTGCCAGCCGGACCCTGACCGAAGACGACATTGTCACCTTTGCGCGCCAGTATGATCCGCAGCCGTTCCACCTTGACGCCGACGCTGCACGCGCTTCGATCTATGGCGGGATCATCGCGTCGGGGTTCCATACCCTGACAACCGCCTTTGCGCTGTCGCTGGAAACCGGGCTGTGGACCGCCGCCTCGATGGGTTCGCCCGGCATGCAGGAGGTGCGCTGGATCAAACCGGTTCGCCCGGGCGACACGCTGACCGTGCGGGCCGAGGTGACGGGGTCAGACCCTTCGCAATCCCGCCCCGACATGGGCCGCACATACATGTTATATCAGGTGTGCAACCAGTCAGGCGATCTGGTGATGGTTTGGAACACGACACATCTGCTGAAACGGCAACTGCCTGTGGGATGACATCCTGCTGATCGGCGTGCTGGCCCGACCCGGGCGCCGGTCTGATGACGGGGCGGGCGTGCTGACGGTTCGGTTCTGCCGCCAGAACCGCGCCACAACGGGGCTTATCGGCGGGTTGATCCTGACGCTGCTGTCGGATGTCTTTCCGGGTTGATCTTGCGCTGAACGCGTCCGCGCCGTATCACCCAGCCTGCAAAACAGGAGGCGCGCTTGAACGACCCCAGGGCCTATAAAGTGTTCATCGACGGCGAAGCGGGCACCACCGGCCTGCAGATCCGTGACCGTCTGGCGCAGCGCGGCGATATCACGTTGCTGTCCATCGACGCCGCGCACCGCAGGGACCCGGCCGCGCGCGCCGCGATCTATGCGCAGGCGGACGTGGCCGTCCTGTGCCTGCCCGATGATGCCGCCATCGAGGCCGTGGCACTGGCTGCCCCGCATGGCACCCGGATCATCGATGCCTCGACCGCCTATCGCGTCGATCCGGGCTGGGTGTTCGGGTTTGCCGAAATGGCCTCCGGACAACGGGCGGCCATTGCGGGCGCGCGCCATGTGTCGAACCCCGGCTGCTGGTCCACCTGCGCCATCGCACTGATCCGGCCCTTGATCGCCGCCGGCCTGCTGCGCGCTGATGCTGCCCCCGCGGTTTCCGGTGTGTCGGGCTATACCGGTGGCGGCAAGGCGATGATCGCCGAGTTCGACACCGGCGCAGTGTCGGGGGCGTTCCTGTATGCCGCCGGGCAATCCCACAAACACCTGCCGGAAATGACGCTGCACGGGCTGCTGACCCGCCCGCCGGTGTTCGTGCCATCTGTCGGGCATTATGCGCAGGGCATGGCAGTGGCGTTGCATCTGCCCGACATGGACCGTGCGAAAGCCGAGGATGCGCTGCGCGCCGCCTATGGCGGCGAACGGTTCGTCACGGTCGTCGCACCCGACACCCATGCCCCGCGCGTCGATCCGCAGGCGCTGAACGGCACCAACCGGCTGGAACTTTCCGTCCATGGCAACCCGAAAACCGGCGCGTGCGTGGCGATTGCCGTGCTGGACAACCTTGGCAAGGGCGCATCGGGGGCTGCCGTGCAGAACCTGAACCTGATGCTGGGTTGCGACGAGGCTGCAGGGCTTTAACACTTACGCGGTTGCGTTAACCATTCCTCAACCATCCTTGCCCAAGCCTGAGCGTGGGACAAAAGGAGTGGATCATGGTCGCCCGCGCGCATACCGTGGCGTTTGAAGGCGTAAGCGCCGTGTTGGTCGAGGTGCAATGCGCCATCACCGCCGGAAACCCTGCCTTTAACGTGGTGGGCCTGCCCGACAAGGCGGTGTCCGAAGCGCGCGACCGCGTCCGCGCCGCCATCGCCGCGCTGGGCATCGCGCTGCCGTCGAAACGGATCACCATCAACCTTGCCCCGGCCGATCTGCCCAAGGAGGGCAGCCATTTCGACCTGCCCATTGCGCTGGCACTGCTATGCGCGCTGGAAATCCTGCCGGCTGACCGGGTCGAAGGCATCGTTGCGCTGGGCGAATTGGGTCTGGACGGCACGTTGATGCCCGTCACCGGCGCGCTGCCTGCGGCCCTTGCTGCCGCCGAATCACACCGCACGCTGCTGTGTCCTGCCGCATCGGGGGCCGAGGCTGCCTGGGTCGGCGCAACAGAGGTGATCGCGCCCGTATCGCTGTCCGCCGCGATCCGGCATTTCAACGGGCAGGAAGTGCTGGCCCCGGCCACGCCCGGCGAGGTGATCGCCGATCCCGGAACCCGTTGCCTGCGCGATGTCAAAGGCCAGGAACGCGCCAAACGCGCGCTGGAAATCGCCGCCGCCGGGCGGCATCACCTGCTGCTGACCGGGCCGCCGGGGTCCGGCAAATCCATGCTGGCCGCGCGCCTGCCCACAATCCTGCCGCCCCTGACTCCGATCGAGGCGCTGGAAACCTCGATGATCCAGTCGCTGGCGGGGCTGTTGGGCGAAGGCGGCATCAACCGCACACGCCCGTTTCGCGCGCCGCATCACACCGCGTCGATGGCGGCGATTGTCGGCGGCGGGCGGCAGGCGAAACCCGGCGAGGTCAGCCTTGCGCATAATGGCGTGCTGTTTCTGGACGAATTGCCGGAATTCGCCCGTCCCGTGCTGGAAACCCTGCGCCAGCCCATTGAGACCGGCGAGGTGATGGTGGCCCGCGCCAACGCCCATGTCACCTATCCCAGCCGGTTCCTGCTGATCGCCGCCGCCAACCCCTGCCGTTGCGGGTATCTGACCGACCCTGCGCGGGCCTGCAACCGCGCGCCGATCTGTGGCGATGATTATCTGGGCCGCATTTCAGGCCCGCTGATGGACCGGTTCGATCTGCGGATCGAGGTGCCCCCTGTGGCCTATACCGATCTTGACCTGCCGGCGTCCGGCGACACCTCGGCGACCGTTGCCGCGCGGGTGACCGCGGCGCGTTCCGTTCAGATCGCGCGCGCGGGCGGGCTGCCGCGCCTGAACGCGGACCTCGAGGGTGCCGCTCTGGAACAGGTGGCCGCGCCTGACGCCGAGGGGCGCGACCTGCTGATCCGCGCTGCGGAACGGTTCGGCCTGTCGGCGCGCGGGTATCACCGGGTGATGCGGGTTGCGCGCACGATCGCGGATCTGGACCTGTCTGACCATGTGCGCCGCCCCCACGTGGCCGAGGCGGTGGGCTATCGACTAGTGGGCGTCAAGGAACGGGCCTAGGGCATCGGCCTTAGCCGCGCGGCGATGGCGTCCAGCGTCGCCCGCGCCTCGGGCAAATAGCGCCAGAAAAACGGCCAGACATGCGGCAGGCCCTGTGTGCGGATCAGATCGACCCGCAACCCGTGCGCCCGCAGGATATCCGCCATCCGCAGGCTGTCGTCGCGCAGGATTTCGGTGTCATCGACGCACAAGATCACACGCTCGCCCCGCCCCGGAACGCCATATAGCGGCGATGCGCCCGGATCGCGGGCATCCGCCCCCGCCAGATACATTTCCGCCAGTTCATGCGCGCGGACCGCCGGCAACAGCGGATCGGCATCGCGGTTCTGCATCACCGACGCGCCGGTAAACCCCAGATCGGTCAGCGGTGAAAACAGCACGACTGATTCGGGCCGAGTGTCCTGTGGCCCAAGGGCCGCCAGCAGCGCCAGCGCGAGGCCACCCCCCGCGCTGTCGCCCGCAAGGATGATCCGCTGGCCCTCTCCGGCCAGACTGCGCCAGGCGGCCAGCGCATCGTCCAGCGCGGCGGGAAAAACGTGTTCGGGGGCCAGCCGATAATCCGGCAATATGGCCGCACAGCCCAGACGCGCCGCAAGCGCCCCCGCCAACCCGGAATGGGTCGCCGGTGACCCGAAAACAAAGGCCCCGCCGTGGATGTAGAACAGCACCCGGTCCGGGTCCGCGCCGGGCGGATCAACCTCCAGCGCCGGGACATGACCCAGCCGGGTGGGTGTCAGCGCCCAATCGCGGCGCGGACCGAAAAACCAGCGCGCCTTCGTCTCGAACCCGCGCCGCACGTCGGCGGGGTCCTTGACCCGCGCCAGATAGGGTTTTTCGAACTGCCGCAATCCGGTGGCCAGCAGGCGCGCGATCACGCTCATGCCCGTTTCGCCTCGATCGCCTCCCAGATCCGGGCGGCGGTGTTGATGCCGTCGAACCGCTCCAGTTCCTGAATGCCGGTGGGCGAGGTCACGTTGATTTCCGTCAGCCATTCGCCGATCACGTCGATCCCGACAAAGATCAGGCCTTTTTCCTTGAGGGTTGGGCCGATCCGCGCGCAGATTTCGCGGTCGCGGTCGGTCAGCGCGACCTGTTCGGGACGCCCGCCGACATGCATGTTGGACCGGGTTTCGCCAGCCTGCGGCACCCGGTTGATCGCACCGACGGCCTCGCCATCGACCAGGATCACCCGTTTGTCGCCCTTGGCCACCGCCGGCAGGAATTTCTGCACGATCAGAGGCTCGCGTGAAAACCCGGTGAACAGTTCGAACAGCGACGACAGGTTGCGATCCTCGGGGGTGATGCGAAATACCCCCGCGCCGCCATTGCCATACAACGGCTTGACGATAATGTCGCCATGCCGGGCGCGGAAGGCGCGGATGGTGTCCAGATCGCGCGCGATCGCCGTGGGTGGCGTCAGGTCCGGAAAATCCAGCACCATCAGCTTTTCGGGGGAATTGCGCACCCAGAACGGGTCGTTGACCACCAGTGTGCGGGGATGGATGCGCTGCAACAGATGCGTCGTCGTGATGTAGAACATGTCGAACGGCGGGTCCTGCCGCAGCCAGACCACATCGAAATCCGCCAGATCGACCTCGGTTTCGGCACCCAGCGTGTAATGCGCGCCCTTGACCCGCTGCACGGTCAGCGGCCAACCCCGCGCGGTTATCCGCCCTTCCTGAAACGCCAGCCGTTCGGGCGTGTAATAGAACAGGTCGTGACCGCGGGCCTGCGCCTCCAGCGCGATGCGAAAGGTCGAATCGGCGTCGATGTTGATCGGACCGATCGGGTCCATCTGGATGGCGACTTTCATATCCGGCTCCCTGCTGCAGCGCCTCTTACATGGCGCAAGCGACGGGGGACGGCAAATCAGAATTCAAAGAACGCCTGTTCGATCAGCTGAACCCGCCCCTGACCGTCCACTGTGGCCAGATCATAGCGACGGTCCGTCAACGCGCCGGCTGGTTCACCGCCAACGAATTCCTCACCGGCGGCCAGAATACGCCGCACCTGCGCCGGGACCAGCGCCTGCGCGGCCAGGTCATGGGTCGCGGCCTGTTTCACCTCGACAAAGATGATGGCCGCCCCGTCCGAAAACACGAGGTCGATTTCGCCGGCGGCACAGCGCCAGCGCCGCGCACGCAAAGCGAAGCCCGCCCGTTCATAGTGACGCTGCACGGCATCTTCGGCCGCGGCCCCCGCCAGGCAGGACCGCCGCCCGCGATCCCTGCGGGCAATTGCCGGTGCCAGAGAATGGATATCCTGAGCCAATTCGCGTGCCATGGACAACCTTCCCCCTCAAGAACCAAAGCCTAGTTGCCCGCCGCCAGTTGCAGCGCCCGCTGATAGACCTGCCTCCGCGCCAGCCCGGTTTCTGCCGCCACCAGATCGGCCGCATCGCGCAGCGACAGGCTCTGCATCGCCTGTCTCAATTTCGTGTCTAGATCAGAATCGCTAATTTTTTCCGAACGCTTGCGGTCCACCACAACGACGATTTCGCCCTTTGGCGGGCGGTCGTGGCAACCCTGCGCAAGATCTGGCTGGGTGCCACGGCGGATTTCCTCGAATTTCTTGGTCAGCTCGCGGCAGAGCGCCGCGTCGCGGGCGCCCAGAACCTGCGCCGCATCCGCCAGCATCGCCGCCACCCGCGCGGGCGATTCGTAGAAAACCAGCGTGGCGGGCACCTCGCGCAGGTCTTCCAGCGCGTTGCGCCGCGCATTGGCCGTGGCGGGCAGAAACCCTGCGAACAGGAACCGGTCGGTCGGCAGCCCGGCGACTGTCAGCGCAGCGATGACCGCCGATGCCCCCGGCGCAGAAATCACCCCGAGGCCCGCGTCCCGCGCCGCCCGCGCCAGATCAAAACCGGGGTCGGAAATCATCGGCGTCCCTGCCTCGGACGCATAAAGCACCGCCCGCCCCGCCGCCATGTCGGCCAACAGGCGCGGCCGCATCCGGTCGCCGTTGTGATCGTGATAGGCCAGCAGCGGCCGGTCCCTGACGGCGATGCCATGGATGTCCATCAGCCGCCGCAGGCTGCGGGTATCCTCGGCCACCAGCACATCGGCCGCCGCCAACAGATCCAGCGCGCGCAGCGTGATGTCGCGGGCCGCGCCGATTGGCGTGGCGATCAGGTACAACCCGGCGCCAAGCCCGTTCAGGTTGTTTCCGCCTGGCCGATCGGCGGATGGCCGCGCACCGGACGGCGGTCCTTGCGTCGGGCCTGCAGTGCCGGGGTCCGCGTGATCACCATTCCCCACTGGAACCTTCCTTCCGGCTGTCTATGATGGCTGCTACATCGTGTCACAACGCAACGACCCTGCTTACCGCAGACGGCGTACACCGCAAGCCTTGTGCGTCCAGCAGGCCCGTCAAGGAGCAAGTACCCATGTTCGCCGTCTTTTCCCATCATCGCAACCCTGCCAAAACGCCTGCCATGCCAGGCCGACCCACTAGATTTCTGGGACGACTGGCGGTTCTGGCAAGTTGCGCATGGCTGGCGGCCTGCGAACCCGTCAGCCTTAGTGCTCCGGCGGTCAGCGGTCCGCAGATTGACCCGACCACCCCGGTTGTCGTGGCGTTGCTGGTGCCGCGTGGCAGCGGCAATGCCGGGGATGACACGTTGTCGGACAGTCTGGAACGCGCGGCGCGCCTGGCTGTGGCGGGGCTTGACGGTGTGAACATCGACCTGCGTGTGTATGGCACCGCCGCCCAACCCGGCCGTGCGCAGGAAGCTGCGTTGCAGGCGGTGGCCGACGGCGCCAAGATCATCATCGGCCCGGTCTACGCCGAAAACGCCAATGCCGTGGCGGTCGCGGTCGCCCCCAAGGGTATCAACGTCCTGTCATTTTCGAACAACACCACCATCGCGGGCGGAAACTTGTTCATTCTGGGCGCGACGTTCGATAACACCGCGGACCGGCTGGTCCGGTATGCCGTCCGGCAAGGCCGGAAACGCATTTTTGTTGCGCATGATCAGAACGTCCCGGGCCAGTTGGGCGCACAGGCGATCCAGCAGGCCGTGGCCCGGTCCGGGGGAACGCTCGCGGGCACACTGGGTTACGAACTCAGCCAGCCCGGCGTCATCGCCGCCGTGCCGCAGATACAGGCCGGCGTGCAGGCCGGGCAGGCGGATGCGCTGTTTCTGACGGCAAACACCGCCGGCGCGTTGCCGATTTTGGCGCAGATGCTGCCGGAACAAGGCGTGTCGCCGGTTGCGACCCAGTTCATCGGCCTGACCCGCTGGGACATCCCGGCGCAGGCGCTGGACCTGCCCGGCGTGCAGGGCGGGTGGTTCGCGCTGCCGGATCCGTCCGCCTCGGCGGCGTTTGCCTCGCGGTATCAGGCGGCCTACGGTTCCGCGCCGCATCCCATCGGCGGGCTGGCGTTTGACGGCATCGCCGCCATCGGTGCGTTGGTCAAGCAGCGCGGTGCCAACGCGCTGACCGGGGCGGCGCTGACACAGGGGGCGGGGTTCCAGGGCGCGAACGGTGTGTTCCGGCTGCGTCCCGATGGCACGAACGAACGTGGCCTTGCCGTGGCCCAGATCCGCGACAGACAGGTGGTGGTGATTGACCCTGCGCCCCGATCCTTTGGCGGTGCCGGCTTCTGAGCCGGCACAGCACGCCCTTCGCCCCCCGACTGCGCTGCTGCCGCCCTTGCCAGGGGGCGCCGATTTTCCGTGCCCGCCGGACGCCATCTTTGACGCCGCGCGCGTCGCGGGCGATCTGGATGCGGCATTGTGCGCCTCACCCGGCGACCGCGCGGCGGTCGTCGGCGTTCTGACCGACGCCCGGCGGCGCGGCATGGTCGCGCTAGAGGCCGCGCTGGCCCTGCGTCCGCGCGAGGGGCGCCCGGTGACCCGGGCCATTGCGTGGTTGACGGACCGGTTGGTGCTGGCGGCGAGCGAGGCCGCAGGCCGCCTTGCGGACGGCCCCGCAGGTGCCGCGCCCGACCGTCTGGCGCTGCTGGCGGTCGGCGGCTATGGCCGCGGTGAAATGGCGCCCTGTTCGGATGTCGATCTGCTGTTCCTGACCGATGGCACCGCCAGCCCGCAATTGGTGCAACATGTGGAAACCACGCTGTACATCCTGTGGGACCTGAAGCTGAAGGTGGGCCATGCCACGCGCACCATCCGCGATTGCCTCGCGTTGGGCGGATCGGATTTCACCATCCGAACCACGCTGCTGGAACAGCGGTTTCTCGGCGGTGATGCCGCGTTGGCGGCAGATCTGGCGATGCGGTTGCGGCGCGACCTGTTCAAGGGCACCGCCCCCGCCTTTATCGCCGCAAAACTAGCCGAACGCGACGCCCGCCATGTCAAGCAGGGCGAACGCTACGTGGTCGAACCCAACGTCAAGGAGGCCAAAGGCGGGCTGCGTGACCTGCAATCGCTGTTCTGGATCGCCAAATATCTGCACGGCGTGCAGGACCCTGCCGAACTGGTGTCACTGGGGGTGTTCCGCCCCGAAGAATTCCGCACCTTTACCCGGGCCGAGGATTTCCTGTGGACCGTGCGCTGCCATCTGCATGTGCTGGCGGGCCGCGCCACGGATCAGTTGACCTTTGACATGCAGGTGCAGGTGGCGGACCGCATGGGCTATGCCGACAAGGGCGGACGCCGCGCGGTCGAACATTTCATGCAGGACTATTTCCGCCAGGCGACCGCGGTGGGCGATCTGACGCGCATCTTTCTGACCAAACTCGAAGCCAGTCATGCAAAGCCGGAGCCGCTGCTGGAGCGCATGTTCCGCCGGGTGCCCCGTGTGCGTGACGGCTATCAGGTGATGAATGGCCGGCTGATGGTGCCCGATCCGCGGGCGTTTCTGGCCGATCCGCTGAACCTGCTGCGGCTGTTCGAAGAGGCGCTGCGCACCGGCCTGCTGATCCACCCCGATGCGATGCGGATGGTGCAGGCCAACCTTGCGCTGATCACCGATGATGTCCGCACCGACCCCGAGGCGCAGCGGATATTCTTTGACACGCTGCTGAAACACGGCAACCCGGAACGCGCGCTGCGGCGGATGAACGAATTGGGCGTGCTGGCGGCGTTCATCCCGGAATTCGCGCCCATCGTCGCGATGATGCAGTTTAACATGTACCACAGCTATACAGTGGACGAACACATCATCCAGACCATCCGCGTGCTGTCCCAGATCGAACAAGGCGACCTGACCGAGGAATTGCCGGTCGCCTCGCGCATCCTGACGGCGGGCGTGAACCGCAAGGTGTTGTATTGCGCGCTGTTGCTGCATGACATCGGCAAGGGCCGCGACGAGGATCATTCCGTGCTGGGCGCGCAGATCGCCCGCCGTGTGGCGCCCCGGCTGGGCCTGTCAAAAACCGATAGCGAAACGGTGGAATGGCTGGTGCGCTATCACCTGCTGATGTCCGACATTGCGCAGAAACGCGACCTGTCCGACCCGCGCACGCTGCGTGATTTCGCCAAGGCGGTGAAAACGCGCAAACGGCTGGACCTGCTGACGGTGCTGACCGTCTGCGATATCCGCGGCGTCGGCCCGAACACGTGGAACAACTGGAAGGCCATGCTGATCCGTCAGTTGCACCGCGAAACCGCCGCCGCGCTGGAACACGGGCTGGAGGCGGTGAACCGCGAAAACCGCAGCACAGAGGCCAAGCGCCTGCTGCGTGACGCGCTGCCCGGCTGGGACGCCGCCGAGGTCAAGGCAGAAGCCACCCGGCATTACCCACCCTATTGGCAGGGGCTGGATACCGCGACGCAGGCGGTGTTTGCGCGGCTGCTGCGGGGCCTTGGCAGCGATGAGATTCGCATTGACCTGCACCCCGACATCGACCGCGACGCCACGCGCGCCTGTTTCGCGCTGGAAGATCACCCCGGCATCTTTTCCCGCCTTGCGGGGTCGCTGGCCATTGTCGGCGCCAACGTGGTCGATGCGCGGACCTATACGTCCAAAGACGGCTATGCCACGGCGGTATTCTGGGTGCAGGACGGCGACGGCCACCCCTACGAGGTCGACCGCCTGCCACGCCTGACCCAGACCATCCACAAGATCTTGAGCGGCGAGGTCAAGGCCAGCGAAGCGATCCTGTCAAAGGACAAGATCAAGAAACGCGAACGCGCGTTCCGCGTGCCCACCTCGATCACCTTCGACAACGACGGGTCCGAGATTTACACGATCCTCGAGGTCGATACCCGCGACCGCCCCGGCCTGCTGTTCGACCTGACCCGCACGCTGGCGGCGAACAGTGTCTATATCGCATCCGCCGTCATCGCGACCTATGGCGAGCAGGTGGTGGACAGTTTCTACGTCAAGGACATGTTCGGCCTCAAACTGATCCCCGGCAGCAAACGTGACCGGCTGGAAAAGAAACTGCGCGAGGCGATCGAAAAGGGCGTGGACCGGGCGCTGGCGTAGGGAGGCCCCGCATCCATCATCCTTGCCCTGAAGGCCGATCTGCCCTATAGCCCCCGCAGTCAAGGCGACGGGACAGTCGTGCAGATGCGGATGGCAGGGTCGGACATTCCGGCCCACATCTGTGTTTGCAGGCAAAGTCCCGGACGCTGCGGCGGACCCTCATAAAGACCCGCGGAGACAACCGTGCGGCCGGAAAACACTTGAAAAGGAACTGATCTGCATGTGCGCCAAGAACGCAATGGAAGAATTTGAAGCCCTCCTGCAAGAGAGCTTTGAAATGGACACGCCCGATGAGGGGTCCGTGGTCAAAGGCCGGGTCATCGCCATCGAGGCGGGACAGGCCATCATCGACGTCGGCTACAAGATGGAAGGCCGCGTTGATCTGAAAGAATTCGCAAACCCCGGAGAAGCACCGAATATTTCGGTTGGCGATACCGTCGAGGTGTTCCTGCGGTCGGCCGAAAACTCGCGTGGCGAGGCCGTGCTGTCGCGCGAAATGGCGCGCCGCGAGGAAGCCTGGGATCGCCTGGAACAGGCCTATGCCAAGGAAGAGCGCGTTGACGGCGCTATCTTTGGCCGGGTCAAGGGCGGGTTCACCGTCGATCTGGGCGGCGCTGTGGCGTTCCTGCCCGGTAGCCAGGTTGACGTGCGTCCCGTGCGCGATGCCGGTCCGCTGATGGGTCTGAAACAGCCGTTCCAGATCCTGAAAATGGACCGTCGCCGGGGCAACATCGTCGTCTCGCGCCGTGCCATTCTGGAAGAATCGCGTGCCGAACAGCGCGCCGAAGTGGTGGGCAACCTTGTCGAGGGGGCTACTGTCGACGGCGTTGTCAAGAACATCACCGAATACGGTGCGTTCGTCGATCTGGGCGGTGTGGACGGGCTGCTGCACGTCACCGACATGGCCTGGCGCCGCGTCAACCACCCGTCAGAAATCCTGAACATCGGTGAAACGATCAAGGTTCAGGTCATAAAGATCAACAAGGAAACCCACCGGATTTCCCTGGGCATGAAGCAGCTGCAGGAAGATCCGTGGGATCTGGTGGCTGCCAAGTACCCGCTGGAATCGGTCCACCATGGCCGCGTGACCAACATCACCGATTACGGCGCGTTCGTCGAACTGGAACCCGGTGTCGAAGGTCTGGTCCATGTCTCGGAAATGTCCTGGACCAAAAAGAACGTCCACCCCGGCAAGATCGTATCGACCTCGCAGGAAGTGGACGTCATGGTTCTGGAAATCGACGGCGCCAAGCGGCGCGTGTCGCTGGGCCTGAAGCAGACCATGCGCAACCCGTGGGAAGTGTTCTCGGAAACCCATCCCGAGGGCGCAGAGGTCGAGGGCGAGGTCAAGAACATCACCGAATTCGGTCTGTTCATCGGCCTGCCCGGCGACATCGACGGCATGGTGCACCTGTCAGACCTGTCATGGGACGACCGGGGCGAAGACGCGATCCAGAAATATCGCAAGGGCGACATGGTCAAGGCCGTGGTGTCCGAGGTCGATATCGACAAGGAACGCATTTCGCTGTCGGTCAAGGCCGTGGGCGGTGACCGTTTTGCCGATGCAACCGGCGGCGTGAAGCGTGGATCGGTCATCACCGTGGCCGTGACGGCCGTGGAAGAAGGCGGCATCGAGGTGGAATACGAAGGCATGAAATCCTTCATCCGCCGCAGCGACCTGTCGCGCGACCGTGCTGAACAGCGCCCGGAACGTTTCGGCGTGGGCGACAAGGTGGATGTGCGCGTGACCAACATCGACGCCAAGACCCGCAAGCTGGGCCTGTCGATCAAGGCGCGCGAGATCGCCGAAGAAAAGGAAGCCGTGGAACAGTATGGCTCGTCCGACTCGGGCGCGTCGCTGGGCGACATCCTTGGCGCGGCACTGAAGCGCGGCGACTGATCCCGCCGGCCCCACAGGCCAGACTGTCACCAAAAGTCCCGTGCAGACCAGTCTGCGCGGGATTTGTTTTGTGCGCCGCCGCCGTTTCGTGACAGTCTGAAACGCAGGTTGTGCATGCGGCTGCTGATGAAGACCGATCACTACGGCAACAGGCATTGAACGACATCGGATGCTGCGTATGATCGCGGGATCGCCCTGTTTCTGGTTGCTGACTTTGGCGCCGAGGCGGCGTTTGCTGCGGCGGTCGCTGCCGGCCCGGTCTTTGTGCTTGGGCATGCGGCACTGGCCCGCGCCCGGATGATGGCCGGGGACATGCCCGGGGCCCGTGCCGCCATCGCAGCGGCCACGGCCAACCCGCCGGCGCATGATCCGCGCGCCCGCAGCCATGTCGCGACGCTTTCCGCGCTTCTTGCGGCGCAGCCCGCGCTGGCTCGGGGGTTGGTGTATGACCATGTGCGCGACTGGCTCCGTGACGCGCTGATCGCGCAGATGTGCACCAATGTCTTTGGCCTGATCGGCTTTTCCGGCGAGGTCGGGCGCGAGGCGGAGCTGTTGTCCTTTACCGGGATGCTGCTGCCGCATTACCCCGATGACTGGTGGATGATGTCTATTCACGCGCTGTCGCTGTGCGAAACCGGGCAGGTCACGGCATCGCTGAACCTGATGGAATGCGCGCTGGCCCTGAACCCTCGCAACGCCAATGGCGCGCATTTCAAGGCGCATGCGCTATACGAGATGGGCGAAACCGGGCCGGGCCTATCTGGACGGCTGGATCGCCAGTTATGATCCGCGCGCCGTGCTGCATGGCCATCTCAGTTGGCACGCGGCGCTATGGGCGTTGCAGGATGGCGATGCCGACATCATGTGGAGCATTGTTGATACCAGCATCGCGCCCGGGGCCACCCAGAGCCTGCCGGTCAACGTGCTGACGGATATGGCGGCGATCTGTTTTCGCGCTGAACTGGCCGGGTTTGCCGTGGCGCCGGACCGCTGGGCGCGGCTGAGCGATTATGCCACTCGTTATTTCCCATCCACCGGGCAAAGTTTCGCCGACATGCATGCCGCCCTTGCCCATGCCAGGGCCGGCGAGGGGGGCCGTCTGGCGCATATCGCCGAGAGTGCACAAGGCTTTGCCGGCGATCTGGTGCGCCCGGTCGCGCGGGCCTGGGCGGCGATGGCGCGCCAGAACTGGGCCGAGGCGCGCGATGACCTGTTGCCTGTCATGTCCCAGCCTGAACGGATCGGCGGCAGTCGGGCACAGCGCGATCTGATTGAATTGGCCTACGTGTCGGTGCTGCTGCGGCTGGGCCAGACCGACGAGGCCGACGCACTCTTGCCCTGCGACGGCCAGACCTTGCGACTCCTGTTCCACTTGCAGGCTTTGCCGACCGCGCGGCCTGAAGATGCCGAATCGCTGCGCGATCGCGCGTCCGGTTGGGCGGCACGGCAACTGGTTTCTGCACCCGCGAAGACTGTAACCCGTCATCTTGCCGCATTTTCAGGTGCTTAGGCGCATCAAACCCTGCCTTTCGCGTTTCCACCTGAGAAAATTGCTCCTATACTCGCCGCAAGTGGCCGGGAAACGGGCACGCCATCGCCTTGGGGGAGGTGTTGAATGATCCGGTCGGAACTGATTCAAAAGATTGCCGAAGAAAACCCGCATCTGTTCCAGCGCGATGTGGAAAAGATCGTGAATACCATCTTTGACGAGATTACCGAGGCGATGGCGCGCGGTGATCGGGTCGAACTGCGCGGCTTTGGCGCATTTTCGGTCAAGAAACGCGATGCGCGCACGGGACGCAATCCGCGCACTGGCGCCGCCGTAGACGTCGAGGAAAAGAACGTGCCGTTCTTCAAGACCGGCAAGCTGCTGCGTGACCGCCTGAACGGCAAGTAAACCGACAGAAAGCGAACCCATGCGATATCTGCGTTACGCCTTCATGGCGCTTTTGGCGATCTGTCTGGTCGGGATCGCGCTGGCCAATCGGCAGGACATCAACCTGACCCTGCTGCCCGAAGGCATCGCGCGCATCGTCGGCGTGAACCAGCAGGTGGCCTTGCCGCTGTTTCTGGTGATTTTCGGCAGCATTCTGGTGGGTCTGCTGTTGGGGTTCGTCTGGGAATGGCTGCGCGAATACAAACACCGCGCCGAGGCCGCCAGCAAAGGCGCCGAGGCCGCGCGTCTGGAACGCGAACTGACCAAGGTGCGCCGCAAGACCGGCGAAGGCCGCGACGACGTTCTGGCGCTGCTGGAAGACGGGCGCTGAGGGACCTCACATGGCGGTTCTGGTGACACGACCCGCGCTGGTCGCAACGATCCGTGTCAAGATCTGCGGCCTGACCTGTGCCGATGATGTTGCCGCCGTCGCCACCGCCGGCGCGGCCTATGCCGGTTTCAACTTTTTCCCTGCCTCGCCGCGCTATGTGCCGCCGGACCGCGCCCGCGCTCTGGCGCTGGCCGCGCCGGTGGGTCTGGCCAAGGTCGCCCTGACGGTGGATGCGACCGATGATCTGCTGGATCAACTGGTCGCCACGGTGCCGCTGGACATGCTGCAACTGCATGGGCACGAAACCCCGGCCCGGGTGGCAGCGGTCAAGGCACGGCACGGGTTGCCCGTGATGAAGGTCATCGGCGTGGCCAGTGCCGCCGATCTGGCGCAGATTGCCGATTACGAAATGGTGGCCGATCAGATCATGATCGACGCAAAACCGCCCAAGGACGCCGTTTTGCCGGGTGGCAATGGCGTGGCGTTCGACTGGCGCCTGATCGCCGGGCGGACCTGGGCGCGGCCATGGATGCTGGCGGGCGGCTTGACGGCCGCCAATGTCGCCGCCGCGATCCGCTTGACCGGCGCGCGTCAGGTCGATGTGGCGTCCGGCGTCGAAACCGCTCCGGGGGTCAAGGATGCCGACCTGATCCGGGCGTTTGTCGCGGCGGCCCAGACCTGACCGCCGCGTCAGGGACCATCTTACATCGCGGGCAACACGGCAATGTCGCGGATCGCGGTGGCGGCATCCGTAATGGTCACAACGGACAGGACCGCGCCCGTTGCGGTGTCCAGTGTGTGCAGCGCGCCGTTTGCCACCAGCCACGCGGTGTTGCTGCCACCGGCCGTGGTGACCACATCCATCGCAACCGGGCCATTCAGTGTCACACCCAGGGCGCCGATTGTCGCGTTGGTGCCGTCGTTGGGTTTGACCTGTTGCACCAGCGACGACAGTCCGGTGTCGATGTTGAACATCGCGGTCTTTTCCGGTTTGCCGAAACTGTT
>JBBRCF010000025.1:0-34504 GCA_038205135.1 Rhodobacterales bacterium
GCGGCCCTGCACGGGTACCACGGCACATCCGCCGATGTGGTCCTCCAGTCGCTCGCGCCACACTACCACCAGGTGCGTACCGGGCTGCAGCGTGGCGGCCATCCTGCGCCCGGCGCCGCCGCGCACCACGCCCGCGTGCCGGCCATGTACGCGCGTGAACACCTCGACGATGGCCGCGCTTTCGCCATGCGGCCGCGCGCCCAGACAGATGCCCTCGTCCCGCCATTCGATCATCGCGCTACCCTGCGCCGCACATCGCCCGGGGGCAACCCGCCCGCCCGCATTTGGTGTCCGCAATTCCACCAGCCACTGCCGCCCCTCCGGTCGCCTGCGCACCCATCAGGTCAACCCGGCACTGTCCAGCAGATGCCGCCCGGCACGATCCTCGACCTCGATCACCCACAGATCGGGGTCCATCCGGCGTTGCCGGGCGATGGCCGCGTCCACCTCGGGTTCCGGCGCTGCGGCCAGCACGGCCCACGCCCGCGCACCTGTCGCATCCCAGCCGCGCTGAAACGCCTGCGCCCGGCCATCCAGCGTGGCCAGCTTGATCAGCACCGCACCCGCCGTGTCATCGCCATGCGCCACCACAAAGGCCGGGATGTCCAGCAACCGCAAACGCGCCAGATAGGCATCGACCCAGAACCGCGCGGTCAGGCGCGGCTCAGCCATTGTTGCCCCTGGCCGGTCCACCCTTGGTATTGCCGTCCTTGAAATCCAGCCCCATCTCGGAATAGCGCTCGGGTTCGTCCAACCAGTTTTCGCGCACCTTCACCTGCAGGAACAGGTGCACCTTGCGGTCAAGGAAGGCCTCGATTTCGGCCCGGGCCGACTGCCCGATCGCCTTGATCGTTTCGCCCTTGTGACCCAGTATGATGCCTTTGTGCCCATCACGGGTTACATACACCATCTGATCGATGCGCACGGACCCGTCGTCGCGTTCTGTCCACATCTCGGTTTCCACAGTCAACTGATAAGGCAGTTCCTGATGCAGGCGCAGCGTCAGCTTTTCGCGGGTCATTTCCGCCGCGATCATCCGCAACGGCAGGTCGGCCAATTGGTCCTCGGGGTACAGCCACGGGCCTTCGGGCAGTTCCGCCGCCAGCCAGTCGCGCAGGTCATCGACGCCATAGCCCTTTTCGGCACTGATCATGAAGGTGCGCGCAAACGGGAACCGGGCGTTAACATCTTCGGTCAGTTTCAGAAGCTTGGGCGCTTCGGTGCGGTCGATCTTGTTGATGGCCAACGCGATCTTGCGGCCCTTTCCAAGGCCCGACAACCCGTCAAGGATGCGCCCCACCCCGTCGGTCAACCCGCGATGCGCCTCGATCAGCAGCACGACGATATCGGCGTCCGCCGCCCCGCTCCACGCAGCGGCGACCATGGCGCGGTCCAGCCGCCGGGTGGGCTGGAACAGCCCCGGCGTATCGACGAACACGATTTGTGCTGCGCCCGCCCCCGACCCGACCATCGCCACGCCGCGAATGCGGGCGCGCGTGGTCTGCACCTTGTGCGTCACGATGGACACTTTCGCGCCGACCATGCGGTTCAACAATGTCGATTTGCCCGCATTGGGCTCGCCGATCAGGGCAACAAATCCGGCGCGTGGTGTGGGTGTGTCATTCATGCAAGGCGCATAGCCGATTGAGGCGCGTGGCGCCAGAGGTTGTCAGACCGGCAGCGCCGCCAGCACCGCGTCCGCCAGCAGGTTCAGCGGCTTGTCCGCCACCAGCCGCAGCACGGGGGCGGGCTGGCGCGCCAACCACGCTTCTTGCCGCAGCCGCGACCGGCCCTTGGCGACGGCATCGTCATAGCTCATCGCCCAATCCAGAAAACTGCGGTGGATCGCCTCCATGTCGCCACCGGGCGCAATGCGCGGGCCAAAGCGCGCGGCCTCGCGCACGCGCAGCCGGATCAGGCGCAGGGGGCGGGCGAGCGTCAGGAACACGATCAGATCAGCCCCCGCCACCATTGCATCCCCCCAGCCCTCGATTTCGCCCGAAACCACCCAGCCCTGCCCGGACATCAGCCGTTCCATGCGGGCGCGGCGTTCGGGGACGGGGAATTTTTCGGTGAACGGCGGATCGGTCGGAGCCCAGTAATGATCGTCGGTGTCGATCAGGGGCACGATCAGCGCGCGTGCCACAGCGCGGCCCAGCGTCGTGGCCCCGCAGCCCGACGCACCGGTGATGTAAACCCGCCCCGCCATGACCTAGTCCTGCACCCGCGCCAACACCTGAGCCAATACCGCGCTGGCGGCGGACTGTTCGGCGGCGCGTTTCGATGCGGCCTGCGCCTGCGCGCCCTCGCCCGAGGCAAGACGGGCCTCGATGGTGAACACCGGCGCGTGGTCCGGGCCCTCGCGGGCGATTTCCACATAGGCAGGCGGGGCCATCCCGCGCGCCTGCGCCCATTCCTGCAACGCGGTTTTCGCATCGCGGGCATCCGCATCGACCCGCGCGATGCGGATGCCCCACAGCCGCAGCACCAAGGCCTTGGCGGCGTCGAACCCGGCATCCAGATAGACGGCAGCGATCAACGCCTCCATCGCGTCACCCAGCAGCGCCTCTTTGCGGCGGCCGCCTGTCATCATTTCGGACCGGCCCAGCCGCAGCACGTCGCCCAATCCGATCTGGCGGGCGACATCGGCACAGGTTTCCTTGCGCACCAGCGCGTTGAAACGCGGTGCCAGCACGCCTTCGGCGGCATCGGGGGCGGCGGACAACAGCGCCTCGGCCATCACCAGACCCAGCACGCGGTCGCCCAGAAATTCAAGCCGCTGGTTGTCACCGGCGTTGGACGCGTAGGACGAATGGGTCAGCGCGCGCACCAGCAACGCGGGCTGGCGGAAATCATGCCCGATCAGGGCAGCAAAAGCCTGAATGTCGCCAGCCAGCCTCACTCGACCGCCTTGAAATAACGATCACTGCGCCAGGTCCAGAACGCCAGCATCGACCGGCCTGCAGAAGAGAACATGATGCGATCCGCGCGCCCGATCAGGTTTTCATAGGGCACGAACCCGACGCCGCCAGCCGCCTGCGGCACCCGGCTGTCGGTGGAATTGTCGCGGTTGTCACCCATGAAGAAATAGTGGCCGGCGGGCACGGTGTAGATCGGCGTGTCATCAGTGGCCTGCTTGCCGATGTTCAGGATGGCATGCGACCTGCCCTCTGGAAGGGTTTCGATCTGCCGCGTCTTGATACACAGACCACCCTGCCCCACCGCGCCATTGGCGCAACGCGGGCGCAGCCCCTGTGGACCTTGGGGTTCCATCACTTCCTCGAACGTGCCGGCATCGGCCAGCATCAGCGGCTTGCCGTTGATCTGCAACACGCCGCCGGTGACCTGCACGGTTTCGCCCGGCATGCCGATCAGCCGCTTGATGAAATCGGTGCCCGCGACCGGATGGCGGAACACCACCACATCGCCGCGTTCGGGCTCGCCACCCAGAATGCGGCTGTTGTCGCCGTCCAGAAAACCGCAGATCGTCCGGGCATCCAGGTCCAACCCGATGGCGGGGATGCGAACGGTCGGGCAGGACGCATAGGAATAGCCGTAGGTCATCTTGTTGACGAACAGGAAATCCCCGATCAGCAGCGTGTCCTTCATCGACCCCGACGGAATCCAGAACGGCTGAAAGAACAGCGACCGGAAAATTCCCGCGATCAGCAGGGCGTAGACCACCGTCTTGATGGTCTCGACCACCGCGTTCTGCTTCTTTTCGGCCATGATGTCCTCGGGCTGGAGCGCAGGAATGGTTCGGAGGCTACATGCGGGGGCGGGGGCGCGAAGTCAAGGCGGACGGGTCGTCGTCCACCGCCACCGCCTCGATCACCACAAAGGCCTGCGCCCACGGATGATCGTCGGTCAGCGTCACATGCACGATGGCCAGATGCCCCGGCGGCGTCATGTCGCGCAGCCGTTCGGCGGCCCATCCGGTCAGGTGCATAACCGGCTGGCCGGTCGTCAGGTTCGACACCGCCATGTCGCGCCAACTGATACCCATGCGCAGCCCGGTGCCCAGCGCCTTGGAACACGCCTCCTTGGCCGCCCAGCGCTTGGCAAGCGTCCCGGCCTCGTCCTTGCGGCTGGCGGCCTTTTTCAGTTCGGTTTCGGTGTAGACGCGGTTGCGGAACCGGTCGCCGAAACGCGCCAGCACCGCCGCGATACGGTCGATATTCGCAAGGTCTGTGCCGATGCCAAGGATCATGTGATGTCTTTCTGCGCGCCTCAGGATTGGAACAATGGAAAACTGACACCCAGCGCCCAGGCGAGGATCAGGCCCAGCGCAAGGCCCGCCGATGTGGGCCCGGCGCGCGCCGCGACGAAACGCCCCATCAACCCGAAGGTAAGCCAGAACAGGATGATGACCGGCAGGATCATCAGCACGAAAAACATCCCCTCGAAATCCAGCGCCACCGCGATGCCCAGCGACACCAGCACCGCCAGACGCGCCAGAATCCGCTGCCACCATGGCGCGCCCTGTGCTGCCCAGGCATCCGACAGCATGAACGGCACCGCCCCCAGAGCCAGCGCAGCGATGATCCACAGCCGGTCCGGCGTGGGCAGGAAATTCGCGCCATAGCGGTCCAGCGCCAGACCAAACGCGCCAAGGCCCCAGATCACCAGCGCGGCAACGGCCCAGGGTGACGGACGCCCCGGCGCCCCTCGCAGCCGCCACAGCACGGCGCCCTGGATCAGGCCATAAACCAGCAGATGCAGCGCCAGCGCATCCGCGACCAGCACCGGCAACAGGCGTGTGTCGATCGGCGCGGTGAACAGCGGGGCCGCGATCATCGGGATCAGCGTCACAGCTGCAAAACCGCCGCCCCCCAGCCGGGACGGCATTTGCGCGCCGCCACCCTGCGGCGACAGCCGCGCCAAAGGTGCGGCCAGCGCGGTCACAGCCGCCAGCAGCGCCAGCAGGGCCCAGCCGGTGGGCGGCTCTGCCGCCGCACTCCGGCGGCCGTAGAACGCGTCCAGCCAGGCCCGCGTCGCAGCACGACCCGCGCGGGATTGCAGGATCGCCACATGTTCCACGTAAGGAGCCAGCAGCGCCTGCCGCCGCATGCCATCGGCCAGCACCGTCTGGCCATAGACCGCGCCCGGATCGACCATCTGCGCGGCCGTCAGCGCAAATTCGCGCAAACCCGGTTCCCAGACCCCGGTGATCAATAGCATATCGGCCGGATGGCTGGCGGTGATCGCCTGCGAAAACGCCGACAGCAGTACGATGGGGCCGATGCCCGGCGCATCCAGTGCCACGCGCACCAATACATCCGTCGCCATCGAATGCCCCACCAGGGCCACCGGCATATCGCCCTGCCGCGCGGCGTCGATCACCGCGCGGGTCTGATCGACCAACCGCTGCGTGGTGCCCTCGATGGCGTTCACATCGCCCGACATCGGCAGGGTATGCCGCCCATGGCCTTCGAAATCATAGGCGTGCACGGTGTAACCCGCCTGTGCCAGCGTCAGCGCATAGGCCTGCATCATCTGCCGCGACCCGGCAAACCCATGCGCGATGACCACGAGCGGGCCGTCCTTGCCATCGCTGTAGCGGGTCACCGGGGTGTCGCCGACCGCACTCTGGGTGATCGCGATGCCGTGGCGTGCGGTTTCCAGCGTCCAGATCGCCCAGCCCGCCATCACAACAGCCAGCAGCGCAACCGCCAGCTTCAGGCGGACCATGTCACGCCCGCGCCTCGTCCATGATGCGGCGCATTTCCACAATCGCAGGGCCAAGGCCGCGGAAAATCGCCTCGCCGATCAGGAAATGCCCGATGTTGAGTTCCATCACCTCGGGAAAGGCCGCAACCGGCCCCGCCGTGTCATAGGTCAGACCGTGGCCCGCATGCACCTCCAGCCCCAGCGAATGGCCATAGGTTGCCATCTCGCGCAGGCGTTCCAGTTCGGCGTCGCGTTCGGCAAAATGCCCCTCGGCATGGTAATCGCAATAGGCGCCGGTATGCAGTTCGATCACCTGCGCCCCGATTCTGGCCGCCGCCTCGATCTGGCGCGCATCGGCGGCGATAAAGATCGACACCCGACAGCCCGCCTCGCGCAGCGGCGCGATGAAATGCGCCAGCCGGTTTTCTTCGCGTGCGACCTCCAGCCCGCCTTCGGTGGTGCGTTCTTCGCGTTTTTCGGGAACGATGCAGACTGCGTGCGGACGATGCCGCAACGCGATCTTCTGCATTTCGTCGGTCGCGGCGATTTCGAAATTCAGCGGCGTGGTCAGCGTGGCCATCAGACCTTCGATGTCGGCGTCACTGATGTGGCGGCGATCCTCGCGCAGATGTGCGGTTATGCCGTCCGCTCCGGCATCTTCCGCCAACCGGGCGGCGCGCACCGGATCGGGGTAGGCCGACCCGCGTGCATTGCGCACGGTGGCAACATGGTCGATGTTCACGCCAAGGCGCAGAGGTCCAAGCGGTTTCATGAGCTCTCCTTTTGGGCTGCGGATGAACCTAATCCGCTTTGCCTGCCTCGTCAGCCACCAGATGCGCCTTTTTCTTCAACGCTTCCAGTTTCGCTTTCAGCGCACCCTTGCGGCGGTTCTGATAGGCCGTGACCAGCGGTACGGTGATGCCATAGCAGATCAGCCCCACCACGATGCCCGGCACGATGCCGCCGATCAGGAACGGAAAATAGACATTGTCGTAGAAATGCCAGAGCCCTTCCCAATGCGCGGTGTCCGGTGTGAACATCGACCAGAAATTATGCGTCAGGTCCTGCCATGCATCGCGGAACGAATGGCCGATCGAATCAACCGCGGCACCGTCCCCCCAATCGCGCCCACGCATCCAGTACCCCATCCGCAGCGCCACCCAGGTGATCGCGACATAGGTCAGCGGATTGCCGAGGAATGTGCCGATCAGGGCCGCAAGGATATTGCCGCGCATGATCCAGGCCAGCAGCGCTGCCGACAGGAAATGAAACCCGAACAACGGCAGAAACGACACGAAAACGCCGGCAAACACGCCACGTGCCACCCGCGACGGGCTGTCCGGCAGGCGGCGCAGACGATGCTGGACGTATTGCACCGCCCGGGACCAACCGATGCTGGGCCAGAACGATTCCTGAATGACCCGCCAAAGCGGGCGTCTGTTGCGGCGTTTGAAAACCACGTTCTGCCCTTTTCTATCGCGCCGCCGCCGGAACCGCCGGGGCGGGCAACCGCGCCGGATCGCGGAAACGTTCGATGGCCGCCACATCCTGCTCGGCTTCCAGCGCCGATAGCAGCGAATGCAAATGTTCCACATCGCGCAACTCTACGTCGATCAGCACACGGTAGAAATCCGGTTTGCGATCAACAAACTGCAGGTCCGAGATATTGGCCTTCTGCTCGCCGATCAATGTGCAAATCCGCCCCATCACGCCCGCGTCGTTCGATACGGTGATGGAAATCGTCGCGGCATGGATCGGCGGGTGTTTGCCCGCGTGCCAATGCAGGTCCATCCAGCGGTCGGGCTGGTCTTCGAACCGCTGCAGGGCCGGACAATCGATGGCATGCACCTGCACGCCTTGCCCGCGCGTCTTGATGCCGACGATGCGTTCGCCGGGCAAGGGCTGGCAGCAGGGCGCGCGGGCAAAGGTCTGGTCGGGCGAAATGCCGACCACGGCACGGGTGCGATCGATCGCCGCGGCCTCGCCGCGGGCCAGTTCGGGATAGACCGCATGCACCACCTCGCGCACGGTGATTTCGGCGGATCCCAGCCGGGCCAGCACCTCGTTGCGGCCGCCGTCGATGCGCAGTTGCCGCGCCGCCAGATCCAGCGCCTTGTCCGTCGCCTTTTTGCCGACATGGTCAAAGGCCGACCGCGCCAGTTCCGCACCCAGCTTGATGAACCGGCCCCGGTCCACCTCGCGCAGCGCGCGGCGGATCGCGGCCTTGGCCTTGCCGGTGGTGGCGATGTCCAGCCATGTCGCCTGCGGGGTCTGGCCCTGTGCTGTGATGATTTCCACCGACTGGCCGTTGCGGATGCGGGTCCATAACGGCACACGCATCCCGTCGATCTTGGCCCCCACGCAGGCATTGCCGATGCGGGTGTGGATCGCATAGCCGAAATCGATAGGCGTTGCGCCCTTGGGCAGTTTCACCACCTCCCCCTTGGGCGTGAAACAGAACACCTGATCGGAATACATCTCCAGCTTGACGGCTTCCAGAAACTCGTCGTGGTCCTGTTCGGTGTTGAACTGTTCGGTCAGCCCGGCGATCCATTTGGCCGGATCGACGGCAAATGGGTTCGAGGTGCGCACGCCGTCGCGGTAAGACCAATGCGCCGCCACGCCCGCTTCGGCCACTTCATGCATCAGGCGGGTGCGGATCTGCACCTCGACCCGCTTGCCGTCCCGGCCCGACACCGTGGTGTGGATCGACCGGTAACCGTTGGATTTCGGTTGGCTGATGTAATCCTTGAACCGGCCCGGCACCGCACGCCAGCGTTGGTGGATCGCGCCCAGCGCGCGGTAACAGTCCTCTTCGGACCGGGTGATGACGCGAAAGCCATAGATGTCGGACAGCCGGGAAAACCCGACCTGCTTTTCTTCCATCTTGCGCCAGATCGAATGGGGCTTTTTCGCCCGCCCGAACACCGTCGCCTCGACCCCGGCGCGGTCCAGTTCCACGCGCATGTCCGACGTGATGCGTTCGATCACATCGCCGGATTCCTTTTGCAGGGTCACGAACCGGCGCATGATCGACGCGCGCGCCTCGGGGTTCAGCACGCGGAAGGCCAGATCTTCCAGTTCTTCGCGCATCCATTGCATGCCCATGCGGCCTGCCAGCGGCGCATAGATCTCCATCGTTTCGCGGGCTTTCTTGGCCTGCTTTTCCGGCTTCATTGCCTTGATGGTGCGCATGTTGTGCAGCCGGTCGGCCAGTTTGACCAGGATAACCCGCAGGTCTTTTGACATCGCCATCAAAAGCTTGCGGAAATTTTCCGCCTGCTGGGTTTCGGTCGAGGTCAATTGCAGGTTGGTCAGCTTGGTTACACCATCAACCAGTTCCGCCACCTCGCGCCCGAACCGGCGTTCGACCTCGGCGAAACTGGCCTTGGTGTCTTCGATGGTGTCGTGCAGCAGTGCTGTGACCAGCGTCGCATCATCCAGCCGCATTTCGGTCAGAATGGCCGCGACCGCAACAGGATGGGTGAAATACGGCTCGCCGGATTGGCGCATCTGCCCGGCGTGCATGTCCATGCCAAAGCCATAGGCGTCACGCACCAGCGCCTCGTTACTACGCGGGTTGTAATTGCGGATCAGCGCGATCAGGTCTTCGACGGCAATCATTCGATCCGGCTTGCCTCCCGCGCGCTTGGTTGGTTACGCCTGCCGCTGCGCCTCCATCAACGCGCGCAGCAGTTTTTCTTCGGACATGTCATCGTCGGCCGGACGGTCGGGTTCGCCGCCCATCAGCAGCGACATCGCGTCCTCTTCGGGCTCGTCCACCTCGATCTGGGTCTGGTTAGCCTCGATCAGGCGTTCACGCAGACCGTCGGCGGCCTGAGTTTCATCGGCGATCTCGCGCAGCGCAACCACCGGGTTCTTGTCATTGTCCCGATCGACGGTGATCGCAGCACCAGCTGCGATTTCGCGGGCGCGGTGCGCGGCCAGCATCACAAGCTCGAAGCGGCTGGGAACCTTGTCCACACAGTCTTCGACGGTTACTCGGGCCATGGGATACTCCTGTCAGATACTGATCGGTGTCAAAGGCGGGTCAGTCGGATGATGCGGCACAGGACCCGGAACGTGACAATGTCCCACCCACACCGATCGACCGCGTGCGCCAGCCTGCCGGAAGACCCCGACATATGACCATTCCCGGCCCTTGACAAGCCGATAAACCACCACAACCCCCGTCATGCCGGCCCAGATGACCGCATCACAACGGCTGAAGCGCGGCCCGGTCTGCGGCGGGCAGCGCGTCGCGCATCGCGGTGACCGTCAGGCCAAGACGCGGATGCCGCCAGTCCGGCGCGATTTCCGCCAACGGCACCAGCACAAAGGCCCGATCCTGCAGGCGGGGATGCGGCAGGATCAGGCGGTCTGGCGTGCGGGTCATCTGCAGGTCCGGCGCCAGCGTCCGCCACGCGTCCTGCGTTGCGGCATCGGGCAGCACCCGGTCCCCCATCGCCAGCAAGTCAAGGTCCAGCGTCCGGCTGCTCCACCGCACAGCCCGCGCGCGGCCAAATCGCGCTTCGACCTGATGCAGGGCGGCCAGCACGGCCTGCGGACCATCCGTCAGCCGGGGATCGACCGCCAACTGTGCGCAGGCATTGACAAAATCCGGCCCGGCCCCCGCCGGAAAACAGGGCGTCTGCCAGAAACGGCTCTGCGCAAGCACCGGAAATCCGGCCGCGTTCAGCGCCGCCAGCGCCGCCGTCAACGTCTCTGCGGGCGGGCCCGCGGCCGATGCAGTGTTTCCGCCTAACGCGATCAAGCACACTTGCTGATTCAATGCCAAATCTCTATGCTTTTGCTTGGACCTGATATCTTGCTATATCACTTGCACGGCCTACAATTTTGTTTGAATGGCGGGAACCCCAGTCACACGGTTTATCGTGATCCGACATGTCGGAAGGATATGATTTGATGTTTTACAAAGACGAACGGCTCGCGCTGTTCATTGATGGTTCCAATCTGTACGCCGCTGCCAAGGCCTTGGGATTTGACATCGATTACAAGCTGTTGCGACATGAATTCATGCGTCGTGGCAAGCTGTTGCGCGCGTTTTACTACACCGCATTGCTGGAAAATGACGAATATTCGCCGATTCGTCCACTGGTAGACTGGTTGCATTACAACGGTTTCACCATGGTGACCAAACCGGCGAAAGAATATACCGACAGCCAAGGCCGCCGCAAGGTCAAGGGCAACATGGACATCGAACTGGCCGTAGATGCCATGGAACTGGCGCCGCGGATGGATCATGCCGTGCTGTTTTCCGGCGATGGCGATTTCCGTCCGCTGATCGAAAGCCTGCAGCGGCAGGGCGTGCGGGTGTCCGTGGTGTCTACGATCCGCAGCCAGCCCCCGATGATCGCCGATGAATTGCGCCGCCAGGCCGACAATTTCATCGAACTGGACGACCTGCGCAACGTGATCGGCCGCCCACCGCGCGAAATGCTGGCGCCCCGTGATTCCGTAGCGGTGGAACCGTGACGCGCGAATGACGTTGCCGCCGCTGACCCTGTATCTGGCCGCGCCGCGCGGGTTTTGCGCCGGGGTGGACCGTGCGATCCGGATCGTGGAACTGGCGCTGAAAAAATGGGGCGCCCCGGTCTATGTTCGGCACGAAATTGTTCACAACCGCTATGTGGTCGATGCCCTGCGCGCCCAAGGCGCCGTGTTTGTCGAGGAACTGGCCGACTGCCCGCCCGATCGCCCGGTGATATTTTCTGCACATGGCGTGCCGAAATCCGTGCCCGCCGAGGCCGCGCTCCGCAACATGATCGCGGTGGACGCCACCTGCCCCCTGGTGACCAAGGTGCATATGGAAGCCGCGCGCCACCATGAAAACGGGTTGCAGATGATCATGATCGGCCATGCCGGCCACCCGGAAACCGTCGGCACCATGGGTCAACTGCCCGATGGCGAGGTGCTGCTGGTCGAAACGGTCGCCGATGTGGCCATTGTCGCCGTGCGTGACCCCGCCCGTCTGGCTTATGTCACGCAGACCACCCTGTCGGTGGATGACACCGCCGAGATCGTCGCGGCGCTGAAGGCACGGTTCCCCGCCATCATCGGTCCGCACAAGGAAGACATCTGTTACGCCACCACAAACCGGCAGGAGGCCGTCAAGGCGATGGCCCCGCTGTGCGATGCCATTCTGGTGGTCGGCGCACCGAATTCGTCAAATTCGAAACGTCTGGTCGAAGTCGGCGCGCGCGCGGGCTGTGCCTATGCGCAACTGGTGCAGCGGGCCACGGACATCGACTGGCGCGCGCTGGACGGTATCCGGTCCGTGGGTATCACCGCAGGCGCATCGGCCCCCGAGGATCTGGTGACCGAGGTGGTGGACGCCTTTCGCGCCCGTTACGCGGTGACGATAGAACCCGTGGTGACCGCCGAGGAAAACGTCGAATTCAAGGTCCCGCGGGTGCTGCGCGAATCGGCATGATGCAGATTTGACCGCCGACAGGACGGGCCGGACCCGTCCGACCCCCATGATCCGCACCTCTTGTGTCAAGCGACGCCCTTGCCCTTTGCCGTCCCGCTTGGCATGGAAGGCGCATGCAGATGATCCCCCGTTCCGCGCTGATCCTTGGGCTTGCCGGTTTGATCCCCTTTGTCTGGGGTGCGCTGACCATGGCGGCACCCGGCGTGGCGGATTGGACCGTGACCGTGTTCGGCCCCCGGTTCGTCGGGCCTTATCTGCAGCTGTCCTATGGCATCGTCATCCTGTCGTTCATGTCGGGTGTGTTGTGGGGCTTTGCCGCGCGGGCCGACGGGCGCGAGGCCACCATCGGCTATGCCCTGTCGGTG
The DNA here is from genome assembly GCA_038205135.1 of Rhodobacterales bacterium. Taxonomy (GTDB): domain Bacteria; phylum Pseudomonadota; class Alphaproteobacteria; order Rhodobacterales; family Rhodobacteraceae; genus UBA9554. The sequence goes on from JBBRCF010000025.1 coordinate 12,490, forward strand.
ATCCCGGCGCTGTATGGCTGGATCATGGTGGGCGGCGGGCCGACGTCGGCGTCGATCCACCTGATGGCGGGGTTTGCCGGGTTGCTGGGGCTGGACTGGCATTTCGCACAGCGCGGGCTGGCTCCGCCGTGGTGGATGCCGTTGCGGGTGATCCTGACCGGTCTGGTGGTGCTGACCCTGCTGCCGATTGCGTTGGGGTAACGCGATGGCCAATTTGTTCGCCTGGACCGACGGCGCCTGTTCCGGCAATCCGGGCCCCGGGGGCTGGGGAGTGCTGCTGCGCGCCATCGACGGCGGCACGATCGTCAAGCAACGCGAATTGCAGGGTGGCGCGGCGGAAACCACCAACAACCGCATGGAACTGATGGCCGCCATCAGCGCGCTGGAGGTGCTGGAACGCGAAAGCCGGATCACCATCATCACCGACAGCGCCTATGTGAAAAACGGCGTCACCGGCTGGATCCATGGCTGGAAACGCAACGGCTGGAAAACTTCCGCAAACAAACCGGTCGCGAATGTCGAACTGTGGCAGCGGCTGGATGCGGCGCAGGCGCGCCACAGCGTGACATGGGAATGGATCAAGGGCCACGCAGGCCACCCGGAAAACGAACGTGCCGATGAACTGGCACGGGCCGGCATGAAACCCTTCAAGCCGGGCAGAGGCGCATGACCGCGCTCGCGCTGCTGGATTTCGCATCGGTGTTCATCTTTGCGCTGACCGGGGCGCTGGCGGCATCGCGGGCGCAACTGGATCTTGTCGGGTTCTTGTTTCTGGCGGCGCTGACCGCGCTGGGGGGCGGCACGCTGCGCGATGTGCTGATCGACCGGCCGTTGTTCTGGATCGAAAATCCGGCCGTTCTGGCGGTGGCGTCAGTGGCAGCCGTTTTGGTGTTTCTGACCGCGCATCTGCTGGAAAGCCGGATGCGGACGCTGTTGTGGCTGGATGGTCTGGCGCTGGCCGTTGCCGTGCCCGCGGGCGTGGGTGCGGCGATCGATGCCGGGCTGTCCTGGCCGATCGTTCTGGTGATGGGGATGGTCACCGGCACGATGGGCGGGCTGCTGCGCGACGTGATCTGCAACGATATCCCCGTGGTGCTGCGACAGGGCGAACTGTATGTCTCGGCCGCTTTTGCCGGGTCGGCGGCGGCCGTGATGGTGCCGCCGCTGCTGCTGGACCCGGTGACGACGCTGTTGATCTGCGGATCGGTGACATTTGCGTTGCGGGCGGGATCGCTGCTGTTTGGCTGGCGGTTGCCGGTGTACAAATCCCGCCCGCCACGGCCCCCGAGCACGTAAGAATGACCCCTTAAAATCAGAACCCGTAAAACCGGGCCCGAATGGCTACTGGTTCAGCGGCGATAGCGTTGCCACAGCCAGATCAGCAGCATGGCCCCCAGCACCGCGCCGACAAACCCCGCCGCAACGCCCATCAGCGTCACCAGCGCGCGCAGCACCAGCCCGCCGATCAGCGCACCCGCCATGCCGATGACGACGGTGGTGATCACATCCGCCTCGATCCGCATCAGACGGGTCGCCAGAAAACCGGCCGCGGCACCGATGATCAACAGCATGATGATCGTCATCGGCGGTTTCTCCAATGCGTGGGGACAATGATCAGCGCGCCGACGGAGGACAGGATGGCATCGACGCCGACCGATCCGATGCGGAAGCCGAACATGACGCGGACGAAATAGAACAGAAACGCGCCGCCGATGCAGATGATGATCGACTGCAGGTATCCGTTGCGGGTGAACCCGGACCGTTCGGACACGTAGCCGACAATGCCAGCCAATACGACAGTACCGGTCAGGGTGGGAAACATGTGCGCCTCGCTGGTTGTGCGGGCAACATGGGGGCGCGCTCGCGGGGATGCAAGCGGGTCGCTTGCGGTGGCGTCGCGGTGGCGTCGCGGGGGGCGCTGCCCCCGCCCTTGCGGGGCCCCCGGGGGTATTTGTGAACCAGAGAAGCCCGGGGACCCATCAAGTACGCGGTGTCTGTCGGATCAGAGCCGGGTACCGGGGGCGATGGGACTGCCGCGCAGGAATTCGGTGGCGGCCTGCGGCGCCTTGCCCGCACGCTGCAGGCGGGTGATCTGCACGGCACCAGCGCCACAGGCGATGGTCAGCGCGGCGTCTAGCGTGGTCCCGGGTGGGCCGTGACCATCGGCCAGCCGCGCGCCCAACAGTTTCAGCCGCGCCCCCTGCCAATCGATATGGGCCCCCGGAAACGGCGACAAAGCGCGGATCTGGCGGTCGATCTGCACGGCAGGACGCGACCAGTCGATCACAGCCTCGGCCTTGTCGATCTTGGCGGCATAGGTCACGCCGGTGTCGGCTTGCGGCTGCGGCGTCAGGTTGTCGAACTGCGCGAGCGCCGCCACGATGGCCGCAGCGCCCAGATGCGACAGGCGGTGATGCAGGTCGCCGGTGGTCTCTGCGGCACCGATGGGGGTCTCAAGGCGGGTCAACACCGGGCCGGTGTCCAGCCCCGCCGCCATCTCCATGATGCAGATGCCTGTCGTGGCATCCCCCGCCATGATCGCGCGGTGGATCGGGGCGGCCCCGCGCCATCGCGGCAGCAGCGAGGCGTGAATGTTCAGGCAGCCGCGTTTCGGCGCATCCAGCACCGCTTGCGGCAGGATCAGGCCATAGGCCACCACGACCGCCAGATCGGCCTGCAACGCGGCGAAGGCCGCCTGATCGGCGGGGTCGCGCAGCCGGGCGGGATGGCGCACCGGCAGGCCAAGCGTCAGCGCCCGGGCATGGACCGGGCTGGGCCGGTCCTTTTGGCCGCGCCCGGCGGGGCGAGGCGGCTGAGTATAGACGCAGGCGATGTCATGACCCGCGTCCACCAGCGCGTCGAGCGCCGGCACCGAAAACTCCGGCGTTCCCATGAAGATCAGGCGCATGGTTCGGCTCCCCTCCGGCGGGTGATCCTCAACCGCCATGTTTGCGGGCGCGGCGGATCAGCATGTCGCGTTTCAGTTTCGACAGGCGATCGAAATACATCCGCCCGTCCAGATGGTCGATCTGGTGCTGCACCGACGTGGCCCAGAGCCCGACGAAATCGCGATCCTCGATCGCGCCGTCCGCGTTCAGGAACCGCACCGTCACAGCGCGGGGCCGCGCAATCACCGCGGATGCACCGGGCAGGTTGGGGCTGGCTTCTTCCTGATCGCGCAGGTCCACGGATGCATGCAGCACCAACGGGTTCGCCAGCCGCACCGCCTGCCCGCGTGCGCCAGACGCATCCACCACCGCCAGCCGCAACATGACCCCGATCTGCGGCGCGGCCAGGCCAACGCCCGGCATCGCCTCCATCGTGTCGATCATGTCGCTCCAGATCTGGCGGATGGCGTCGGTGACCGCATCGACCGGCGCGGCAGGGGCGCGCAGGCGGGCATCGGGCCAGGGCAGGCAGGGCCGGACCGTCATGCAGGCGTTCCGGCCCGCGCCGCCAGATACGCGCCTTCGATCCGGGCGCGGTCATCGGGCGCGAGGTGGTCAAAGATCACCCGCCCGTCCAGATGGTCGTATTCATGCTGGGCGCAGCGCGCCTCGAACCCGGTCAACAGCCGTTCCTGCCGCCCGCCGTCCAGCCCGGTCCAGGCCAGGCGCACTTCCAGCGGGCGGATGACAGTTGCCGGCGCGTCGGGGATCGACAGGCAGCCCTCCTGCGCCGGGCCGGTTACCTCTGATGACCACAGGATGGCGGGGTCGATGCAGACTACCGGCGTCATCTCACTATCTTTCCAGCCGCAATCCATCACGAAAACCCGTTTCAGCACGCCGATCTGCGGCGCGGCCAAGCCACGACCCGGTGCGGCGTACATCGCGGTGAACATCGCGGTGATCAGGTCGGACACGTCTGCGTTGCCTACCGGGGCACAGCGCGCGGACAGGCGCGCGTCGGGCCATTGCACGATGTCAGGCCCGTTCGCGCCCATCACACCCTGGCCTTGTCGCGTTTCAGCTTTTGCATCTTGCGGGTGATCAGCTGCCGTTTCAGCGGCGTCAGGTAGTCGATGAACAGCTTGCCATCCAGATGGTCGATTTCATGCTGCACGCAGGTTGCCCACAATCCGGCGAAATCCTCGGTATGTTCGCGGCCCGCATGGTCGATCCAGCGCAGGCTGACGGCGGCGGGGCGGGTCACATCGGCGAACTGATCCGGGATCGACAGGCAACCTTCCTCGTAGGTGTTGCTGTCATCGGACACCGCCAGGATTTCCGGGTTGAACATGATCAACGGGCGTGGCGCGGCGTCCTTGTCCTTGATGCAGTCCAGCACGATCAGACGGTGGTTCGCCCCCACCTGCGGCGCGGCCAGCCCGATGCCCGGCGCGTCGTACATGGTTTCCAGCATGTCATGCGCCAGTCGGATCAGGTCATCCGACAGGTCGGGCACGGCCTGAGAGGCCTTGCGCAGGCGCGGATCGGGATGGATCAGGATTGAACGTTTCGTCATGCGCGCGGATGTAAGCCAAGGGCAAACGCCGCGCAATGGGGCAGGTTTTTCCTGCGCAGCGCGGCGGACAAGGATTGAAACGGATTATCACCCGAGAAATGCACAGCTTGGCGGAGTATCGTCCGATAATGGGTCAACTATCACAACGGGGTTCCCGAACGGCAAATACGCACGGTATATCCTTCCCTGGCAACCATCAGGATTGCGCCCGCGTCACTGTTGCGTATCCTGCCCGGGCACACCACACGGGAAAAAGGCACCTCCATGAACTTTGATACCCTGATCGACCGCCGTAACACCCATTCCGTCAAATGGGACATGATGGAGGCCCTATATGGTGTGCCGCCCGACACCGGCCTGTCGATGTGGGTTGCGGACATGGATTTCCGTGCGCCAGACTGCATCCAGCAGGCGGTACAGGGCATGCGGGATCACGGCGTTTACGGCTATTACGGCAATGATGCCAGCTATCGCGCCGCGATCTGCTGGTGGATGCAGACCCGGCATGGCTGGACGGTGGACCCCAAGGCGATCCTGACCACGCATGGTCTGGTCAACGGCACCGCGATGTGTGTGGAAAGCTTTACCGCCCCCGGTGACGGCGTGCTGCTGTTCACGCCGGTATATCACGCCTTTGCCAAGGTGATCCGCGCCAATGGCCGCCGCGTGGTCGAAAGCCCGCTTGTGATCCGCGATGGCCGGTATGAAATGGATTTCGACCATGCAGCGGCAGTCGTCCGCGATCAGGGCGCAAAGATGGTCATCCTGTGTTCGCCGCACAATCCGGGCGGACGGGTCTGGGACCGTGCGGAATTGCAGGCGCTGGCCGATTTCGCCACGGCGCACGGGTTGATCCTGGTGTCGGACGAGGTGCACCACGATCTGATCATGCCGGGGTCCCGGCACATTCCGATGACGGATATCACCGGCAACTTGGGCTGCATCATGATGACGGCGGCGACAAAGACCTTCAACATCGCCGGCAGTCATTCCGGCAATGTCATCATCCACGACGCCGCACAGCGTGCCAGATTCGAAACCCGGATGATGGGTCTTGGCCTGTCGCCCAATTCCTTTGGCCTGACTATGACCGAGGCCGCCTATTCCCCCGCCGGAGCTGCCTGGGTGGATGATTGCGTGGCGTATCTGGCCGAAAACGCCCGGCTGTTCGATGCGGCGGTGAATGCGATCCCCGGTGTGACGTCGATGCGGCTGCAGGCAACCTACCTGGCATGGGTCGATTTCGCCGATACCGGCATGACCCCGCAAGAGGTTCGCACGCGGGTGCAGGATGATGCGCAGATCGCGCCGAACCATGGCGAAACCTTTGGGTCGGGCGGCGAGACATTCCTGCGGTTCAACCTTGCGATGCCGCGCGCGCAGGTGATCGCGGCGGGTGAACGTCTGGCGCGGGCCTTTTCCGACCTGCAATGACCGGGGGGCCGCCCCAGGTCGGCTGACCTTCGGTCAACCCTGGCCACAGACCGCCGATGACCTCAGGCCGAATTCTTTCCAGCGCGTCCAGAATGCGGTTCCACTGGAATTGTCCGACTGGCGCAGGTTCTGCAATCCCTGCGGGTCGCGCCAGAATTTCGCGCCCTGCCGCTGTTCCGACCCCGACAGGGTCTGATGCGCTACCTGCTGCACGCAGCCGCACAGTTGCGGCGAACGCGCCTTGCGGTCGGACGCCAGACAGGCCTCGGCAATCGGTCCGCGCGTCGATGCGGCAGGGGCGCCGGACCCGCCGCGCGGCCCGCTGCCACAGCCCACCAGCACGGCCATGACGCACAATCCGGCCAGCATCTTTTGCATCTGTTCTGCTCCTTGTCTGGTCCCCCGCGCCCATCTTCGGGGCCTGCCTGGAGAATGTCGCCCCGCGCCGGATTATGCCGCATCGCAGGGCCCAAGGGAACCACCTGAACCACACGGCGATGCGCCTTGACCAACAGGGGTTTCCCCATCATATCGCGGGATATGACACCGCTTTCACACATCCGCAATTTCTCGATCGTGGCACATATCGACCATGGGAAATCCACCCTGGCCGACCGCCTGATCCAATCCACCGGCACCGTCGAAGCCCGCGACATGAAAGAGCAACTGCTCGATTCGATGGACATCGAACGTGAACGCGGCATCACGATCAAGGCCAACACCGTGCGCATCGACTATACTGCGCAGAACGGTGAAAGCTATGTGCTGAACCTGATCGACACGCCCGGCCATGTGGACTTTGCCTACGAGGTGTCGCGGTCGATGCGCGCCGTCGAAGGCTCGCTGCTGGTGGTGGACAGCACGCAGGGCGTCGAGGCGCAGACGTTGGCGAACGTCTATCAGGCCATCGACGCCGGCCACGAAATCGTCCCTGTGCTGAACAAGATCGACCTGCCCGCGGCGGACTGTGACCGCGTCGCGGCGCAGATCGAGGACGTGATCGGCCTTGATGCGTCGAACGCACTGCGGGTGTCGGCGAAAACCGGCATCGGTATCGCCGAAACGCTGGAGGCCATCGTGCACCGCCTGCCCGCGCCCAAGGGCACGTTGAATGCGCCGTTGCAGGCCATGCTGGTCGACAGCTGGTATGACCCCTATCTGGGCGTTGTCGTGCTGGTCCGGATCATGGACGGCGTGCTGCGCAAGAATGACCGCGTCAAATTCATGTCGAACGGCACCGTGCATCAGGTGGACCGCATCGGCGTGTTCCGTCCGCAGATGCAGCCGGTCGAAGAATTGGGCCCGGGCGAAATCGGTTTCATCACCGCACAGATCAAACAGGTCCGCGACACCCGCGTGGGCGACACCATCACGTCCGAGAAAAAGGGCACCGACATCGCCCTGCCCGGTTTCAAACCGTCGCAGCCCGTGGTGTTCTGCGGGCTGTTCCCGGTCGATAGTTCAGAATTCGAGGATCTGCGCGACGCCATCGACAAACTGGCGCTGAATGACGCCAGCTTCAGTTTCGAAATGGAAAGCTCGGCGGCGCTGGGGTTCGGGTTCCGTTGCGGTTTCCTTGGGCTGTTGCACCTTGAGGTGATCCGCGACCGGATCGAGCGGGAATACAACATCGACCTGATCACCACCGCGCCGTCAGTGGTCTATCACCTGCACATGAAAGACGGCGAGGTGCGCGAAATGCACAACCCCGCCGACATGCCCGACCTGACTGTGATCGACCATGTCGAGGAACCGCGGATCAAGGCGACCATTCTGGTGCCGGACGATTATCTGGGCGATATCCTGAAACTGTGTCAGGACCGGCGCGGAATTCAGCTGGACCTGAGCTATGCCGGCAATCGCGCGATGGTGGTTTACGATTTGCCGCTGAACGAGGTGGTATTCGATTTCTATGACCGGTTGAAATCGGTGACCAAGGGCTATGCGTCGTTCGACTATTCCCTGACCGGGTACCGCGAGGACAATCTGGTCAAGATGCAGATTCTGGTCAACGCCGAACCGGTGGACGCGCTGTCGATGATGGTCCACCGCGACCGGTCCGAGGCACGCGGGCGGTCGATGTGCGAAAAACTCAAAGAGCTGATCCCCCGCCACATGTTCCAGATCCCGATTCAGGCGGCCATCGGCGGCAAGGTGATCGCGCGCGAGACGATTTCCGCGCTGCGCAAGGACGTGACCGCCAAGTGCTATGGCGGCGACGCGACCCGCAAACGCAAGCTGCTGGACAAGCAAAAGGCGGGCAAGAAGAAGATGCGCCAGTTCGGGAAAGTGGAAATCCCGCAGGAAGCGTTTATCTCGGCGTTGAAGATGGATGGGTAGCGTCAGTCATTTTTTCCGAGGGAAAAATCAAGGCCAAGCCCCCGGTCCGACCACAATAATTTGCGATCCCGGCGGTTTGTCATGCAAAACGAGCATAACGCTTGTGTTGAGTTTCAGCGCCTCGTAGGCAGCATAAGCCAGTTTTGCACAAGCATTGTCAGATGTTACAAACACGTCGCACACCATCGCAGCGCAAATATGGTTAACATCAAAAAACTGGCTGCGAGCACCCTTCTCACTTTTGGAAAAATCTCCCTTCGCGATCCGTCTATCTCTCGAAAATCCCATCAATAAAAGAGCAAAACACATTTCTCTCAGTCTGTTTTTGAGATTCTCCTCATTTAAAAAAAAGGAACTAAAATTGCTTCAAGCCACTCTTTGGTATCGGGATATAACTTAATTATCTTGTGAACGATATCTGGTGGATTGATATTGCCTAGAATTTTTGATGACTCTCGTGTGGCCTCCAACTGAGCATCCGTAAGAATTTTATTTCCTTGCTCTCGGACTTTTTCTAGGGCTTCCAAAAACTTGTTTCTGGACCTATTAAGCTGGGTAACAAGTCTTAAGTCGGCTCCAGCCGTAAGATCTTGAAACATTGAATCGATCAACTCGTGCATCGCGGATTTAAAAAGGATGTTTGGATCGCTGACACTGCTGCTTCCAGCGACCGATCGCAGAAGATTTTGCAGAAAGGCTTCTATCGAGTTGGTGGAGCCATCATCTGTATAAGCGTCAACACGATTATAATAGCTTATTTTTCCGTCCAAAAATACTGGAGCATGAGCATATACATATAAAAAATCATGCTTCTTAAGTAGCTGCGTCTCTGAGCCATCTCGAAGCTCAAGCAAAGCTATATCCGAAGTAATGAGGCTATGCCCTCGCTCGGTGAGGATCGGTAAGAAATCTTCTATCCTTACAGCGTCCAAATGAATTATAGTGCTGGTTTCAAAATACAGCCGTTTCTTTGTGATCATGCTGTCCACCTTCTCACCCATACACCCCACCCCTCGGAGCAACTGTGACGACCAGCACCACCAGACGGTCATCCTCGATCCGGTAGACGATCCGCCAATCGCCGACCCGGACGCGCCAGTCATCCGCCGCGCCGCGCAACTTGATGCAGCCCGGCGGGCGGGGATCATCGCCCAACGCGGCAATCGCGCGTTTCAGGCGCATGCTAAGGAGGCGGTCCCGCACCGCCGCCAGTTCCTTTTCGGCGGCGGGCGACACCAGAACGGTGTAGCGGGTCATTCAGCGGCTTTCACATCCGCATCTTCGGCCATGATCTGTTCGATGGTTTTCGCGGCACCGGGATTTTGCAGGTATTCGGCATAGGCCGCCTCGGCAATCGGGGCCCAGTGCAGGCTTTCGCAGTCCTCAAGGAACGCGTGTTCCTCGGCGGACACGACGACCGCCACCGGCTTGCCATGGCGCAGAATTGTGACCCGTTCGCCCGAGTGCTGGACCTTGCCCAACAGATCAGACAGGTTTTCGCGGGCTTCTGATACGCTGACGGTGATCATGATTTTGTCCAATTTGTACGAAACGTAAGAAATTCATGCCACAGGTCGGCCGCGCGCGCAAGGGCCAGCCCGCTTGCCCCCGCCACCCCCATCCCATAAACAAACCCAAAGACAGAGGGAGACGCTCATGCGGCGGGTTGTGGTGACGGGGCTGGGGATCGTGTCGTCGATCGGGACGGATGCGGGTCAGGTGCTGGACAGTCTGCGGGCCGGGCGGTCTGGGATCCGGGCCAATGCGGCGATGGCGGAACACGGGTTTCGCAGCCAGATCGCGGGCGATGTGCAGATCGACATTGCGGATCACGTCGACAAGCGCACGCTGCGGTTCATGGGACCCGGCGCGGCCTATGCCCATATCGCGATGGGGCAGGCGATTGCGGATGCCGGGCTGACGGAAACCGACGTGGTCAACCCGATGACGGGCGTGATCGCGGGATCGGGCGGGCCGTCCACATCCGCCATCCTGACCGCGCATCAATCGGTGCTGACAACGGGCGCGACCAAACGCATCGGGCCGTTCGCGGTGCCGAAATGCATGGGATCGACGATCAGCGCGAACCTTGCCACCGCCTATCGCATCAAGGGGATGAACTTCTCGATCACCTCGGCCTGTTCGACGTCGCTGCATTGCATCGGCATGGCGGCGCAGCAGGTGGCGCTGGGGTTGCAGGACGTGATGTTCGCGGGCGGCGGCGAGGAACTGGATTGGACGCTGTCCTGCCTGTTCGACGCGATGGGGGCGATGTCGTCGAAATATAACGCGACGCCAGAACGCGCCTCACGCGCCTTTGACGCCCATCGCGACGGGTTCGTGATTGCGGGGGGCGGCGCGATCATCGTGCTGGAATCGCTGGATCATGCGCTGGCGCGCGGCGCCCGGATCTACGCCGAGGTGACGGGGTTCGGCGCCACATCCGACGGCGCCGACATGGTCGCCCCGTCCGGCGAGGGCGGCGAACGCGCGATGCGGCTGGAGCTGCGCGGCCTGTCGCCGGATCGGCGGGTCAGCTACATCAACGCGCATGGCACTTCGACCCCGGTCGGCGATGTCGGTGAGGTGGACGCGGTGCGCCGCGTGTTCGGGCGCGGCACGACGCCGGTGATTTCATCGACCAAATCGATGACAGGGCACAGCCAGGGCGCCACCGGCGCGCAAGAGGCGATCTATTGCCTGCTGATGCTGGAACACGATTTCATCGCACCGTCGATCAATGTCGAAACGCTGGACCCGGCGATTGACGCGGCCGAGATCGCGACCGCGCGAGTGGACAGTGCGGGGCTGGATACGGTGATGACGAACTCGTTCGGCTTTGGCGGCACCAATGGGTCGATGCTATTGTCGAAGTATCGCGCATGACCATCATGTCGGGCGGCATGTTGGCGGGAAAACGCGGGCTGGTGATGGGCGTGGCCAATGAACGGTCCATCGCCTGGGGCATCGCGCGGGCCTGTGCGGCAGCCGGGGCGGATCTGGCGTTCACCTATCAGGGCGCGGCGTTCGGCGAACGGCTGGCCCCGCTGGCAGCATCGGTCGGGTCGGATTTCATGGTCGATGTCGATGTGACGGATGATGCGTCGCTGGACCGGGCCTTTGCGGCCCTGAGCGACCGCTGGGACCGGCTGGATTTTCTGGTCCATGCCATCGCCTTTTCGGACAAGACCGAACTGGCAGGGCGGTTTCTGAACACAAGTCGCGCCAATTTCCGCAATTCACTCGACATATCCTGTTATTCCCTGGTTGAGGTAGCCCGGCGCGCGCATCCGCTGATGGGCAAGGGCGGCACGATCCTGACCCTGACCTATCAGGGATCGAACCGCGTGACACCGTTCTACAACGTGATGGGCGTGGCCAAGGCGGCGCTGGAGGCGGCGGTGCGCTATCTGGCCAATGATCTGGGCCCCGAGGGCATCCGCGTCAACGCGATCAGCCCCGGCCCGATGAAGACGCTGGCCGGAGCGGCCATTGGCGGCGCGCGCAAGACGTTCAAACATACCGAGATGAACGCGCCGCTGCGGTCGAATGCGACGCTGGAGGCGGTTGGCGGCACGGCGGTCTATCTGATTTCCGACGCCGGCGCCTATACCACCGGCGAGGTGATCCGGGTCGATGGCGGCTATCACGTGCTGGGCATGCCGCAACCTGAAAACATCTGACCCAGATCTGGCGCAGCGACGAGCTGGCCCTGCGAAAATCGATGGCGGGCGGAGGGGGCGCTGCCCCCGCCCCGGATCAGGTCCGGGGCCCCGCGGGGTATTTTGGAACCAGAGAAGCTGAAGCGTCAGAGCAACCCGATATCGGCCAAGGCGCGGCTGAGGTCGGGGGGCAAGGCCGTGTCACCTTTGCGGCTGGCGCGCAGGTCAGGCGGCGCATCGTCGGGCGTCAGGTATCGCCAGCCCTGAAACGGGCGGCGCGGCGCGGGTTGGGTGCGGACAATGGCAGCGTCCAGCACCAGACCGCAACGCAGGATGCCGTCGCCACCCATGATTTCATCCAGCCGCAGGATGCGTTGCCGCGCCAGGATCACGCCCTTGAACACCCAATACAGCGACCCGCCGTGCAGCACTTCGGCGCTGCGTTTCGGCCACATCCGCGTGACGTGGCAGGGCAGGCCGTCGCGGCCGCGCGATTGCGGCATGGATTGCCAGGCGATCAGGTCTTCGACCTGCGCGGCGCCGACGCAGAGTTTCAGGATATGCAACTTGTCCACAGAGTCCCCCACAGGCATGGGTGGATATGGTAGTGGAAATGCCGGGGGCTTCAAGCTATTGTGTGGGTCTGCCTGCGCAGCCGTCCTGCCGCGCCCATCCGAAGGATCCGCCATGACCCGTTTCGCCACCCCGATCGCCAGCGCCATCTGGGACATGAAATACCGCCTGAAAGACGCGGATGGCGTCGCCGTTGATGGCACGGTCGAGGATACATGGCGGCGAATCGCCCGGGCGCTGGCCGAAGTCGAAACCGACCCCGCGCATTGGGAACGGGTGTTCTACCGGGCGCTGGAGGATTTCAAATTCCTGCCGGCAGGCCGGATCACCGCAGGGGCGGGCACCGGGCGGACGGTGACTCTGTTCAACTGTTTTGTCATGGGCACGATCCCCGACAGCATGGGCGGCATTTTCGACATGCTGCGCGAGGCGGCGCTGACCATGCAGCAGGGCGGCGGCATCGGCTATGACTTTTCCACCATCCGGCCGAAGGGCGCGCCGGTGGCCGGCGTGGCGGCGGATGCGTCGGGCCCGCTGTCGTTCATGGATGTCTGGGATGCGATGTGCCGCACCATCATGTCGGCGGGGTCACGCCGCGGCGCGATGATGGCCACCATGCGCTGCGATCATCCCGATATCGAGGCGTTCATCGAGGCGAAACGCGATCCCGCCCGGCTACGCATGTTCAACCTGTCCGTGCTGGTGACCGACCCGTTCATGGCGGCGGTCAAGGCGGACGGGCCGTGGGAACTGGTGTTCGGAGGGCGGGTTTACCAAACCGTTCAGGCGCGCGACCTGTGGAACAAGATCATGCAATCGACGTTCGATTATGCCGAACCCGGTGTGATTTTCATCGACCGGATCAATGCGGCGAACAACCTGAAATATTGCGAAACGATCGCGGCCACGAATCCCTGCGGCGAACAGCCGCTGCCGCCCTACGGCGCCTGCCTGCTGGGGTCGGTGAACCTGTCTCGGCTGGTGCTGGACCCGTTCGCGCCCGAGGCCCGGCTGGACGAGGACGCGCTGGATGATCTGGTGCGTGTCGCCGTGCGGATGATGGACAATGTGGTGGATGCCTCGCGGTTTCCGCTGCCGCAACAGGCCGCCGAGGCGCGTGCCAAGCGGCGGATCGGGCTGGGCGTCACCGGATTGGCCGATGCGCTGTTGATGGTCGGATCGCGTTACGGGTCGGTCGCGGCCGCAGCGCTGACCGACCGCTGGCTGCACCGGATCGCCCGGGCGGCCTATCTGGCCTCGGTCGGTCTGGCGCGGGAAAAGGGTGCGTTCCCGTTGTTTGATGCCGAGAAATATCTGGCATCGGGCACCATGCAGGCGATGGACGCCGATGTGCGCGACGCGATCCGCGCCGATGGCATCCGCAACGCGCTGCTGACGTCCATCGCGCCGACCGGCACGATCAGCCTTTACGCCGGCAATGTGTCGTCGGGGATCGAGCCGGTATTCGCCTACAGCTATACCCGCAAGGTGCTGCAAAAGGACGGATCGCGGACCGAAGAAGAGGTGGTCGATTACGCCGTGCAGATGTGGCGCGAACGCATGGGGGATGCGGTCCTGCCCGATTATTTCGTCAATGCCCAGACGCTGGCGCCGCTGGACCATGTGCGGATGCAGGCGGCGGCGCAGAAATGGGTGGACAGTTCCATTTCCAAGACGATCAACTGCCCCGAAGACATCAGTTTCGACGATTTCAAACAGGTCTACATGGCCGCCTGGGATCAGGGCTGCAAGGGCTGCACCACCTACCGGCCCAATGCCGTGACCGGGTCCGTGCTGACGGTATCCGAGGCGTCAAAGGCCCCCGAAGAAGTCCGCGCCCCGCCGCAAACCGAAGGCGAAGTGATCTATCTGTCCGAACCGCTGGACCGGCCAGCCACATTGGAAGGCGCGACATATAAACTCAAATGGCCTGACAGCGAACATGCATTGTATATCACCATCAACGATATCGTCACCGCAGGGCACCGCCGTCCGTTCGAGATTTTCGTGAACTCCAAGAACATGGAACATTTCGCCTGGACCGTGGCGTTGACGCGGATGATTTCGGCGGTGTTCCGGCGCGGCGGCGATGTCAGTTTCGTGGTCGAGGAATTGAAGGCGGTGTTCGATCCGCGCGGCGGGGCCTGGATGAACGCGCGCTATGTGCCGTCGATCCTGGCGGCCATCGGCGGCGTAATCGAACAGCACATGATCAGTATCGGCCTGATTTCCGCCGAAGGCATGGGCCTTAAATCCGACCCCAAGGCAGCCGCGGTCGCGGTGAACGATGTGCCACGCGGCCCGTCCTGCCCGTCCTGCGGGCAGTTCGGCATGCGGATGGTCGAGGGCTGCATGACCTGCCCGTCCTGCGGGCACTCGAAATGCGGGTGACTCAGGTGGCGCTCAGCGCCACCTTCATGTCCTTGACGATGTAGATCACCTCGCCGTCAGCCTCGACGATGCCGTCGGCGACGCCCATGGTCAGGCGGCGGGTTTGCAGCGCCTTGGTGAAATCCACCTTGTAGGTCAGCATCTTGCGGTCGGGGCGCACCATCCCGGTCAGTTTGACCTCGCCCACGCCCAGAGCGTAACCGCGCCCCTGCCAGCCGCGCCAGCCAAGGCTGAACCCGGTCAACTGCCACAGCCCGTCCAGACCCAGACAGCCCGGCATGATCGGATTGCCCGGAAAATGACAGTCAAAGAACCAAAGGTCGGGCGTGATGTCGAATTCGGCCACCACATGCCCCTTGCCGTGCAACCCGCCGTCGCCCGAGATGTCGGTAATCCGGTCCATCATCAGCATCGGCGGCGCGGGCAGTTGGGCATTGCCGGGGCCGAACAGCTCGCCCCGCGCGCATTTCAACAGGTCGTCGCGGTCAAAGCTGGACGGGAAATCGGTCATTCGGGGTGTGGTCCTTTGCTGGCGGCCAAAGGAATACAGCCGCATGGCAGCCCTGTTAGCACCCGTGTGACCGCGCGTGCAAGCCTGCCCGCAGCAGGGGCACATCGCCGTCAGCGCGCCGGCGCACGGTTTTTGTTTGAAATCGGGCCGGTCGGCACGATATAACCGGGGACGGATCAGGAAACACGCACATGACCACGACCCCTATTAACCCGACTGACTTTCCCGCCGCAACGCTGCGCGCGGCCGAATGGCTCGCGCGGGCCGATCTGCGCCCCACTCGACAGCGCATGGCGCTGGCCGAGGCTCTGGTTGGCGACGGACAGCATCGCCACGTCACCGCCGAAAGCCTGTATGCCATCACGTCGGACCGGGGCGAAAGCGTATCGCTTGCTACGGTCTACAACACGCTGCGCGCTTTTTGCGAAGCCGGGCTGTTGTCGGAAATCACCGTGGATGGCACCAAAAGCTATTTCGACACCAACACCCACGATCATCCGCATTTCTATTGGGAAGACAGCGGTCGTTTAATCGACGCTCCTGCCGAACAGTTGCAGATCGCCCGCCTGCCGCAAGCGCCTGATGGTACAGAAATCGCGTCCGTCGATGTGATCATCCGGCTGCGCCGCCGCTAGAACCTTTCGGATCCGGGCCCTTTCTCAACCAGACCCTTTCGCATCCCCGCGCCCTGTCCTAACCTGCCGCGAAACAGGGGGCTATTGATGCGCGCGATCACGTATTCCGAACTTGGCCCGGCGGCGCGGGTGCTGACCCTGCGGGACCTGCCGACACCCGACCCCGCCCCGGGCGAGGTTCTGGTGCGGCTGGCACTGTCAGGTGCAAACCCGTCCGATGTGAAATCCCGCATGGGCCGCCCCGGCCTGACCGCACCGGCCTTTCCGCTGATCGTGCCGCATTCGGATGGTGCGGGGCAGATCGTGGCCGTGGGCGATGGCGTGCCGGGAACCCGGATTGGCCAGCAGGTCTGGATCTGGAATGGTCAATGGCAGCGCGCGTTTGGCACGGCCGCCGAATACATCGCCCTGCCCGCCGCGCAGGCGGTGCCGCTGCCAGATGGCGTATCGCCGGATGCGGGCGCGTGCCTTGGCATCCCCGGCCTGACGGCCGCCGAGGCGGTTTTCCGCGATGGCGACGTGACCGGGCAGACCCTGCTGATTTCGGGCGGTGCGGGCGCCGTGGGCCACAATTCGGTTCAACTGGCGGCGGGGGGCGGCGCGCGCGTCATCGCAACCTGCGCGCCCGATGCCACTGCCCGCGTCAGGGCCGCTGGCGCGCATGAGGTGCTGGATTACCGCGACCCCGATCTGGCCGCTCGGGTGCTGGACCTGACCGGCGGGCGCGGCGTTGACCGGGCGATCGAACCCGAATTCGGCGTCAATGCCGCGATGCTGGCGCAGGTGCTGCGCAATGGCGGCATCATCGCAGCCTACGGATCGGCGTTGAACATGACGCCGGAACTGCCATTCCGCGCCTATCTGTTCAAGGCGATCACGGTGGAATTCCTGCTGATCTACATCACGCCGGGGGACCTGCGCAGCCGCATGATCGACCGGCTGCACGCCGCGCTCACCAGCGGCGCGCTTGTGCCCGCGATCCATGCCCGGTTCCCACTGGACCGGACGGTGCAGGCGCATGCCTGCATAGAGGCCGGCAAGCGTGCCGGCGCCGTTCTGATCACCACCTAGCGTTTTTCCAGGCCGAGCAGACCCGTGACCGCACGCCGGTTGCGCGCCAGGCCCGGTTCGAACCCCGCGCCATCGCCATAGGCCACAAAATGGACATAGTGGTCGTGTCGCCCTTCGACACGGGCAGCATGCTTGATCGGGCACCAATAGGCCTCGGTCCGGCCAGCCACCTCGCGCACCCACGCGATGACGCCGTTGCAATAGCCACAATAGGCGCAGTTCAATTTCTGCAACCCGTTCAGATATTGCAACTGGTGGCGGTCCATGCGGATGTAATCGCCGCGCGGCACCTTCGGAATGCCGTAAAGCGGAAAACACAGCGCCTGAAACACGATCACGAACAGGTCCAGCAGCGCGAACGGAATGATCAGCGTGTAGATGAACAGCGACGTCAGGGCGACCAGCGGCCGGGTGCGCCGCAGAAACGCCACCAGCCGGATGCGCAGCGCACGATGCGCGGCGCGGGCGTCGGCCTCGAAAATTACGCGGCGGCCTTCCAGACGATAGCGGAAATCGCTGGCGCGACGCGCGATTTCGCGGTCGAGGTCGTCCTGCAGTTCGCGGATGCGGCCAAGGATGCTGTCGATCGGGCCGTCTGCCATGGCTGTCTCCTGTGCGCGAAACGCGGTTCGGGCCAAACTACACTGTTTTCAGGCTATTGCACGGCTGACACGAAATGCGCGAATATCCGCTTTCCTACGCCGGTTTGCCGTGCCAGTGTCACAGCCGCGCCACAGCATCGGACCCGCTCATGATCATCACCACCTGCGTCTTCGACGCCTACGGCACGCTGTTTGACGTGGCTGCCGCCGCACGCAATGCCGCTGCGGAACCCGGTCAGGACCAATTGGCCGCCATCTGGCCCGCGCTGGCCGAGGATTGGCGGCGCAAACAGTTGGAATACAGTTGGCTGCGCGTCATCATGGGCGAACACATCGATTTCTGGCGTGTGACGCAGGACGGGCTGGACTGGGCGCTTGACCGGCAGGGGTTGGGGGACGACGCCGATCTGCGCGCAAAGCTTTTGGGCCTGTATTGGCAGCTGCCGGCGTTTCCAGAGGTGCCCGCGATGCTGGCCGCGTTGAAATCACGCGGATTGAAAACCGCGATCCTGTCGAACGGGTCGCCCGACATGCTGGGCGGCGCGGTCAACAGTGCCGGTCTGGGCGATATTCTGGACGCGGTGTTGTCGGTGGAATCCGTGGGCGTGTTCAAACCCGCCTCACAAGTCTATGATCTGGTGATCCAGCGGTTCGGTTGCGCGAAACATCATGTGCTGTTCGTGTCGTCGAACGGCTGGGACGCAGCAGCCGGGGCGGCCTACGGGTTTCGCACCGTCTGGGTAAACCGCGCCGGTCTGCCGCACGATCGCCTGCCCGGGCAACCACAGCATGTGCTGACAGATCTGTCAGGTATCCCTGCATTGTGTGACGGGGTGACATCATGAATATCGCCATGATCGTGGCCGCGGCGGCGCGACTTTCCGGGCACGCGCGGGTGACGCCGCTGTTGTCCTCGCCGTTTCTGGACGACATCGCCGGGCGGCGCGTGCTGGTCAAGGCGGAATGCCTGCAACATACCGGGTCGTTCAAATACCGCGGCGCTTTTTCCGCCCTGTCGGCGCTGACCCCGGATATCCGGGCGCGCGGCGTCATCGCCTATTCGTCGGGCAACCACGCGCAGGGCGTCGCGCTGGCCGCCCGCCAACATGGCGTGCCCGCTGTCATCATCATGCCGGCCGATGCGCCCCGGCTGAAAATCGACAACACGCGTGCGTATGGGGCCGAGGTGGTGCTGTATGATCGTGCCACCGAGGATCGCGACGCCTTGGGTGCGCGATTGGCCGATGAACGCGGACTGACATTGATCAAACCGTTCGACGAACCGCAGGTGATCGCGGGTCAGGGTACCACGGGGCTGGAAATCGCAGCGCAGGCGGCGGAACTGGGCGTGACGGTTGCCGATGTGCTGGTGTGCTGCGGCGGTGGCGGGCTGACATCCGGCATCGCGCTGGCACTGGCGGATCGCGCGCCGGGGTTGCGGGCGCGGCCCGTCGAACCCGCCGGTTTTGACGATGTGGCGCGGTCGCTGGCCGCTGGCAGCATCCAGCGCAACGCCGCCCTTGCGGGGTCGATCTGCGACGCCATCGTCACGCCGCAACCGGGTGACTTCACGTTCCCGATCATGACGCGGCTGTGCGGGCCGGGGATCGCCGTGACGGATGATCAGGCGCTGCACGCCATGGCACTGGCGTTTTCGCGGCTGAAGATCGTGCTGGAACCCGGCGGCGCGGTGGCACTGGCGGCGGCGCTGTTCGAACCCATCGCGGGCGATACCGTGATCGCGGTCGCCTCGGGGGGCAATGTGGATGCGGACACGTTCCAGACGGCGCTGACGCGGTTTGCCTGACCTAAGGTAAGGGATTCCCGACTGTCGGCTTCGCCAAACCAGGCGCACCTTTGCCCGTAGCGGGGCATGCAAAGGGTTTGGCGCATGGACATGACACTGGCGTTTTCGAAACTGTCTCTTATTGTTCTTGCGGCCCCGGGCTATGCCATTGGCACATATTTTATGAAACACGCCGCCGTCAGCGGGTCGATGAGTTCGGTCGGCATTGCAATGGCCATTTTCATTGTCGTCGTCGTAACAGAGATATTCCTGTTGCGGATCATGGACCTTTCTAACGCCTATGTTCTGGTGATCGGGGCCGAAACCGTGCTGATCGTCTCGATAGCACTGTGGTTCGGCGAGACCTTTACCTGGCGCGAAATCGCGGGCGGAACCCTCGTCGTGACGGGCATGCTGCTCGTTGCGGAATAGCTGCGCGGCGTTTTGATTGACATCGCAAACTAATTGGCGTTCCGTAACCCTGCGAACAGGGGGAGGGAATCGATGCGCACGCAGGTTTGCATCATTGGCGGCGGCCCGTCCGGGTTGCTGTTGGCGCAGTTGCTGCACCGGGCGGGGATCGACACCGTGGTGCTGGAACGCCAGAGCCGGGACTACGTGCTGGCGCGCATCCGCGCGGGCGTGCTGGAATGGGGCACGGTCGGCATGCTGCACGAGGCGGGCATAGGCGCGCGTATGGACCGCGAGGGGTTCGTGCATACGGGCACGTATCTTGCCGCCCGCAACAAGGGCTTCCGCATCGATTTCGACGCGCTGATCGGCAAAAAAGTCATGGTTTACGGCCAGACCGAAGTGACGCGCGATCTGTATGAAGCCCGCGCGGCCATGGACGGCGTGGTCTTTCACGGCGCGGATGGCGTCACCTTGCACGATCTGGACAGCGCCGCGCCTTATGTGACCTACCACAAGGATGGCGCGGAACACCGGGTGGATTGCGATTTCGTTGCTGGCTGCGACGGGTACCATGGCCCCTCGCGCAAGGCGATCCCCTATACCGTGCTGCGCGAGTTTGAAAGGGTCTATCCCTTTGGCTGGCTTGGCGTTTTGTCCGAAACGCCCCCCGTGTCGCACGAATTGATCTATGCCAACCACGAACGCGGCTTTGCGCTGTGTTCGATGCGCAACGCCAACCTGTCGCGCTATTACGTGCAATGCCCGCTGACCGATACGGTCGATCAATGGTCCGACACCGCGTTCTGGGATGAATTGCGCCGCCGCATCCCGCAAGACGCCGCCGATACACTGGTGACCGGGCCGACGATCGAAAAATCCATCGCGCCCTTGCGGTCATTCGTGGCCGAACCGATGCGCTGGGGCCGGTTATTTCTGGTCGGCGACGCCGCCCATATCGTGCCGCCGACCGGGGCCAAGGGGCTGAATCTGGCTGTCGGCGATGTGCATTACCTGTATCACGGGCTGGTGCAGCATTACGCTGGCGATCCCGAAGGCATCGACCGCTATTCCGAACGCGCGCTGGCGCGGGTGTGGAAATCGGAACGGTTTTCATGGTCGCTGACCATGATGCTGCACCGGTTCCCGGATCAGTCCGAGTTCGAACAGCGCATGCAG
Source organism: Rhodobacterales bacterium (assembly GCA_038205135.1). Lineage (GTDB taxonomy): Bacteria > Pseudomonadota > Alphaproteobacteria > Rhodobacterales > Rhodobacteraceae > UBA9554. Next base: position 33,552 of record JBBRCF010000025.1, read on the forward strand.
GAGGCCGATCTGGCCTATCTTGAATCGTCAGATGCCGCCAAGATGGTGTTAGCTGAAAATTATGTGGGGCTTGCATACTGATGCGAATGGTAAATCTTGGCGACATCCGCCTGAACATGCAGATCGACGGCAACCCCAACGGGCGGCCCGTGGTTTTTGCCAACTCGCTGGGCACCGATCTGCGGCTGTGGGATCAGGTGCTGCCGTTGCTGCCGCCGCACTTGCGCTACATCCGGTATGACAAGCGTGGTCATGGCCTGTCGGATTGCCCGCCCGCGCCTTACAGCATGGGCGCACTGGTGCGCGACGCCGAACGCCTGCTGGACCATCTGGAGGTGCGGGACGCAGTGTTCGTCGGACTGTCCATCGGTGGGCTGATCGCGCAGGGGCTTGCGGCGAAACGGCTGGACCAGATCCGGGCCGTGGTGTTGTCGAACACCGGAGCCAAGATCGGCACGACCGAGATGTGGGACCAACGTATCTCCGCCGTCCGTGCGGGCGGGATAGAGGCGCTGTCCGAGGCGATTCTGCAACGCTGGTTTTCCGCGCCGTTCCGCGACACCGACGAATTCCACGCCTGGCGCCATATGCTGATCCGTCAGCCAGTCGAAGGCTATCTGGGCTGTTCGGCGGCAATATCGGGGACCGATTTCTACGCCACCACCGCCGCGCTGCGCTTGCCCGCATTGGGCATCGCAGGGTCCGACGACGGATCGACACCACCCGATCTGGTGCGCGAAACGGCAGACCTGATCCCGGGGTCGAAATTCCACCTGATCCGCAAGGCAGGCCACCTGCCCTGCGTCGAGGCGCCCGAAGAATACGCAGCCGTATTGACGCAATTTCTGACCGAGGTCGGTCATGTCTGACCGCTACGACGATGGCATGGCGACCCGGCGCCGCGTGCTGGGCGATGCGCATGTAGACCGGGCCGAGGCGGCGAAAACCGATTT